>CAZKYS010000057.1:0-15193 GCA_964557085.1 uncultured Caulobacteraceae bacterium
CTTACATTTCGCAAACAAGGAATTGGCAAATCGCCGCGATTGCATCATTGGCTGTGGCAGGCCTTGCTTGCGGCGGTCTAGCTTGGGTTGGCGCCCAAAGTAAAATCACCCCCTATGTAGTTGAAGTCGATAAATTGGGTGCAACAGTTGGAGTGGGAGTTGCCGATAAAGCAGCAATTCCAGATACAAGAGTAATTCGTGCCCAACTTGCCAATTGGATTACCAATGCTCGTAGTGTCTATTTCGATGCTGCCGCCGAAAATAAGGCGGTTAATGATGCCTATGCTTTGGTTGGTAATAATACTCCTGCATTTCGCACATTGGCGGATTTTCATACTACATTTCAGCCATTTGAGCGCGCAAAAACTGAAAGTGTCTCAATCTCAGTTGAATCGGTTCTCCCAATCACCAAGGATTCTTACCGCGTTGAATGGCGCGAAGAAATTCGCGAACGTGACGGGCGTGTTTTAAGCAATACTAATTGGCAAGCCCAAGTCGGCATTTCAATCGTCCCGCCAACCGAAGAAGCCCATGCCCTAATCAATCCAATGGGCATAATCATAAACGCTATTAGCTGGTCACAAAGAATTTAGGAGGCCGTCATGAAAAATAAATATATTCTCGCAATTTCACTGTGCGCCTTAATGGCTTTCACTAATGCTGAAGCAAAGGCTGCAAATCCAAACCACAAATCTAGTGATCGAAAACAAGCAAAAACACTTTCGAAGGTCGCGACAAAGTCGAAACCAAAATCCAATTCACCAATGCAAGTTCCAGCAATTGGAGCCCAAGCAAGTATTGCAAATACCCCAATTATCAACCCGCTTCCACCAGCGCCAGATAGCGTAGTCACCGAAAAAGTGGCAATTGAGCGCAAATCGGTTCCGCCGCCACCTGCCAATTTAATGTCGGGCAAGAACGCCACACTTACCCATCGTGAAAATGCAGGTATGGCAATTGCTAAAAGTTTCTCGAACAATCAAGTCATGCCAACGCGCGGTGATGAAGGCGTTATCGTGTTTCCATTTGGGGAAACTATGCCGTCGATTGTCTGCGCACCTTTAATCGTATGCGATATCACTTTGCAGGCGGGTGAAATAGTAAATGATATTAATGTTGGCGATGCCGTGCGCTGGAAATTAAGTCCAGCCACTAGCGGCTCAGGAATGAACACAACCACCCACGTCATTGTAAAACCAACTGATGCTGCATTGCAAACCAACGCCATAATCACAACGGATCGACGCACTTATGTATTGAAATTAGTAAGTCGGCGCACAGATTATATGGCGCGTATTTCCTTCACTTATTCAGAAGATAATCAAGAGCAATGGCGAAATTACAGATTAAGATTTGCAAGTTCACAAGATATTCACAAGCCAACGCAAAATCCATTGAATTTTAATTATGTGATTTCAGGCGATAAGCCAAAATGGCGACCAATTAGAATTTATAATGATAATTTAAAAACTTATATTGAATTTCCTGAAGCTATCAAAACCACAGAAGCGCCAGCTCTACTAGTTTTAGATGATAATAGCCAAGAGCAATTGGTAAATTATAGGATTATCGGAACCCGATATATCATAGATAAAATCTTCGATAATGCTGAACTAATTGGCGGCACTGGCAATAAACAAACCAAAGTAACTATCGCAAGAAAGGAATAGAAATGATAAAATATAATTTCATTTTACTAATGCTAAGCCTTTCATTTGGTGGCTGCACCACAATTAATTCTTTTAAAGATAGTTTTGAAAAGCCAAAATTTTCGCCTTCAATTCTTGAGCATAGTGATTATATTTCATCGGCAATAGCAGATTGGATAATTGAAGAAGCGAAATCTGAAAACACCCAAAGAATTAGGATTTCAAACATAGATAAATCAAATAATTTTGATGTAATAAATTCTAATATAATTGAAAAATTAAAATCTAATGGTCTAAATGTTACCAATGAGAATAATAATTCTGTTTTGAGTTCATCCTATTTGGTTAGTGAAATCGACGATAAAATTCTCATTAAAATTCAGACCAAAGAACAAGAGGTTTCAAAGCTTTTTGCTAAAGGCGAAGCTAATTCAATTATTCCTATTTCACCATTAAGTGTAAGGATTTTAAAATGAATAATAATCAAAAACTCGACCCACCTGAAGCCTCCCCATCACTATTAGGACGTTTGCCGACAAGAGGCATAGGGGTTCGCCGATTGAATAATGTTCCTAAACATATTGCTATAGGCCTTGGTATTTCAGTTGTTGCTTTATTAATGTATGCAACCATTGCACGTGGCAATCAGCAATATAAGAAAAGTGATACGTCTCTTAAAGCTTCCCAAACTGCATCACCCCCAAGAGAGATAGCGCAAGAACAAAATACTAGCATATTGGCTGGTACTCCAACTAATGAAATAATAACGCCCTATGACGAAAGCACCAGCCAAGTTCCTTCAATAAACAATTCACAATCACCGCCTCCAATGCCTATTGAGAATAATAGTGTGCCTGCTTCCCCTTATGCTGAACAATGGGCTAATTATAAACAAAAGCAAATTTCTGCCAATCAAAGACGCGAAAGTGCTTTAATGGCTGCTCTTAACTCACCAACTACAATTCAATCAAAGCAAAATAATAATTCCCCATCAAGCCAAAATACAGGAATTGAAATTGGCGGTTCTTTTGCCAATAATCCTGTGAACATGGCAGGCTTAATTGCAAACAATGGCTCTAATTCTGGCGGTGATAATGATGCTGAATTTAATGGCCAAAGTGCCAAACGCGGCTTTCTACAACAAAGAAATATTTATTCTAATTATTCTAATGCGATGAAAACGCCTGCAATATCAATATATGAATTAAAGGCTGGTTCTATAATTCCTGCTATAATGATTAGCGGGATAAATTCAGATTTACCTGGTCAAATTATTGGGCAGGTCTCTGAAAATGTTTATGATAGCGCCACAGGCAAACATCTACTTATTCCACAAGGTGCAAGACTAGTCGGTATTTATGATAATGCCGTCACAACAGGACAAAACCGTGTTCTGATTGCTTGGAATAGGATTATCTTTTCAGATGGTGCATCACTTAATTTAGACTTGATGCCAGCGTCTGACCAAAGTGGATATGCTGGATTTAATGATAAAGTAAATAATCATTTTGCAAAAACATTTGGTTCTGCACTTTTAATGTCAATCTTCTCGGCTGGCGTTCAAGTATCGCAACCGCAAGCCACAAATGGGCAGAATATTAATTCAGGGCAAACCATAGCAGGGGCAATAGGTCAACAATTAGGTCAAGCAGGAAGCCAAGTCATTGGGCGCAATATCAGAGTGCAACCCACATTACAAATTCGTCCAGGATACAGGTTTAATATTAGTGTGACTAAGGATTTTATTATAAGTCCAGTTGAAAAATGAGAACCATCAAGATAAGGTCAAATCTGTCCTGCCTGTTTTAGAACGTCCGCAATAGTTGCCATAGGCAAGATTAATGACAATTCTTCATCTGCTAATCCAATTGCGCCATATGCCTCATACCAAGATTTAACCCCAGCATTTTTGGCGTCAATCAAAAGCCCAACACCGCCAACTGACTGCGCTGCAAGCAAGCATCTTTTCCCTGCCGCTACAAGCAACTGGCCACCTAAGCCTTGCCCCTGCAACCTTATATCAACTGCCAATCTTCCTAATCGAAATAATGGAACCTCATATTTCGCTAATCCACGCTTTATGATTTCAGGGGCTTTTGAAAATTCTATCGATGCAGGACTTAAAGAGTAAAAACCCAATATTTGATTTGGAGTTGCATTTGAAATGGCACAAAATGTTTTCGAGCCACCTTTTTCATGGGATTTGCGTGCATGTTGGCGAATGAATTCATTTAACGCATCATCACCGCAATCAAATTCTGCACGATTATGACTTTTGGAAATAGGCTCTTCATGCCAATCAGAGACTAACATTATGATTTAGGTAATGCACGTGCTGCTGCAAGCAATTTGGCATTTGGTTTGGGTGGGTTTTCCAGAGCATCTAATACAATCAAACTATCACGAGTAGATAAAGCAATTCTCTCTTCCTGCTCTACGATTGCTTTTGCCGCGTTCAAAGATTGGTTCATCATGAATTCAGTTAAATTGGTTCGCGAATATGCAACTGCACGCATAAGTAACGACTTATCCTCCGAGCTAACTCGAAGCGACAATCTCTCACTATCTTTTATTGCCAAACGCGCCACTTGAAACATCCTTTGTACAGATTGAATACATACATCAAACAGTGACAAATATCAAGGTTTATTTATATTATCGGAAAATAATAATTATTTCCGAGAGTAAACTGAGGTCTCTGAACGATATGGATCAAGCTCCTCAACCAATATTTCTTTGAAATTTTCAGTGGGCGGCGCACTTAATGTAACATTAGCCGTTTCAATGGCAACTTGCTGAGTTTTAGATAATTTTGCAATATTCCCACCTTTATAATATTTAGCGACATATCCATTACGAAAGCCTTTAACCATATTGCCAGTATTATAAGCTGAAAGAGCCGCCCTTAATGCATTTTCACCTGGTCCATAAATTTCAACGGCTTGGGAATAATTTATAGATAATATTTTAGTGCCAACACGTATATTAGTGCATGGATCAAACATTGCTTCTGGACTAAGCCCAAATCTTCTCATACTTGCGCTATTAATCTGCATTAATCCCATATCTATATTCTTGCCTTTGGCAATTAGTTTCCTTGCAATCTGTCCAGCTTCTGCGGCATTTGTTGGCCTTTTATTATTACTTCCGCCAAAATTAACCCCTATTGCATAAGGATTTCCAGCACTCTCAACTTGGATAATAGCGCGAACCGTATCTGGATGGGTATTATATGCGCATTGCGCAATAAGAGCTTCTAACATATTCAAATCCCTTTGCGAAAATCGACTTTGAAACTTTCAAATGAAGTTCCTCGGTTTGAAGAACTTAGATTTTTCACCACTTTAATAGGCGGCTCAATTTTTGCCCTTAGTGAAAATATCGGATCTTGAAAATAGAGAGTTTGCGTGCCCTTAATCGGTGCATGACCCGCCACAAAAACTAAAACTTCGCCTGCTTCAACAATTTGGTCACGCGCGTCTTTCCGTGGGGCTTTAAGCCTTAATGCTTCATCCACCGTTAATAGTGGCCTTGATAATTCGTGATAGGCGCGATTAACATTTTGAAGCACTACTCCAAACCGCGCACCCGACGTGGTGAAGTCTTCTTTGATGACGGTCATGGTGCCACTCATGCCACTTAGCCATTCTGCTGTCTCCAGCCTGTTTGGCGCAAATGCAATTCTAACATGGCAATTGGCAGTGATAGTTTCATCAGTGCCGTAGCCGGTTTCGCGACTTCTAAGTTGCGCCATATCTTGGCAAACAATATAGGCTTTAATGCCATAGCCCGCGATAAAGGCCAAAGATTCTTGAAATACTTCGAGCCGCCCATAGGAAGGAAACTCATCAAGCATCAATAATAGTCGATGCTTATGCGATGCTAATGGTTTGCCATTTTGAAATTTTAACTCCGGGCGCAAAAGCACGCGAACGATTTGATTTAATATCATTCTAATTAATGGCTTTAGGCGATCCTTATCTTCCTGACGAATGACCAGATAAAGACTATGCGGTTTTTCAGCATCCATCAAATCTTCAATTTGAAAATCACTACGACTAATATTGGCGGCAATTAATGGGTCGCGATATAATGCCAAATAAGACATTGCGGTTGACAAAACTGAACCGCGCTCTTCTTCATGGCGATTAAGCATGTCCCGAGCTGCCGCAGCCACGCCAATGTGAACATTTTTTCCATAATATTCCTGCCATTGCTGCATTTCAATTTTGTTATCGGGATCTTTTGGAACAATTGCGACCTTCCCAACCAAATGCTGATTGAAAAGCATTTGCGAATAATATTCGTCGATTGAACGCGAAGGGTCTGAAAGTGCTAATGCTACATCAGCGAGATTGACCATTTTGCCTTTGCGCTTGGCTTGGTAATATTCATGCAAAACAACGCCAACCAGAAAAGCGTGGGCAGTTTTTGACCAATGGTCATTTAATCCTTTGCCATCGGGATCCACCAAAATATTCATTGTATTTTGGACATCACCAATTTCATTCTTGGTTTCAAAACGAATGCAATCAAGTGGGTTATAGCCTGCACCAGCTTCTGCCGAAGCTGGGTCAAACCTAATGACAACATTATTGGCATGTTGCGCACGCCATCCAGCGCTCATATTGAAAAGTTCACCCTTGCTATCAAGAACAACGCAACTTTCACCCCAACTTAATAATGTCGGCACGATTAGGCTTACACCTTTACCCGAACGAGTGGGTGCAAGAAGCAATACATGCTCAGGGCCATTATGGCGAAGATAATTTATATTACCTTTTTTATCGGTCCAACCTCCAACATAAACACCGCCATTGGAATTTAATAAGCCAGTTGCCTTAACTTCCTTCTCATCTGCCCAATGTGCAGTTCCATGAATTCCATCATGCTGACGCGGCTTTCTGGAATTCAGCCCCATAGACAACGCATAGGTAACAAAACCAGCTATCAAGGCTAACGCCAAATATAATTCAACAACAGTGAAGAGCTTTTGATGTTGAGTACCAAATTTAAAAGCCCAAATCAGCCAATTGAATGGAAAATAAAATTGGTGCCAAATATGATTTCCAAGAGTAGATTGGTGGCCTAATTTTTCGGCGAGATATTGGGTAGCGTATGAATTGCAAAGCAAAAGATAGGTGAGCAACAATGGTATGCCGATTAGGGCTCCAAATGAAGATTTTGGCTTTTCATTATGTGCTGCCATACTTTGCCTCCAATTTACATATCTGCTTCATTCCAATTCAAAAAAGAAAATTATGAAGAACAACGCAAAAATTAGGCCAAGTAATTAGCGACCTCGCTTTACTGGTTTTATTTTACGATTTATAGGTTTTGATTTTGTGTGGTAAAATTCGGATTGGTGTGCTTTAGCTTTTGATTTTTCAGCTTTAAGCATATCCACCGCATCATTCATCGCTTTGTCGGCAAACCTAATCCTAAAATCTTTGGATGCCGCAACCATAACAATCTCACGCTTAAAGGCATCATTTCCATTAATGCGCAAAGCCTTACCCTCAAACTTTTCCTGTGCCAATGATAGAGAGAGAAATGCTGCACCCGTTGAAACCGCCTCAACATTGACGGCTTTGCCTGTATCAAGAACTTTGCCGCCATCTTTTACAAAATAAATTACGTCGCCATTCTTACGAACGATTGGCTTCAAATCTTTAAGAATAATATTCTTAGCCTTGGCTACCCCGTCGCAATCAAGAATATTACGCGAAAAGCGATCATTATTTCGTTCGTTTGTTCGCAAAGCTTCCAACGCCTTTTCATTGCCATTTTTGACTTCGGTTTGAAGGAATTCAGACCATGTCGGCAATGGAATTGCGTTCTCTATTTCCTTCTTTTCTTTGGCATAAGTATTTTTATGAATTTGCCAAATTTGCGCGCGTTCTAACGCCAACTTCTGATATCCCAATTTCTTATTTATACGCCCTAAAAGGCGATTAGTTTTAATTAGGGTTCTCTTGGTTTCAAATGCAGTTTTGATGACCTGTGCCGCCGTATCTCGCTTATTATGCAAGTCCTCCTTAGCATCGCGCCGTTTCGCGATTGCTTCCACCCTTAGCGCTTGAAATTGCGCGAACAAGGCGGCAACGGGCGCTTTATCAATTTTAGGCGACTTGGCGTAGGTTTTGATTGCCACGCCCTTCTGAGGAGCTTCTGGCGGCTTGAACTCACCAAATTTGCTTGTCAGAGATTTGAACGATAGCCCTCGGTCTATTGAACTGGCTTTCACAGCCACTTCCTGCCCCACCGCTTTTATAATAATCCCAGCCCCGCGCAATTTTAACTCTAACCCAAGCTCATTTGCTTTGGAGTGAAATTCTTCCCAAGATCTTGAAGTTGCACATGCTTCAATTAATTGTTCCTTGGCATTGGAATTTATCCACGAATGTAAACTTTGAATGTTACTTTGACTTTCAAAATTCGCCTCATGATTATGCGTTTGCGCCTCCGCCAATTCACCATGATTGGTGATCATTAACCCATGCTTTTTCTCAAGCTCAGTACATGTCCGCATTAGGGCATTTTTATCGTAAAAAGGCTCGACATTCCTAAAGGTTTTGGGATGCACTTTATTGATAGCGACATGGACATGATAATGCTCTTTATCGTCATGGGCCGCCGATATCCTTTGGTGCTCTTTTAGCCCGATTGAAGCCACTAAATTATCTTCAATATCTTTCAAGATTTCTCGACTTGGTCTTTCACCATGGGGAAAAGAAAATATCATGTGATAGGTCTTATCGGTCTTTGACCTTGTATTCATATCCTGGGTAATCATCATTGCCAAAACCGCGTCACGCAATTCATCACTTGGCAAATTAGTGACCCTCACAAAATCCACCCTTGCGCCATCACTCACAGCGTCTGTGATATAATTTATCAAAGGCGGCCAATCTTGTGGTTGCCGCGTTTCAGGAAGGCCAACAATATATCCAGCCAAGACTGAAATACTTGAAGTATTTACTTTTTTGGTAACGCGTTTAGCAATCAAACTGAAGCCGCCTTTCTTCGAATTTCATCCATGGCGCTATCTATTTTTTTAAGCACATCGCGAATGTCCGCAGCATCGTATCTACCGCCTTCACTAAGCCGGAGTTTTAGTAACCCACCCAAGCGCCCAAGGTCGCCATTAACTTTAAGAAGCTCGATCGCCGCAGCTCTATCAAGAGCACTTCTTGGCCTAAGCCCAAGACCAGCTTTGCGCATATATGCGCTAATCGAAAGGTTGCTATCATTTGCCCTTTGCTCAATTATTTTACGGTCATTATCGTTCAGATAAACCCGCAAACTTTTCTCCCGATTGACTGTTTCAGATTTCATCTAACCACCGCCCTTCTGGCAAATTAAACTGTCACTTCGCAAATTGTCTTCAGCCTTTTACAATCTTGCCAAAGCAAGATAAGCGTTGAGCAGAATGCGAATAACCATTACTAAGTAATGGGAACTGCAAATTCCATTTGTAGGCCTACATTACACATCTTGCCCTACAATTTGCCACAAATTCCCAAGATTTCGACCCGATTCCCCAAATAATTGAAACAATTTGCGTAATTGCTGATTATGGCGGTTAATTGCGGAAATGAGCTTTATTAGGTGGTTTAGTGCATATTTTTGAATGAATTTAAAATTCCACGAAAATCACTCAAATTCAGATAGTTTGGGAGTATTTAATGGCACAGAAAATCCGCCCTCGAGTAGCATTTCATTCAAGGCTTAGTGACATCAAATCGATGATTGAAGCCCGCGAATTTCTTAAAGACATTCACGATAAATATTTCCCAAATGGCGAAATTTCCTATCGTCAATTTTGCTATTATGTGAAGGAATTGGAGCTTTTGAAACCGCTTCATTCACCCAAAAAATTGGCCACCGCAAGACCAGCAGAAGAGACTTCTGAAGTGCTTCCCCAGGAAAAAGGCACCACATTTTTCCATAGCCCAACTTTGCAAAATCGTGACGAAGTCTATTGATAGGAGTGTTGAAAATGAACTCAATAAACCTCATTTTGCAGGCTAAATATGACGTCGGAAAAACCTATATCGCATCAATAATGGCTGAATATATTCAGGCGAAAGGTAGAGAATTTCGCGCCTATGACGCAGACGAATCCGAAAATTCATTCGCTAAATTTGGCGGTTTGAAAGTTGAGCCTATCGAGATACTTGACGCAAATCGGCACCTAAACCCGTCAGCATTTGACAAGTTTTGGACAGAAGCGATTTCCCGTAATTATAATTTAGTCATAGATACTGGAGCCGATATTTTCGAACCGTTAGTGCAACATTTTGTTAAATATGGGTTCGATAATTTAATTGCTGAAAGCACAACCGAGATGATCGTGCATACCGTCATCGCTGGTGGCGATAGGCTCGATGACACCATAAATGGCCTTGTCACACTGTGCAATAAACTGCCGTCTAATATGAAAATAGTGGTGTGGTTGAATGAATATTTTGGCCCGATTGAAGTCGCCGGCAAGCCATTTGAGGGGTTCAAAATATATGAAAATAACCGTGAAAAAATTCATGGGATTGTCAAAATTAGAGAGCAGGATTCTGACCATTTCAAGGCAGATTTACTCAAAAAAAATGCTCTGAAAATGACGTTCGAAGAAGGCATTAAATCGGAGGAATTTTACGTCCTTTCTAAGCAAAGATTGAAGATGGTTCAACGTGAAATATTTGAGCAATTAGACTTAATTTTCTTTCCTCCTGAGGCATTAGATTCTAGCCACGAAGTGCTAGAAATTGTCGAAGTTATTGACGAAAAAACTCCCCCCAAAATACCTGAAAAAGGAGTGGCAATTCAAGACAAAACTCTAAACGAAGAAGCGATAACAAAATATACTGATGCAATTAATACGACATTTGAAAAGCATTTAGACCAGCTATCATCAGCAAATGCGTTGCACTTTAGCGAAACAAATCGACGCGCTGAAATCATTGTCACACAGGCCGCAGAATATCTGACGAAGCAATTGCATCAAGCCGCAGAGGAAATCATTGCTAGCACTTCAAGGCTGCTAGCCGCGCAAATAATTGAGGCAAACAAGGCGGCGAACGATGCGAAAAATTCTCGAAATTGGGCGATTTTTGCGGCGGGTGGGTCGTTAGTTGTTGTGGCTGCAGCGATTATTGATAAGCTTTTTTAACGGCTTTTAGGCAAGATTTTTGCGGCTCAGACTTATTTTTAGACTGAATTTACAAGCGCTCTGAAAGCTGCCGAATTTCACCAATTATAATTTTTAAAATTGGCTGTTCCTTATAATAAAGCGCACTGGTAGAATTGTATGCGGCTTCATACATTTTGAAAGTTGCTTCTTCGCTTAAAATGAAAGCCTCATTTTCCGAGATGTTTTGATTGTCCGCATTTGGAAAGCGACGTTCTTTATGGGCTTTATATTCGTCTGTTCCGATGAATGCCAAAACATCTTTATCCTGCAATAGGCAATAAACATCATAATAATGTCGCATGAAATTTTTCGGCATTGTTCCGTCTTCTTGCTGCTTGCGGAATTTGGTTGATATAGCTTGCAGCTTTTCTACAAGAGTATATCCAGCATGATAACAGGCAACATCCTTTGCCCTATTGTCGATTATATCGACTTTATCTTTTGCAAAATCATACGCCCATGAACTTATGGTTCTTGGAAAATTTGGGGTAATGTCATCAAAACCTAATTCCAATAAAATGCCGTCTTTAAGACCCGCGATTTGATTGGTAGTTGATTTGTAATTTAGGCGAATACCACCGCTTCGATATTTCTCGTCATCAAATTCAATGTCACGAATGACACTTTCAATCCCATCAATTTTAATCTCGCTCGCAAGCCAATCATAGAAATTCTTGCGGCTTTGGATATGGGTTGCTTTATCGTGGTTTCGCCCTGTTTTAACCTTACGTTCGGTTGGTGGCTCAATGCGAATATCAATGTCTTCGGAGAAGCGGTGTATTAGGCCTAAGCCTTTTGACAATGACGTGCCGCCTTTAAGTTCAAACTTTAAGCCCATTGTTTGTAGTCCATACAAGCAATGCATAATCCAATAGTCTTTTTCCACTAAAGCGGGGTCTATCCCCATTTGATCGGAAACAATGCGGATTAGGTCGTTAAATTCAGAATGACTATGTAAGAATCCATTATCAGACATAATTTAGTCTAGCTTCTGGTAGTAATTTGGCAAAGAGTTTCTTCGCTTTTACGCCGCCATATTCCAGCACGGCATTTGCAACTTTTTCTTTGTTCATTTGCGCCGCCTTCTTGCTCACTTGTTTTAATACCAATTCGCTATCTTCCGCTAATTGAGAAAGGTTGTTCACGGCATCTACCAGTAAAAATTCTTCTGTTGGTTTTGATGGAAAGTAAGGTTTCATTGCAAAGCGAAACTTACGACCGCCCAATTTAAATACCCCATGGCGCTTGTGATTATAAACCACGGTTTCATTATAAAGCTGTGTAGTCCCTAGCCCCAAAGAATTATATAAATTTGGTGATGTAAGCATAAAGCGATGATCTTTTAGAAACGCGCGAACGAGCGTTTCATCATCGGCGGGTGCAACACCAAATGATGTTGGTTTTGGGCAAAGATAAAGGCCACCAGATAATTTAACCAATAAACCGTCTTCAACTAATTGTTTTAGGTGGCGATCAACCGCGCTTGACCATGCTTCAATGTCAGCGCGTCTATATACTTCGCCCTGCTTCAAATGCTGTTTTAGGTCTTCTAGTGCGCTCATGTCATTTTCCTCTATTCCCAATTTAAGGGATAAAGGTTAATATTGCAAGAATTATCATTTAAAATTCATGCAAATATAATATATTATTATCAAAATGGCGATATTTAATAACTTATGAGTTATTAAATATGGTATGCGGTGATGGGGGCGGGGGAGCAAACTGAGAGGTAAAACCCTAATAGATGGGCAATAAAATGTACAACCGATTAAGTCCTTACGGATATTGCACGTTTATCGCCTTTACTCTATTTTATCACCACATATTCTTTGGGGGATTACTTGGTAACAGATTTAACATATGGCGCTGAACATAAGAATCTAAACTGGGGCTCCGCATTTATAGAAATAACAGGGAGCAGTTCTCCGAACGTTTTTATTTGTCATGTCAAAATTTCAGATCTGGTGAAGTTAGCAGAACAACTGTCTAATAAAGTCTTAGATCGCTCATGGATTATGGATTTAGATTTTGGCTCGAGACTTACGTATCAACAAACAGTAGAGGAAACTGCGGGGATTTTAATACAGATTATTCAGTCTTCTGTAGATAATACGATTTCTAGTGAGTTTGGAGAAATTATGGTTTCTATGGGAGCCTCACGGGCTCTGGAAGCAATTTTTAAACACACATCAATCCCACTCGCCGAACTTTGGAAACCAAAAGCTAAAGGAAATGAGGGATTTGACTTCCACACAATCTGCCCAAACAAAATAATCAACTTTGGCGAAGCAAAATTTTCTAGCTCCTCGAACCCATATGGAGGAAATACGGGAGACAGTACTGGCGCTGGGGGACAAGCTGATGGCTTTATTGAAAAAGGTAAACACTACCGAGACCGACCTCTTCTTGCCGAAGTTGGGGCTGAAGAAGCTGCTATTGATAATCTGAAGAAGCAAAATTTTGGTGTAGTTCTTGCTTTTTCAATGAATGCGAAAACCCCATTAAGCGTCTTTCAGAGTGCCCTTATAAAATCATTAGAATATCAAAACCTTAAAAAAGCGAAAAACATCTATATTGTGGGAGTTACCCATGAATCTGCATAGTATTAAGAATACTGATAATGCTTCAGGCGAACTCTCTATAATTTTACAAAGATTGCATGAACAGGGCCCAAAAGACCCCCAAACACTCGAAACTCTAAGCTTCTATAAAGAGTTTCATCCTGAAGCTTTTGCAGAGATAGAAGAGAAGATTTTGTCTGCACTAGGGCTTTTCTACAAAATAAAGGAGCCTGATAATCTTTACTCGTTTATGATGTCTCAGTTTGGGATACACCATCAGAAAAAGTACGGGGCTGCATTAACGCCCGTACAAGCCAGCATACGTCGAGCAGTAGATAACAATCAATTTACATCTATTTCTGCACCTACCAGCGCAGGAAAATCTTATTCTATTCGGGATTTAATCTCGGAAATTACTGGTGATGCTGTAATTGTTGTTCCATCAAGAGCGCTTATTGCTGAGTACGTCAAAACTTTGCGCGACAAATTTGGAGATAATAAAAATGTTATGATCTCTTCATTTGTAGATTTAGTTTATACTAAGCGCGATTTAAGGCGCATTTTCATTCTAACTCCCGAGCGGTCAAAAGACCTCTATAAAATTAAAGATAAACTAAATATCCAAACATTCTTTTTTGATGAAGCTCAAACTTCTGAAGATACACAAAGAGGCATAGTTTTCGATGTTACTGTCCGCCGCGTTAAAAAACACTTTCCTAACGCCAAAATAATTTTTGCTCATCCATTTGTGGATAACCCGCAAGCTCAATTTTCTAAACACAACATTCCACAAAAAGAATCCTATGCACAATCTTATACGCATGGTTCCGTTGGTCGGATATGTATCTTTAAGCACAAAAACGGCTACGACTACTATTTTTCACCTTACATAGAGAACGGTCACCGAATACAAAATTCCTTAGAATTTCCTCAACCTTTTAAAGATTTTGGACTAAAAGATGGGAAATCAATTTTAGTTTATGTTTCTAAAAACTCCATTTATAATGGAGAGTTTATCAATGAATTCACAGAATATATAGAGAAATTAAAAAACGTTTCTGAGAGTAAGGCTTTAGAGATAATAAGTAATATTGAACAGATTTGGGGGGCAAACAAAACAGATCATAAGTCATTAATGATAGATTTATTAAGAAAAGGCGTTGTTATTCACCATGGGTCAGTTCCATTGGAAGTGCGGTTCTTAATTGAGGATTTCATTAGGAGCGGTCATGCAACTATCTGTTTTGCGACCAGCACTTTAGCTCAAGGCATCAATATGCCTTTCGATATTGTATGGCTTATTAATAATAGACATTTAGGTAAGACAGAAAATGAGCGAGCGCTAAATTTTAAAAATTTAGTAGGACGCTCTGGTAGACTTTCTAAAGAAGAGAAGTTTGATTACGGATATGTTTATACATCTGCTCCGATTCCTTTTTCAAAAAAACTTAATACATCTTTTGAACTAAATGAAAATTCAATATTAGATAATCCAATCTTACAGGACGATGATACAAAAGAACTTGTTGACGCTATTAAAAACGATACTTTTGATGACGATAAAAATTTGCCCTTATCAAAAGTCGAGCGCTTGTCTCAAGATATTGTGTTGGCCAGCGCCAAAGCTTTTATTGATAAAATTTATCGACTTGAAGATATAAAAGATAGCATTGGAGGGAAAGAAAACAAAAGCATTCGAGATGCGGCAAAAAATCATCTTCAAACAATATACGAAGCATCACTCGGACGAACTTTGGAGCGGGGAGAGAACACAGTTTTCGATACTGCGATAG
>CAZKYS010000058.1:0-15122 GCA_964557085.1 uncultured Caulobacteraceae bacterium
CATGCGGGCGGTAAGTTTGACCAAAATTCATATAAGGTTTCGGGCGGGCTTCACGGCGTTGGTGTTTCGGTTGTAAACGCATTATCGGACAAACTTGGACTTACAATTTGGCGCGGCGGCAAAGAACATTATATGGAATTTGCGCTTGGTGACACTGTTGCCCCCTTAAAAGTTGTTGGCGATGCCAATGGCAAGCAGGGCACATCGGTTCGCTTTTGGCCTTCACCAACCATTTTCACCAAAACTGAATTTGACCGCAAAACCTTGGTTCACAGATTGCGCGAATTGGCATTCCTAAATTCAGGCTTCATGGTTGAGTTTTATGATTTGCGCGGCGCAGAACCATTTGAAACCAAATTATTCTATGAAGGTGGTGTTGGCGCATTCGTTCAACATATTGACCGCGATCGCACAAGCCTTATTGAAGCGCCAATTTACGTAAAAGGCGAGAAAGACGGCATTACCGTTGAGGCGGCATTGCAATGGTCCAAAGATCATTATCACGAAACCACGCTTTGCTTTACCAATAATATCCCGCAACGTGATGGCGGAACCCATTTGGCTGGCTTTCGTGGCGCATTAACCCGCGCAATCAATAATTATTCCGAAAAATCGGGCACAAAACAGAAAGAAAAAGTTGATATTTCGGGCGATGATGCGCGTGAAGGTCTTACATGTGTGCTTTCGGTCAAAGTTCCTGATCCAAAATTCTCTAGCCAAACCAAGGATAAATTGGTTTCTTCTGAGGTTCGCCCCGTTGTTGAAAGCATTATTGGCGAAACTTTGAATAATTGGTTCGAAGAAAACCCAGCCGAGGCCAAGGTGATAATGCAAAAAATTATCGAGGCTGCGATTGTTCGTGAAACAGTGCGCAAGCAACGTGATTTGGCGCGTCGTAAAACCTCGCTTGATATTTCATCGCTGCCGGGCAAACTTGCCGATTGCCAAGAACGTGACCCTTCAAAATCCGAACTTTTCATCGTGGAAGGGGATTCAGCGGGTGGTTCGGCAAAACAGGGCCGTGATAGGGGTTTTCAGGCCGTTCTTCCGCTACGTGGTAAAATTTTGAACGTTGAGCGCGCGCGTTTTGATAAAATGCTTTCATCGCAAGAAATTGGAACTTTAATCACCGCCCTTGGAACATCAATTGGGCGTGATGATTTTAACCCTGATAAATTACGTTATCACAAAATCATTATTATGACCGATGCGGACGTTGACGGCGCACACATTCGCACGCTTTTATTGACATTCTTTTACCGCCAAATGCCCGAATTAATCGAGCGTGGGCATTTATATATTGCACAGCCGCCACTTTATAAGGCTGCAAAAGGGCGTTCTGAATCCTATCTAAAAGATCAGGCCGCACTTGAAGAATATCTTATCAATGAAGGAACGAATGAAGCTTCATTCAAAACTGGAACTGGTGAAGTTATTTTGGGGCAAGATTTATTGAATGTTGTTAAAGATGCAATTGCATTTGAAAATGGCGTTGCCCGCCTTAGCGCGCGCGTTCCAGTATTTGCACTTGAACAAGTTTCATTGGCGGGTGCATTAACCCCCGAACTTACACCTGAAATTGCACAAAAAGCGGCAAATAAAATGCGCGCAATTGGTGCAGAGGGTGAAAATGAATGGGAAGCGGAAATCTTGCCAGAGGGCCTTAAATTATTTCGCATGGTTCGCGGCGTTAAAGAGGCGATTTTGCTTGATAATAACCTTCTTGCTTCATCGGATGCCCACCGCCTTAATGAGCGTGCAAAGGCAATTTCCGAAACTTATGACGGCGGCGGAACATTCATGCGCCGCGACTTCCGCGCCGATGTAAAAGGCCCATCAGATTTATTAGAGGCAATCCGCGCACAGGGTCGCAAAGGTATTTCAATCCAACGCTATAAAGGCTTGGGTGAAATGAATGCCGAACAATTATGGGAAACCACATTAGACAAAAACGCCCGCTCACTACTACAAGTACGTGTCGACCACCAAGACACGGCGGATTCAATGTTCACAAGGTTGATGGGTGAATTGGTTGAACCGCGACGCGAATTTATCCAAGAATTTGCGCTTGAGGCTGACATTGATGCGTAATTCATAGTAAAATTCAATACACATTCTTAGTGATGGGCATAATTCAGATAAGAAAATGTCTTTCACATTCAATAGTAAAATAATCGTTATGGATAAATAAATAGAACTCCTAAACTGTTTCACAAATACTTGCTATATTAAATTCTAAGCTATAATAATAGCTAACAAATAAACATATATTATTATTAATCCGCATTATTGCTTAGAGAGAAAAATGGCTAAAATATTTCTATCATACAACCATTCAACAAGGCACCAGAAACGTATAAGATTAGTAACTGAATATTTATTGCAAAACAACCATGAAATAATAAACAAAACCTACAATCACAAGATTGGCTCTAATATATATGAAAACCTTCATGAGCAAATTAATCTAGCGGATATTTTCGTTGCATTACTAACTGACGATGTTGAAGATTCAAAGTTTTTTTATGAAGAAGTTTCATTTATTGCGCTTACCAATTACTCCACTAAGATAAAACCAGTTATTCCAGTTATACTCACTAAAAACCCAGCAATACCAAGTTTTTTTTCTGAAACAGATATTCTTGACATTTCCGATAGCTACAGAGAGTTACCTTCACTTGGTATTCGAATAGATAACTTGACAAGTAGAACATCCAGGGATGACCAGATAAGCGCTACCTCACTCAAAAATAGCGGCGAGATGTCGAATGTTTTTGCTATAAATGCATTGGAGGACGCTTACTCTAAAGGCAATTTGACCCTAGTTTGCGGAGCAGGTGTTTCAGTGGAGGCAGGTATTCCAAGCTGGAACGTGCTCTTGCTAGAATTGCTCAAAGAAATGGTTAGTCAACTTAACAAAGATAATAAATTGCAACTACAGAAAGGTGCCGCTGAAGGCTTAGCCCAAAACATTGATTTGTCTCCATTGATTATAGGGAAGTACTTAAAAAACACACTAGGTGACGATTTTGCAACTAAAGTTCGTGAACATCTTTACAAAACTCAACTACGAAATAGTAAACTTATCGAAGCAATTGTTAAACTCGCAAAACCACAAAGAGATCGTAAACCACTTGAGGCAATAATTACCTTGAATTTTGACGACCTGTTAGAATCTGCTATTTCAGCCGAAGGAATCAGCTACAAACCTATCTACAGCGAGTCAATTAGACACAAATCTAGCGAAATACCGATTTACCATGTACATGGATATCTGCCTAGAAAAGGCAAGTTGGAAAAATCAACTATGTTAGTTTTCAGCGAGGATGCATATCATGAACAATTTGTAGATCCTTTTAGCTGGTCGAACTTAGTACAACTAAACAAATATACGCAGACAACTTGTCTCTTTATTGGCCTAAGTTTGACCGATCCAAATCTTAGACGTCTTTTAGACGTTGCATCCAGAAAGAGCCCCGAAAATAAAGAGGCCCATTTTATAATCAAAAAACGCCCTAAGTTAGATAAAGATAGAGATGACTTAAATAAAATAGCCCAAATTCTTGAGGAGAAAGATGCAAATGCTCTAGGGCTAAAGGTAATATGGGTCAATGAGTATAGTGAAATTCCCGTTATTTTAACTGGAATTAGTGAGCCGAATAAGTAGTAAGATATAGGTTTTTATTGATTGGGTCGAAAGCCTAATGCCAGAATATTGCGAGGCAATGTGAGTTACTCACTTACCCTAATTTCGCGATTATTAATCGGTTGAAATGGCCTTGCGTTTTCGGGATAAAGGCTTTTGAAGTCTATTAATTGGGATAGGGAGATTTCTTGGCTGGTTTTTAATACGTGCCATTTTACGCCTTCGGAACATGGCGGGGTGGTTAGGGATCCCATGAAGCTATAATATTTTTGGTTGCCGTTGAAAATTCGCCCTAAATCAAGATTTGGGACATCGGCTTTTTGGCCTTCTTCGGTTGGGAATTTGGCGAAAACATTTTTTAAAATTGGGTTTTCATTTCCAACAGTGAATAAAAGCGCAACCACCGCCAATCTGCCTTCGGCTGACTTATGAACGAAATGGGCAACCATTGGATAGCGAATATTATCAAACCCCTCCTCACTTGGGGCGTGGAAGTGAAATTGTAATAGGGCATAATTTGTGCCATCAACATCAATGGAATTACCCGGTTTAAAATTCACCTGTAATGTGTGGCCATTATTTATTAATTCGCCATTTGACATTGCATAATTAAAGCGAATTGGCGAAATTGGTGCACTATCAACGCTTCTTGTCATTATATTGATTGGTGATTGAACTTTACCAAGTTTGCAAGTTGCATTGCCTTCCATATCGCCCCAATGTTCAGCGCCATGCTCGCCATTATATGCCCAATGAACGGCATGAGTTTCATGTTTTGCAACTTCGTGTTTTTCTTCTTCGTGTTTTTGCGGTTCAGCCTTGGATTCAACGTGCTTAACTTCAGCCTTTTTTGTCGCTTTTGCTTTGGGATGACCACCATGCCCCATTGGCGCTTCGGCAAGCGCGGATAAAGACAAACATGATGCCAAAAGCATTGCAAAGCCAAGGTGTTTCATTGATTTCTCCGGATCAAAAATATGATTTGATTTTTAATCCGAAAAAATTAAAAAACCTTTGCTAAAACTTTAGGTTTTATTTTATCTTGGCGCGCGCTTGGCAAGGATGCGCTGCAATGTGCGGCGGTGCATATTAAGGCGGCGCGCAGTTTCCGAAACATTATTACCACAAAGCTCATAAACGCGCTGAATATGTTCCCAACGAACGCGGTCCGCAGACATTGGGTTTTCTGGCGGCTCTGGCAAATCGTCTTTAAGTGCCAATAAAGCTTTCATAACATCATCGGCATCGGCAGGTTTTGCAAGATAATCCGCCGCCCCTGCTTTAACCGCCGCAACAGCGGTCGCAATATTGCCATAACCAGTAAGCATAACAACGCGCGCATCAGGGCGCAAATTATGCATTTCTTCAACCACAGTAAGGCCAGAACCATCTTCAAGACGCATATCAAGAACCGCAAAGGCAGGCGGGCTTTCGCGAACAATTGCCAAAGCCTCATGAACGCCTTGGGCAGTTTTGACTTGGAAGCCGCGCGATTCAAGGGCGCGTGACATACGCATTCTTAAAGGACCATCATCATCCATTATCAAAAGTGTTTTATCTTCGATAGTTTCAAGAAGCGCGGCTAAATTCTCAACCATATCAATATCCTTAGGCGTTATTGCACGATATTGCCTTTTAGTGTTTGAATGTCAATCACGCAAGAAGTTGGAACATTAAACCTTTTTTCCAAGGCGCTTTTTACTCTATTGCATAAACCATGCACACAGAAGCCGCCAATGGGTATTTTGAAGGCGCAGATGGCATTATTAGGTCACTTGCTTGTAGGCGCGCACCACCATTTTGTTCTGGCGGCGGCGCAGCTTCTGCCAAAGCCATAGCAGGTGAAGCCCTCATTTCATATTCATCCTGCGCTACAACACTTCCAGTTTGAGTAGTAGGCGAGCTTAAACATTGGTTTTGCCCCTCTTGGACAACCAATAATTTTAATTTGCTGCCTTTGTTTACGCTTGCAACCATTTCGGCACGGCGTGCGCCATCTTCAACGGCAGCTTGGAAAACTTGGCGTGTTTGTTCAGTTGATGGAACAAAAGAATAATATTCACCATTATTCATTCTTGAATTGCCAATTGCCAAAATCTCGGCCTTGATTTTTGGAACAATTTCAAATTTTTGGGTTGTAATGGCAATGTCCCACCGAAGTACATAATTTTCAATTTTATCTTCGCGTTGGTTTGAAATTTTATTGCCATCTTTATCTTTATATTGTTGATAAATAGCCTCGCGGCGATAATTTACGGTGATTGAATCATCTTTTCCCAGCATTGATTTTACTTTTTCAATTACGGGCTTTGTGCGCTTGGTAAGTTTTGCCAAACCTTCATCGGCATTATCGTTAATTTCTTGGACACTGAAATTCATACTAACGCGGTTTGGATTAAACATCACATTCGAACGACCGATTACCTCAATAACTGGTTTATCAATCCAATACGGTTTTATGGCGGCATAAGACGGATTATCCGAAGGGCCAGAAATGGTTTTTACAACATTTTGCGCATTTGAAATTTGCGGTAAAATCATAAAAAAAGCGATTAATGGTGTTATAGTTTTTTTCATAATATTCCCCTTATTTTTCCACTGCGTAAACCATGCAGACAAGTGATTTTAACTCATGAGTTTCAGGGGAAGCAGGCATAATCAAATCAATAGGGCGCGGTTTTATTCTTGAGCCCGAAACAATAATTTTTTCCTTATCACCTGTGTATGATTTCATACTACCTGAATTTGTTTCGCCGTAACCAGTGGGTGAGCCTAAACATTCAGTGCGGCCTTCTTGTGTGATTAGTAATCTTAATTTTACGCCATAGGAATCAGATATGATTTTTGCACGTTCTTTTCCATCTTCAATTGCTGCCGTAAATAATTGACGTTCTTGTAAAGGAGTTGGCGAAAAGGAATAATTGACAGAATCTGTCATTCTTGAATTTTCGATTGCCAACATTTCAGCCCGAATTCTAGGAATAAGGCTAATATTTTTTGTTTCAACGAATACTGACCAACCAATTACGTAATTTTCAATCTTGTCTTCACGTGTATTTTCAATTTTATTGCCGTCTTTATCCTTATATTGTTGATAAATAACATCGCGATAATAATTTACGTCGACCCGACCATCTTTGCCCAATATTCCCATAATCTTTTCAATTACGGGTTGGGTGTTTTTTGAAACTTTTGCTAATGCTTGTTCTGGGTCTTTATCGATTTCTGCGACAATAAACCTTAATTTTGCGCGATTAGATTCAAACTCCATTTGTGAACGTCCCAATATTTCAACAACTGGTTTTCGTGCCCAATATGGCTCTAGTGCAGCATAATTTGGCGTATCAGACGGGCCGCTAATATTTTTAACAACATTTTGGGGCGCAATATTTTGCGCATTGGAAATTTGTGGCACTAATAATGCCAAAGCGATTAAAGAGAATTTACTCAAATTCATGTTTGTCCCCTATTATTTTTGTTCAATATTACTACGTGTCCAAACAATCCTTACTATTGCGCCAGTTTTTCCTCCCGCTTGGTTTCCAAAGCTAATCTGCGCGCCAGAGCGTTCAAGCAAAGTTTTTGCAATAAAGAAACCCAAACCCATACCCTCACGGGTTTGCGCCCCCACCGTACCTGCGGTTCGGGTTGAAACATAAGGTTCACCCAAGCGCGGCAAAATATCGGGATCAAAACCTTTGCCATCATCAATTATTTTGACAATTATGTATTTAGAATCCCATTTTGACGAAATTATGACCTTTTCTTTGGCATAAGATATTGCATTTTCGATGAAATTTCCAAGGCCATAAATAATCTCTGGCATACGAAAAACGATTAAATCTTCTGCATCTTTGGTTTCAATATCATAGACAATTGCTTTGTTTATATTGTTTGAATGACGCTCTGCTGCCTCACGAAGCAAAAGGCCGATTGGCAGGGAAACAATTGTTGGATCTGAAAAACTATTATGCATTGAAAGATTTCTTAAAATCTCACGGCAGCGCAATGATTGGTCAAGAATTAATTGCGCATCTTCTTTATCTGGCCCATCAGAAAGCATGCGCGTCATCTCTTTTGCCGTTAATTGAATTGTTGCAAGTGGGGTTCCCAATTCATGTGCCGCCGCCGCCGCAAGACCGCCAACCGCCGCAAGCCGTTGTTCACGCGCCAAAATTGCCTGCGTGGCAACAAGTGCATCGGCAAGACGTGATTCTTCGGCAGCTACCCGCCAAGCATAGGCAGATGTGAATATTACACCAGTTATTAATGCCGTAGTTATTCCAGTTTTATAAAGTGGCAATAATATCAATTGGCTTGCCTTATCCCATGGCAATGGATGTGGTGAATTATAAAGGATAACTACGCATGCCAAAACCAATGCAATCAATATTGCCACCCAGTGCACACGCAATGTTGATGCCGCAATAGTTGCGGGGGCAATAAGTAAAATAGCAAATGGATTGGCTATACCGCCCGTAATATATACTAAAAATGTTAGCTGTAAGATATCAAAAGCCAATTGTGCCGCAGCTTCCCATTGCTTTAAAAGCCTTTGAGATGGTAATGCAAACGCAAGAATAATATTAAACCACGCAGATGCCGCAATCGCTGAAAAGCATGTGGTAAGCGGCAAATCATAACCAAAACCAAATGATATTATTGCAATTGAAATCGTCTGCCCGATAATAGCAAGCCAGCGCAATGCAACCAAAGTTCGAAGCCTTAAACGCCCAATTTGGCTTGTACGCGCATTATTATCATCGCCAATCAGTTCTTTTACTGATTTTGTTTGGTTAAATTGAAAAATATTATTTCCTGAAGCCATATTTTGGCATACAACCAATTAAACGAAACATAAAGATAGGTAAAATGAAAAAAGATAATGAAAAAAAATCCGCATTGTCGGGGCTATTTATTCCGATTACACTTTTAGTTCTTATACTTGGATATGCAGGATATCAAAATTTTTCGCGCCAATTACCATCTGTTGCAAAATCATCTGATGTTGATGATGAATGTAATTCGCGCGCCTATGCCGAAATTGGTGGGCCTTTTTCTTTGATTGACCAAGATGGAAAGCCAAAAACCGATAAAGATTTTCTTGGCGCGCCAACAATGATTTATTTTGGATATACTTATTGCCCTGATATCTGCCCGAATTCATTGCTTTTCATGGAACGCACTATTTCAGAATTAAGCACACAAAACAAAGAATTAGCGGCACAAATCAAACCTGTTTTAATTACTATCGACCCTGCCCGCGATACTAAAGAGCGTTTAAAAGAATATGTAAGCACACCAAGCTTTCCAACTGGCCTAATGGCACTAACAGGAAGTGAGGAGGCAACATCAAATGCCGCCAAAGCATTTAAAGTTGCATATAATAAGGTTGAAAATAAAAAATCGCCAAAAGATTATACAATGGATCATTCAAGTATAATTTATCTTATGGGGCGCGATGGTAAACTAAAAACCTTCTTTAGCGATCAGGCTGACCCAAAAAGAACTGCCCAATGTATTGCATCCATTAACAAAGCAGGCCTGTAAAAATAACATTAACCCCAATATGCTATAACTTAAGTAGAATTGCATTTTGGCAATTAAACGCTATTGTGCAGCGCAACATATTATAAATCGGGGATAATTAATTGTTATATTCATTGGTTGAATTTCAACGCGCAGCTTTAGCACCTATGAGGGCATTGAATTCATTACAATCATATTGGCTTAAAAACCCAATGAATCCATTTGTTGACACTAAAATGGTTAAGCAAATGGCTGCGGCTTCTGATGTATTCGAAGCGATTACGCGAAATTATGGAAAACCTGAATGGGGCTTGGAAAACACCTTGGTAAATGGTGTTGAAGTTGATGTAACCCCCGAAGTAGTTTGGGAAAGCCCATGGGCAAGACTTTTACATTTCAAACGCACTTTGGATGGTAAACCTGTCAAAAAAGCAAAACGTGGTAATGATCCAAGGGTTTTAATCGTTGCGCCTTTATCGGGCCATTATGCAACACTTTTACGTGGCACTGTTGAAGCATTTTTACCAGACAATGAAGTTTATATTTCCGATTGGTCAGATGCCAAGGAAGTTCCCGTTGCGGCTGGTCGCTTTGATTTAGATGATTATATTGACCATATTCGCAATATGCTTAATCATATTGGCGGCGGTGCACATATTGTTGCAGTTTGCCAACCAGGGCCGCCAGTTTTGGCAACAATTGCCCTTATGAGTGAGGATGAGGATAAAAACCTTCCTTCGACTATGTGTTTTGTTGGTTCGCCAATTGATGCACGCAAAAGCCCAACAACAGCCAACAAACTTGCGGATGAAAGGCCTTTCACTTGGTTTAAATCCAATATGATTCACACTGTTCCAATGCCAAATCTTGGCGCTTTTAGGCGTGTGTATCCTGGCTTTGTGCAATTATATTCATTCATGTCACTTAATAAAGATAGGCATATTGAGGCGCATAAGGATTATTTCAATCACCTTGTTGAAGGCGATGGTGATGGTGTTTCAAAACATCGTAAATTCTATGATGAATATTTATCTGTTCTTGATTTAACCGAAGAATTTTACCTTCAAACTATTGAAAAAGTTTTCCAAGAACATCATTTGCCACGCGGTTGTTTTTACCATCGCGACAGATTGGTGAAACCTGAAAAAATCACCAAAGTTGCATTAATGACCGTCGAAGGTGAGTTGGATGACATTTCAGGAATTGGTCAAACACAGGCCGCGCATGATTTATGCACAAACATACCAAAAGATATGAAATTAGATCATATTCAAAAGGGCGTTGGGCATTATGGCGTATTTAATGGCCGTAAATTCCGCGAGGAGATTTATCCAAAGCAAATGGAATTTATTTCAAAATATGAAAAGCAAAAAAAATAAAGGCAAAAAAGAAGGGGCAGTTAACTGCCCCTATTTTTTTATTGTTTTACACCAAATTCAATTCCCAGAGTGTTCGGGTCGGTTTTCTTGTTAATTGTATCAACAATATCAAGACCTTCTGGATTATCGAATTGAACAAACATTGTGCCGCCAAGGCTTATGAATTTAGCCAATGCATTAAGGAATTTCTTCTCAAATGGGCTATTTTCTGGTTTATTCGCCTCTTTGGTTAAATCCATTGCCCAATTGTTGCGAACTTTTTTGGCATCAAGGTTTTTCTCAAAACCTTCGCGAACAGATGCGCGATCAATACCACCCAAATCTTTTGCTTCAAACTTCATGTGAGAAACACGAACACCTTTATATAATTGCATCATATCCAAGAATGCTTTGGTTTCGTCTTTAGAGCGTGCAATATCTTGTTCAGCTACAGCCTTAGCAGCCGCCGCCGCAGCAGCAGCTTCAGACTTGGTAATCTTGCCGCTATTTTTGCCTTTACCAGTTTTCTTGCCAGTTGTTTTTGCCGCGGTCTTCTTAGGCGCAGCAGCTTTCACAGGTGCTGGCGGCTTTGGCTTGCTAGCCGCAATTGATTTTTGCGTTGCATCAAACAAATCACCAATACTGGTGCTTTCTAGCCATTTCATTTGGTTTAAAAGCGACATTTCAAAACCTAATTCACCCATTTTCTCCCAACGGAAGAAGGTTTGAGTGACATTGGCTTTGTCATTTACAACATCATAATCAGCTTTTGCACCAAAGCTCATTTTAATTGAATCAAGGCCCATTTGCTCTAGGCCCATTGAAAGCAACATGCCAAAAGGCTTTTTGTTGTCAGTTACATCAAGAAGGAAATTACCAACCGGCATTTCATAGCTTGTAACAATATTTTGGGCATTTTTTGTTGAATTGAATGCCAGTTTATCAAGCTTCATACTTGCGCCGGCACCCGTAAAATCCATACCAGAAAGGTTGAAGGCCGACATGCCATTATATAAAGGGCCGCCAATAAAAACATCGCGTAATTTTAATTTGCGAATTGCAGCAAGGCCTTTTTCATCTTTAGATTTAAAATAAGGTGCCATATACGTTTCAAAGAATTTTACGTCTAAATCTTTGAATGAAAGCTCATCAAGTTTGAATGATACAGGTTCATTTTGATAAATTCCATCAATATTAAACTTATTAAAAGAGAAACCGCCAACCTTATCTTTTGAAAAATCATTGATTTCAAAATTACCAAGATTAAGACCAATGAACGCACTTCCGTCTTTGCCTTTCATCATTCCATTTTTTGGTTTGATGTTCATATCTGTCATTTTGAATTTTTTAAATTCAAACGTAGCGATTGCATCCAAATCTTTTTTATCATTCATGCCTTTTTCAGATTTACGGTCTAAATCTTCAAGCATCGCTTCATTAGGCTCATCCCAGATGATAGTTCCAATTCTAAGGTCAGCTTCTTTATCGAGAGGAACAAGAATATCAGTAGCACTCATATTTTTGAATGTTTGGAATTTATCGCCATCAAATTTTGCGTTTTTAATTGTAAAACTTTTAGCGGTTAAATCTTCGCCACGCTCAGCATCTTTTAAAGTTACATTTTTAAAAATAATATCACCTGAAAATGCTTGCCCGTTTTTGGAAAATGGCAATTTAGTTCCATTCGCAAAATCTAGCTTGTCATTTGAATGAAAGAATATTTCTTCTGCAATTACTAAATCTTCATCACCTTTAAGGCTTGCGCCGAAAATTTGAAAATCAAAATTTTGATCAACTGGAGATATGCTTAATATAATTTTATCCGCCGATGAATCACTTCCCATTTTGACTTTTTCAAAAATCGCAACGCCATCTTTTACAGTTTTAGTGGCATAAGTGAAATCTGGGGTAGATTTTTCAAGGCCAAGTGCCTTAACAGCCTGATCAACACTTGGTGAATTTGCAGCATAAGACAGATTTGCACTTGAAAAATTCAAGCTAAGCGCAAGAAGTGAAGCTGCTGCAAGATATTTTATTCCATTATTGTTACTCATTAAAATTCCCCCATAAATGCCCTATCATGCACTATGATTAATTATTAAAACTAATAAAAGTAATTGTGGCAAAATTATTGCTAGAATTGAAGATTTACAAGCAGAACTTGAAAATCTACTGCGCATAAATTTTAAAGCCTTTTATTTATAAATCATAAAAATTCTAACTGATTAGAATGCCTTAATTTTTTTGACCCTGCACTTCTTTTACAATTTGGTCGATGCTTTTAACCTCTTGTGGTGGCTCATTTGGCGCAGCTTCTGCATTAGGCAGCGCATTAACACCTTCTGTTTGATCAGGATTAACGGCAACAACATTGGTTGTTTCATTTCCAACAATAGCAGGCGAATCAATTGGTTGTGCATCGCTATCTGCTGGTAATGTTGGGAATGCTTGCTCATTCAAAGGTGCACCTACTGGAAGTAAGAATGCACGTGGCGGCGTTCCCTTCATCGCATTGACCATGAAATTATGCCAAATTCTTGCGGGTGCAGAACCGCCAGTGACTTTGTTCATTTTGATTTTGAAATCATCATTCCCAACCCAAACACCTGCTGTATATCCTGCAGTATAGCCAATAAACCATGCATCACGATAATCAGATGTTGTGCCAGTTTTGCCAGCAACCATATATCCCGGTAATTGCGCGCCGCGTGCAGTACCAGCATCAACAACTTGTTTGAGCATTAAATTCATATTGCGCAAATTCGCGTCATCAACAACGCGGCGTGGGCTTGGTGCAGGTCTTTCCCAAATTATTTTACCTGATTTTGTTCTAATACGTTTGAAACCAAAAGGACTTATTGCCGCGCCACCATTTGAAAATGGCACATAAGCAGATGTAAGCTCTAAAGGTGAAACAACTTCTGTTCCAAGCGCTAATGTTGGCTCAGGCTCAAGACGCGAACGAATTCCAAGGCGGCGTGCAACGCGAACAACGGCATCGCGACCTGCTTCTTCGGCTAATTGAACCGCAATTGTATTAACTGATTGCGCCAATGCGCTAATTAAAGGCATAGAACCACGATATGAATTATCATAATTTTGCGGCGACCAATTACCAACTTTAATTGGTCTATCGATACGCACTGAATATGGTGTTTCGCCGCGCTCTAATGCCGCCAAATAAACAAATGGTTTGAATGATGAACCAGGTTGACGCTTTGCATCGGTAACGCGGTTAAATTCGCTTTCATTATAAGAGCGACCACCAACCATTGCGCGAACACCGCCATCGCCAGAAATTGCAACCAAGGCCGCCTGCCCCATATTTAGGGTTTTGAAATTGGCGTTAAATTCTTTGGAAATTGCATCTTCGGCGTATGCTTGTTGGTTGGCATCAAGTGTGGTTTCAACAATTATATCTTCTGTTGGTTCGCCAATTTGTGTTCCAACCGCTGGCTCTATCCAATCAAGGAAATATCCAATATTTGATCCGCGCGCATTTTCAACAAAACGAAGCGGTTCTTTAACAGCTTGAAGGCGCTGTGCATGTGTGATTACGCCTTCATTTTCCATGACATTTAATACAACAGTTGCACGTTGTGCCGCGCGCTCTGTTGATGATACTGGGCTATATTTTGATGGCGCCTTCAAAAGGCCAGCCAATAATGCCGCTTCTGAAATGGTTAATTGTTGTGGGGTTTTATTGAAATAACGCTCTGCTGCATCTTGAAGACCATATGCGCCAGCGCCAAAATATACACGCGCCAAATAAAGCGACATGATTTCATCTTTGGTGAATTTATTTTCAAGCCATAATGCTAATAATAATTCTTGCGCTTTGCGTTTAAGGTTTTGATCTGATGATAAAAATAGGTTTTTTGCCAATTGTTGCGTAAGGGTTGAGCCACCTGCAACCACGTGCCCTGCGCGCAAATTTGTAAGCATGGCACGGCCTAGACCAAAAATATCAACCCCAAAATGGTGATAGAATTTTCTATCCTCAATTGCCATTACGGCTTGCGGAACATATTTTGGCAGGGTTTTTAAATCAACTGGCGGTGCGTCGGCTGCACCGCGACGTTCGATAACTTGGCCATGAATATCAACATAAGTTATTGATGGCCTATCAGTTTTGCGCCACAATTCTTCGGGATCTGGCAAGTCTGAGGCAACCCAAATAAATATACCAACACCAATTACTGCACACCATAAAGATAAAACCGCGCCCCAATATGCAATTGTTCCCCAAAAGCCACGACCGGGCCTTTTTTGTTTGCGAACTTTAAATTGGGAAGGTGGGCGTCTTCTTGGCCCTTGGTCATAGCCTTGTGGGCCATTATCATATCCACCATTATAGCCATTATTGCCATTTGGTCGATTTGAACTGCCTCTTCTGCCACCGCGTTTGGCCAATCTTTACACTCCGAGATTGATAGTTAACAATAGATAAATATAAATTAAACTGGGTTAATGAAACCTTACATAAGCATGAATCAGGCAAAAATAGGTCTTAATTTGTGTTAAAAATATGTCATTTACAGGCGCAAACCTATAAGTTTGAGGTATCAACTTACCCGTGATAAAATTTC
>CAZKYS010000059.1:0-1047 GCA_964557085.1 uncultured Caulobacteraceae bacterium
CCCGCAAGAAATGGATTTTGTGGAGGCAAGACGTCAGGCCGCGCGTGATATTGCCTTGGCTTTCGGTATTCCGCCAATGTTATTGGGTATCCCAGGGGATGCAACTTACTCAAATTATAAAGAAGCCAATAATGCATTTTGGCGCCAAATTATTTTGCCGCTTTGCAATAAAATGTCCAATGCATTGGCAATGTTTTTAAGTGGATGGGCGGGCGAAAAACTTACTGTAATTCCCAATCTTGAAAATGTGACTGCATTAATAAATGAGCGCGAAAGCCTTTGGGCGCGCTTGGAAAATGCGTCATTCCTTTCACAAGAAGAAAAGCGCCAATTGGCGGGTCTAAAGGTTTTGCCATGATGGAAGAAAATCACCACAAATGGTTTGACCCACGCATAAATTCGGCATTCTTATTTGGGCTATTTTTACAAGCAATCACCGCCTTCATTTGGGTTGGTGCGGCATCGCAACGCCTACAAAGCCTTGAAAGCCGCTTTGACGCCCAAGCCCCATTAAATGAGCGAATGGCACGCCTAGAGGCCGAAATGTCGGGCGCGCGCCAAAGCCTAAGCCGTATCGAAACCCGCCTTGATAATGAGGTGAAGAAATGAGTGTTTTGCACATTGGCGGCTATGCCAGCCTTTTTGGCGTGCGCGATTTGGCGGGCGATATTGTTGAACGTGGCGCATTCGCTTCAAGTCTTAAATCTTTGCCCGCCCCATCAATACGCATGCTTTATCAACATGATCAAAGCCGCCCAATTGGTGAATGGCTAAAGGCTTTCGAAGATGAAATCGGCCTTTGGGTAGAGGGCAAGATTTATGATGCAAACCCCGATGGGCACCTTGCAATTGCAATGATTAATGGCGCGCAAATGGACGGGCTTTCAATCGGTTTTCGAACTTTAGACTTTGCCCCAACCAATGATGGGCGGGTTTTAAAGCAAATTGATCTTCGTGAAATTTCACTTGTGGGGTTTCCGATGCTTCCAAGGGCGCGGCTGCGCGTAACTGGAAAAGATGCGGCAATCGCCGCCTAATATTAGGAGA
>CAZKYS010000059.1:1057-14927 GCA_964557085.1 uncultured Caulobacteraceae bacterium
TCTGGAACAAAAAATCGCCCCTTCAAATATGAAGGCGGCACAGAATGAACTTATGGGTGTCTTTAGTGCTTTCCAAGAAGCAAATGATAGCCGCCTTGCCGAGATTGAAAGGAAAGTGGTTGCCGATGTTCTTTTAGAAGAAAAAGTTGACCGCCTTGATAAAGCCTTATCACATGCACAGGCAAGCCTTGATAAAATTGCGCTAATTAATGCACGTGCACCTGCCGCAACCGAGGCTAAATCAGTTTCAGAGCATAAGCAAGCATGGTCGCAATATATGCGCCGTGGTGATGATGCGGCATTGAACCGTATTGAAGCCAAATCACTTTCAGTTGGTGTGAATTCAGATGGTGGCTATGTTGCCCCGCCAGAGGTTCAGGCAACGATTGATAGAATTCTATTTGCAATTTCGCCAATGCGCCGCCTTGCAAGTGTGCGCCCAACATCGGCGGCAGTTTTCAAAAAGCCAATGTCAATTTCGACCGCGCAAGCAGGTTGGGTGGCAGAATCTGGTGCACGCACAACAACCAATACGCCATCGCTTGATTTAGTATCTTTCCCAATTGGTGAATTATACGCAAGTGCAGCAGCAACCCAAACAATTCTGGACGATGCCTTGGTTGATATGGATAGCTGGCTTGCTGGTGAAATTGCGCAAAGCTTTGCAATCGCCGAAGGCACGGCATTCATTAGTGGTGACGGCGTGAATAAGCCAAAAGGTATTTTAGCCTATACAATTGCCGCCGAAGGTTCGCAAACTTATGGTCAAATGGGTTATGTGGCAACAGGTGTTGCAGGTGGCTTTGCGGCAACTAACCCAATTGATAAATTGGTTGACCTAACTTATGCGCCGCGCACACCATATCGCGCCAATGCATCATTCATGATGAACCGCCGCACATTGGGGCAGGTGCGTAAATTCAAAGACACAACTGGCCAATATATTTGGCAACCTTCATTGGTCGCAGGGCAACCAACAACATTATTGGGCTTCCCAGTTTATGAATGTGAAGACATGCCAGATATTGCCGCAAATGCTAATGCGATTGCATTTGGTGATTTTGAAAAATCATATTTGATTGTTGATAGAACAGATTTGCGTGTCCTACGTGATCCATATTCAAATAAACCATTTGTGATTTTCTATGTCACCAAACGTGTTGGCGGTGGCGTGCAAGATTATGACGCGCTTAAATTCCTTAAGTTTTCTGTAAGCTAGGGGGCGCGCATGTTGATAGTTTTGGCGGAGCCAAGTGAAGACCCAATCAGTCTTATTGAAGCGCGTAATTATTTGCGTATCGCCCAAGATGGTGATGATAATTCTTTATCGCTTCTTATCAAGGCAGCTTGTGAGCGCGTGGAAAACAAACTCCATAAAGCATTGGTAACACGTAAGTTGCGCCAAAGCTTTTCAAGCGTTGAAATCACGCGTGCAGCGGAATTTGCCAAACGGCGAAAATGCAAGGTTGAATTAATTCCTGCTTTTAATGATGTAACTTCAATTACCGCAATTAATAGCTTGAATGTGGACGGAAATATGGTTTCCGCTTCACTTTCCTTAGTAAGTCTAATTGATGGCAAATTCATATTGAATAATTATTCCCAAGGCCTTGAAATTGAATATTTCACAGGCTTTGGAAATGCCGCAAATGTGCCCAATTCTTTCAAACTTCTCGTCTTGGAAGAATTGGGGCGTATCATTCAAAATCGCGATAATGAAAAATATCAAACCGAAATCGCGGCAGTTTTGGGGGCGCGTCTATGATTGAAGAAATCAAGGATGCGATATTTAATTCGCTATCGCAAAATGTGGCTGTGACCAATCAATTGGGCAATCCACTTCGGCTTTATGATGCACCAATTAAGCACGCAGCTTTCCCATTCATGTTTTGGCGCAGAATTGAAACCAAACCAATAGCCCAAGATTATTCAAGCGCGTCAGAAATAACGGCAACCCTTGAAATAGTGTGCAAAAACACAGGGCAAGAAGCCGCAAAAAAAGCGGTAGAGGCAGTTGCAGTTTGGGCGCAAACCGCAAAACCAAATGTGACCGGCGTAAACATCGCAATGCTTATGTGCGCATATTCTGATGTTTTTCGCGCCATTGATGGGCGAACTTTTTTGGGTGTTGTGCGCCTTAAAATTATTGCCGAATAAGGAGAATTAAAATGGCATTACAAGCGGGAAGGGACATTCTTCTCAAAATATCTGATAATGCGCAAACGCCAAATTTTGTAACAATTGGTGGTTTGCGTGCGCGAACAATTGCGCTTTCGGCAAAAACCATTGATGGAACATCATCCGATTCAATTGGCAATTGGCGCGAGCTTTTACCGGGGGCAGGTCTTAAGGAAGCCACAATTTCAGGCGCTGGCGTATTTAAAGATTTAGCATCCGATGAAATGGTTCGAAGCGCATTTTTCAATCAAGAAGCACGAAATTGGCAATTAATAATCCCAAATTTTGGGCGCATTGATGGCAGCTTTATTATCACCCAATTGGAATATGCGGGCAATTATGATGCCGAAGCCAGCTTTTCAATGACTTTAATTTCGGCGGGTGCATTAGGGTTTACGGCGATATGATTGCAAATGAAAAACGCGGCGAAACCATTATTTCAATCAATGAAAGGCCATATATTTTATGCCTTACCCTTGGTGGTTTGGCAAAAATTGAAACCGCCTTTGGCGTAAATGGCCTTGAACAGCTTGATACAAAATTTCAAAGCCTTAGCGCGAATGATGTGATTTTGCTTTTGGCAATTTTGCTTGAGGGTGGTTCCAATTCGCTTACGATTGATGAAATAAAAAGCGCCAAAATTGATACAAATTGCGTGGTCGCGGCAATCTTAAAATGCTTTGCGATAAATATTGGGGCGCAATAATGCCATTTGCCGAAATGTTATTGGCGGCAATCCGCATGGGAATAAAGGCCCAAGATTTTTGGTGCTTAAGCCTTTTGGAATGGCGCAATATTTTTGCGCCCAATTCCCAAAATTTCACCCGCAAAGATTTAGATAAATTAATGCAAAACCTAAAAGAGGAATAAATGGCAGATAATCAAAGCCTTAATGATGCCCAAAATGCATTAAATGATTTTGCCAATCATGGCGCCAAAGATGCCGCCAATATGATTGCACATTCATTTCATATAGCGGGCAAAGATATTGCCAATGCATTGGCGGATGCCGCAAAAAGTGGCGAATTATCATTTAAAAAACTTATAAGCACGATTTTACGCGACCTTTCATCAATGGCAATTCGGCAAAATGTTACCAAGCCGATTGAAAATGTGCTGACGCAAATTTTTTCAACTATTCCCAAATATGGTGCGCGTGCATCGGGTGGGGCGGTTAATTCGGGCGGTGCATATCTTGTTGGTGAAAATGGCCCTGAATATTTTGTTCCAAATCAGGCGGGTTCTATTGAAACCGGAATTGGTGGCGCGGTGCATATTCATATTAATATGGCGCAAGGTTCAAACCTTAATGATGTCAAAAAAAGCGCCAACCAAGTTTCAATGGCACTTGCGCGTGCGGTTGAACGCGGAAGGGGTAGGTTATGAGTGGATTTCACGATATAATTTTCCCCATCAAAATGGCACGCGGCGCAATTGGCGGGCCAATGCGGAATACACAAATTTTTACACGTGCCAATGGCATTGAAGCCCGCAACACAATTTTGCAAAATTCACGGCGCAAATGGAATATTGCGTCGCGCGGCGCACCGCTTGATGAATTGCATGATTTATTAGCATTTTATGAAGCGCGTATGGGGCAGGTCTATGCATTTCGTTTTCGTGACCCATTTGATAATAAATCCTGCAAACCAAGCCAAATGCCTTCGCATCTGGATCAAGAAATTGGCATAGGCGATGGAAATAATAAGGTATTTGCGCTTCAAAAAACCTATGGCGATGTGCAAAATTCTTATAAAAGAAATATCAAATTGCCGATTTTGAATAGTGTTTCAATATCGGTAAATGGTGTTTTGAAAGCCGCCAATTCATATAATATTGATTATCAAACTGGCCTTATAACTTTTCAAAATGCGCCGCCAAATGGGCAGAGTGTGAAATGTGGTTTTTCATTTGACTGTATGGCGCGTTTTAATAATGATGCCCTTGAAATATCATTAGAAAGCCCATCAACAGGGCGCATAAATGACATTGAAATTATTGAGGTTTTGGCATGAGAAACCTTGATATAAATTTCCAAAGTCGCCTTAATTCCCAAGTTTCAACTTTTGCCAAATGCTGGCAAATTATTGGTAAAATGGACAATGAAATTTGCATTACCGAACATGATGAAGATATTATTGCCTTTGGAAAAACTTTCAAATCCAATAATGCCTTTAATGCCACAAATCTTGATTTGCAAAACCTGCCCAATTCCAATCGCGGGGCGATAGAGGGGGCAATTTCAATTGATGGCATTACAGAAAATGACATTTTGCTGGGTCGATTTGATAATGCACAAATCTTGCTTTTCTTAATTGATTGGCAAGTGCCGCAATATTTTGTGCAAATCTGGCAGGGGATAATTGGCGATATAAAATTAAATGGGCAGGTTTTTGAATTTGAACTAAGTGGCCTTGAAAGCCAATTAGATAAAAACCTTGGGCGCAAATTTTCACGAATTTGTGATGCTGATTTGGGCGATGCAAAATGCACAATCAATATCGAAAACTATAGCCAAAGCGGTAATGTTATTGAAAACATTTCACCAAGCCAATTAAAGGCAAATTTTACAATCGCGCCAGTTTTTGAAAATTACAAAAACGGCAAATTAAAATTCACAAATGGCACAATGCAAAATGTGGAATACCAAATTTCATCAATCGAAAGTTCGGGCAATGCATATTTGATAAATTTCAAAGACCAAATTGCGCAAAAATATTATATTGGTAATCAAATCAAAATCTATGAATCTTGCGATAAGAGTTTTGCAAGCTGCAAAGGGCGCTTTAATAATGGCGTAAATTTTCGTGGCTGCCCACATATGCCTGGGGAAAGCATAATTTATGCAAGCCCATAAAATAATTGCACGGGCGCATGAATTTATTGGAACCCCATATATTGAAAATTGCGCGATAAAAAATGTGGGCTGTGATTGCCTTGGTTTAATTGCGGCAGTTTTTCAGATTGATGAAGATTTGCGCCAATTGGGCTTTGATGGTGCGATTGAAAAATATTTCAAAACCTGCAAGCCAAACCCATCCAAGGTTTTGGCCTTTAGGGTGAATGATAATTTTCACTTTGGAATAATGGTTGAAAACAAACAATTTATCCACGCCCATTGGTCACAAGGTATAGTCAAAAACACTTTTGGAAATTGGTTTAGGGCGCGTTTTATTGGCGCGTATGAAAAGAAAGATTTATAATGGCTTCGATAATTTTATCCACCGTTGGCGGCGCAGCTTTTGGCCCAATCGGTAGCGCAATTGGCGCTTTAATTGGTGCACAAATTGACGGCGCATTACAATCAAGCCTTAATGGGACAAGCACAAACGGCTCAAGGGTTGGGAATTTAAGCGTTCAATCATCAATTGACGGCGCCTTTATGCCAAAAATATTCGGAAGTGCCAAAATCGCGGGGCAGGTGATTTGGGCCGATAATTTCAAAGAAACCACAATCAAAAGAACTATTGGCGGCAAAGGTGGTCAAAAGGTCAAAGAATATAAATATACAATTTCATTCGCCATTGGTCTTTGTCAGGGACCAATCTCGCGCATCGGGCGCACATGGGCAAATGGCAAAGAAATTGATTTAAGCCAATATAATTATCGACTTTATAATGGTCAAAACCCAAACCCTGACCCATTAATGGAGGCGGTGTTGGGAATTTATAATTGCCCTAATTATAATGACATTGCCTATATAGTTTTTGAAGATTTACCATTGGATATTTTTGGCGATAGAATTCCCCAATTATCTTTTGAAATTTTCGCACAAGAAAATAATGCCCAATCACTTGAAAACTTGATTAAGGGGGTTTGCCTTATCCCCGCCACGGGTGAATTCGCATATTCAACAACACCAATAATTGAACAGGTCGCAAAGGGTGTTGAAAATTATTTGAACGCGCACCATGACCATGAAAAAACCGATTTTACATGTGCGATTGAAAATCTTGAAAATGATCTTCCCAATGCCAAAAGTATTTCATTGGTGAATGCATGGTTTGGCACATCAATTGATGCCGCAACTTGCCAAATAATTCCCAAGATTGAAATTAATGCTCGCAATTGTAAACCAAGAAATTGGAATGTTGCGGGACTTTCGCGCAATACTGCATCGTGTGTTTCGCAAATTAATGGGCTTAATGCCTATGGTGGTTCGATTGATGATATATCAATTATTGAATCAATAATTCATCTAAATTCAAAGGGTTTTAAGATTACTTTCAATCCTTTTATTATGATGGATTGCGAAAATTACCCGTGGCGCGGGCGTATAAAAATTACGCAAATCCTTGAAAATGATGCTGGTGCAAATGGTGCGATAAATGCGTTTTACGGCAATGTTTTGGCATCGCATTTTACAATTTCGGGGCAAAATATTTCTTATAATGGCCCAAATGAATTTACCTATTCACGCTTTATTTTGCATCAAGCCGCATTATGTAAAGCGGCGGGCGGGGTTGATAGTTTCCTTATCGGCTCCGAATTAATCGGCCTAACAAGGGCGCGAAGTGCGCAAAATACATTCCCTTTTGTAGATAAACTAATTCACCTTGCAGGGCAGGTAAGGGAAATTTTAGGCGCAAATTGCAAAATTGGCTATGGCGCAGATTGGACGGAATATGGCGCTTATGTTGTTGGAAATGATGTCTTATTTCCTTTGGATAAATTATGGGCCGATAATAATATAAATTTTGTTGGCATTGATTATTATGCCCCAATTTCAGATAGGCGAAATATTGATGACCCGCTTTCAATTGCCCAATTACAAAATAATATCGAAGGCGGAATTGCCTATGATTATTATTATGTCGATGAAAATGCCCGCAATTTGGGGCAAAAAACCCCAATTACTGATGGCATATATAATGAAGCATGGATTTATCGCCAAAAAGATTTGCGTAATTTTTGGCAAAATAGCCATTATGCGCGTCTAAATGGTGTTCGAAACCCAAGCCCGACCCAATGGATTGCCAAATCAAAGCCAATTCGCCTTATGGAACTTGGTTATCCTGCGATTGATAAGGGGGCAAATCAGCCAAGTGTTTTCCCTGATGCCAAATCAATGGAAAATGGCATCCCGCCCTTTTCCAACGGCAATCGCGATGATTTGGAACAAAGACGCGCTTTATATGCATTCCTGTCCTATTGGGATGATAGTAAAAACCCAATTTCCAATCTTTATTCAGGCCGAATGATTGATATAGATTACACCCATATTTGGGCATGGGATGCACGGCCATATCCACAATTTCCAAGCCTTAAATCTGTTTGGGGTGATGGTGAAAATTATGCCAAAGGTCATTGGCTTATGGGGCGTTTGGGCGGTGGTAAAATCGCCGATTTGCAAAAATATATTATGCAAGAATGCGACATCACAAATTATGAAATTCAGGGGTTAGAGCGTGTTTTCAATGGTTTTATAATCGAAAATCAAACCAATGGGCGTGCATTATTAAATGAATTAATTCAAACCTTTAATATTGGCTTCTATATAAAGGATGGCAAGTTTATTTTTACCGATTTGGCATTTGCGAATGTGGCGCAATCAATAAATCAAGACGATATGATCCTATTCGATGATGGCACAAATATCCAAAAATCCTTTGCCAAAGAAGATGAAATTGATGGCATAAGTTTGCGTCTTTATTCGGTTGAAGATGATTATGACACAATAAATATGTTTGCAGGGTTTAATGGCAAAAATGCCGAATATGCTTTGCCATTAATTTGCGGGCGCAATATGGCGGCATCAATTGCCAATGGGATTTTGCAAAATATCAAAAACTCTAATTTAATTTATAAAATCCGCCTTGAAAATTCACGCGCAATTTATTTTGAAATCGGTGATATGGTTGAAATTACCAATGAGGGGATTTTTTCAATTGATGCAATTGATTATGGCGCAATTTGCGAATTAAGCCTTAGCAAAATCAGCAAAATTTCAAGCGATATAAATTCAATCAGCACACAAAACCCAAAACCAAGCCCAATATATTTTGGCGAACCATTGGCCTTTGCCCTCGATTTACCAAAACCATTCGCAGGCGACACAAATGGCGCTTTAATTTATATCGCCAGCAATAATTTTGATAATGTTGAAGTAAGGCTTGGTGATAAATCACTTGGAATTTGTTCGCGTGCGGCATCAATTGGTAATATGCTAAACCCACTTGCAAATAGTGCGGTTTCGCAAAATATACGTGCTATTATAGGCATAAAAATGCTATTTGGTGCCAAGTTACCTGCAAGTGGTAATTTGGCAATTGTGCGTGATAATCAGATTCTTGATATTATAAATTATCAATCAGCAAGCCTAATTGGCGCTGATACTTATAATATCACAAATTTTACACGCGGCCTTAATGGTATAAGTGAAGCGCCAAATTTATTGCTTGATGATTATGCCATTTTACTTGATGATGCGGGTTTAAATGCCCAAATCGATGCGCAAATTTGGGGTGCAGAAGTTTTGCTTGATTTACAATCAAATATTGTAAACCCGCCAATTTCATACCAATTGCCATGCATATTTTATGGCAATTTCCAAAAACCTTGGTCGGTTTGCCATATAAAGGCAATACGTGTTGGAAATTCGATTGAAATCTCATTCTTGCGCCGCATGATGGGTGATAATGATAATTGGCAAAATGATATTCAAAGCCAAGATAGTAATTATGAAATCCGCATTTTGGATAATCTGGGTAATCTTAAACGCAAAATTTCAAGCAAGAATAATATTGTTATTTATAATGATGAATTGCTTGATTTTGGTATCAAGCAATCATCATTAAATGTTGAAATTGTTGAATTTAATCAATCAATCGAAGGCTATAAAAACCGCACAAATATTATTCTTTAGGCGTAAAATCCAAAACCGCACCATTAATGCAATAACGTTTATTTGTGGGTTGCGGGCCATCGTCAAAAACATGACCAAGATGGGCTTTGCATTTATTGCAATGAACTTCGATGCGTGGGCTTGCAAGTTTTAAATCTTGCGAATAGCCCACTGCATCTTCAGATATTGGCGCAAAATATGATGGCCAGCCTGAACCTGAATCATATTTGGTCTCACTTGAAAACAATGGTGCATCGCATGATGCGCAATAATAAATGCCATCACGTTTTTCAAAATTCAGATTTGAAGAAAATGGCATTTCAGTGCCATGATGTTTGGCAATACGAATTTGCTCTGGATTAAGTTCTTTTGTCATTTTTTATCTCACGCTTATGTTCGGGGCATTCGCTTATCGCTCATGCTATTCCCTCGCCGCTCCGATGGGGCGGCGAATTATCGCCGACGCGCCAATTGGCGCGTAAGTCTTCTAAAAATTAAGTTATTTTTTGTCTGTTTTCTTTGTTCCTAAAATATCTTTACCAAATTTATCAATGATTTTGTCCAAGGCTTTTTCAAGTCTTAGGTTTTTTTGTGCATTTTGATTTATTAAATCGCCACGATCCGTCATTTCTTCATCACATAATTCACTTATGCCAATTCCAATAAGGCGAAAGGGCGCACGCTTTAACTCACAATCAAGTAGGGGTTTCACAGTTTCAAACATTGTTTTTGCCGTTTGTGTTGGTTCACTAAGGCTTATTTGGCGTGTGATACTTACAAACTTCGCAGTTTTTAGCTTTAAGGTTACAGTTCGCCCTGCAATTTTTTTATGCCGCGCTTCGCGTGCGACCCTATCAGCTAATTTTTTTAGAGTATCTTCAAGGGTTTGCGCGTCCGAAACATCATCAAAAAATGTGGTTTCTGATGAAATGCTTTTGCGTTTGGTTTCGGTTTCAAGCGAACGTTCATCTTCACCATTTGCCATTTTTTTAAGGCGAACAATATTGGGGCCAAATTCTTTGAAATAAGCGCGCTCGTCAATATGTGCTAATTGTTCTATTGTTATAAGGCCAAGCTTTTCCAGTTTTTTTACGGTTGCGGGCCCAACACCATGCAAAAAACCAATGTTCTTAGGCCAAATAATTTTTGGAACATCGGCTTTTGATAATGCAAAAAAACCGCGTGGCTTATCCATATCTGATGCCGTTTTTGCCAAAAATCGGTTTTCGGAAAGCCCAATTGAAACCGTAATTCCAACTTCATTTTCAATTTTCAATGCAAGGCGCGCCAATGATTGGCAGGGGGCTGCCTTATGAAGGCGTTCGGTTCCCGACAAATCCAAATAAGCCTCATCAATTGAAACCGAATGCACAATTGGCGTTAATTCACGCATCAAATTTTTAATAATTTTGCCAGTTTGTGCATAAAGTTGAATATCAGGCTTAATTACAACTGCTTTGGGGCAAAGTTTCATGGCTTGAAACATCGGCATCGCCGATTTAACCCCATAAGAGCGTGCAATATAGCACGCAGTTGATACAACGCCGCGCTTGCCACCACCAATAATAACAGGCTGATTTATAAGGCTTTTATCATCTCTTTTATGTATTGCTGCATAAAATGCATCGCAATCTATGTGTGCAATTGACAATTTATCAAGATTTGGATGGCAAATGATGCGGTGCTTGTGACAATTAGGGCATTTTTCATCCTTTTGCGCTATAGTTTGCGCTTCAAATATGAAAAAGCAGTCACGGCACATATAAATCAATTTGGTCTTAACCCGTTCGTAGTAACCTTAATGTATAATACATATAGTAACACATATAATAAAACAGATTTTATTGGGAGTGCAAACCGGGTGGGTGAGGCAAAAACCAAAGCGGCAAAGAAAAAAGTCATGATTGTCGAAGATAATGAATTAAATCTTCGACTGTTTCGTGATTTATTGTCTGCTTTTGGATATGAAACTGTTGAAACCCGTGACGGGCTTAAGGCACTTGACCTTGCCAAAGTTGAAATGCCCGATTTGATTTTAATGGATATTCAGCTTCCACATGTATCTGGTCTTGATGTTACACAATGGATTAAGGCTGATAAAGCTACAAAAAAAATTCCAATAATTGCAGTTACTGCTTTTGCAATGCGTGGCGATGAAGAACGCATAAAAGAAGGCGGTTGCCAAGCATATCTTTCAAAACCCATTCAGGTTCAGTCTTTTATTAAGACTATAAAGGATTTTATAGGCTAAAAAATGACTGCACGTGTATTAGTTGTCGATGATGTTGAACCAAATGTAAGGCTTTTAGAAGCCAAGCTTCAGCATGAATATTATACCGTAATAACCGCTTTTTCAGGTGAGCAGGCAATTGTAAAAGCCTCTACTGAAAATCCTGATGTGATTTTACTTGATGTAATGATGCCAGGGCTTGATGGCTTTGAAACATGTAAGCGTTTGAAAGCCGATCCAAAAACATCGCATATTCCAATAATTATGGTAACCGCACTTGACCAAAAAGAAGACAGAATCCTTGGTCTAAAAGTTGGCGCGGATGATTTTCTATCAAAACCGATTGATGATGTTTTGCTTTTGGCGCGCGTTCGCTCACTTTCTCGCTTTAAAACTTTAAGCGACGAATTAAGAACCCGCGAAGCAGTTGGCAGAAGATTTGGCGTAATCGAAAATCTTCATTATTTAGAAGATGGCCTAAGCGCGCGCATCCTTATCCTTGAAGATGATAATCGCCGTGGGGAAAGAATTAAACGGGTGCTTTCTGCCGAACAAAGGCCATTATTAATGAGCGAGGCCAATGATTTAGGCCCAGAAGGTCACGCATCTGTTGAATTGATGATTGTTTCAACTTCTGGAACATCTTTTGACGGCCTAAGACTTGCAGCACATATAAGATCACAAACGGCAACACGAAATCTGCCAATTCTTGCGATTGTTGATAATCATGAACGTGATAAAGCACTTCGGGCACTTGAATTGGGCGTAAATGATTTTATCGATCGCCCACTTGATGAAGAAGAATTACTTGCGCGCGTAAAAACCCTTGTACGCCGCCGCCGCTATATAGAGGCTTTACGCGAAAGCGTTGACCAAACAATGGAAAAAGCGGTGACCGACCAATTAACCGGTCTTCACAATCGCCGTTATATGGAAAGCCAGCTTAAAGCCCTGCTTGAACGTATGCAAAGGGGCGGGCAGCCAGTTTCGGTTCTTATTGCCGATATTGATCACTTTAAGCGCGTAAATGACCTTTTTGGGCATGATGCGGGTGATGATGTTATTCGTCAATTCTCTGAACGCCTTGCGTCAAACTTTAGGCCACGAGATCTTGCTTGCCGCTTTGGTGGTGAGGAGTTTGTGGTAATAATGCCAGACACTTTACCAGAAGATGCAATGCAAATTGCCGAACGCTTAAGGCATTCAATCGCCGATGCTCCATTTTATATTGGACGAAACCGCGAACAATTGGATGTTACATGTTCAGTTGGTGTTTCGGTGGGTAACCAAACTTCTGATATTCCTGAAACCGTGCTTAAACGCGCAGACCAAGCATTATATTCTGCAAAACAATGTGGCAGAAATCGGGTTATGGCGCAGGCGGCATAGCGCGCTCAAAATCGCACCCTCGTGGCTTTGCCGCTCACTCACGATTTTGGATTCGAGAGGACAAAAATATCTAAAAAGCGTGGTTTTTAGATATATTTGACAACTTTTTTTGAAAATTTACTGAAGGCAAATTTTTTTTGGGGAAATGTCTAGTTCGTACCTTTGAAAAGTTCGGGGAATTTTTGGGAATATTCAGTGAGGGTAGATTGGCAATCTTTCATTGTTGAATCTATGTAATTTTGATGCGTGCCAAGTGTTCGATATGTCCAATAGGCGGATTTGAAAGAATTAACGCCACTTGTAAAAGATTCAGAAGCAAGAGCTTGCGCAGATTTTAAATCAATTTTGCGATCAATCATAAGACGTTGCACGCCAAAATTACCAACTATAGTACCATTATTCATTACAATTTTTGCTTTTTCTGGGGTTTCGCTGGTAAGTTCACCCAATCCATAAATTTTCCCGCCGCAATAGGTCAATTCACGCCACCATTCATATTTTATAATTTTGCCTTCTTTATTTTTAATTTCGCGCATTTTATCAGGTGAGGTGGTGGGTTTAATCGGCTCGACTGGCTTTGAAACTGTTGTTTTAGAGGGCACGCTTGGCTTTTTAACGGTTTCGCCAAAAGACGATGTTGCGCACAATATTGAAATTAAAGGAATTAAATATAGGGGCTTCAATCGTAATCTCCAAAATTTTTTGTTTTAAAATAAATTCTACAAAACTATTATCGCAACCGATTATGTCTAATATTGATAATGGGTCAAGGTAAGAATTAAAATTTTAATTCCAAAATCATAGACATTGGTTTGCTTATTTTGTCGTTTGCATTTAACATAATTCGTTCGTAACTAGTAAATTTCTTTTTTACAAATGCGTAAATCCTAAAATTAAATAATAACTTGATGCACTTTCTGATAAATTCACCAAATGAACCAAGCCAAATATAATGAATTTTGCAAAAGCCTTGAACATGCAACCCATATTTATCAATGGGATGCAGATGTTTGGAAAATTGGTGGGAAAGTTTTTGCAATTGGCGGATGGGAAAAAGAAGGTGATGATTTCGCAATTATTTTCAAATGTTCCGATATCGCTTTTGAGATTAACAAGGTTGAAAGAGGGGTCAGGCCCGCACCCTATATGGCATCACGTGGTTTAAAATGGCTGCAAATTTTTAATAATGATAGTTTTAGCGATGAACAAATATTTGAATTTGTAAAAAT
>CAZKYS010000060.1:0-14687 GCA_964557085.1 uncultured Caulobacteraceae bacterium
GCAATTATAGAAAAATGAAACAATTTTGCATCAATTAATAAAAATATATTTCAATTATCTTCTAAATAAAGCAATTATAACGGCAATTTATAGATAAATGGATTTTGTGTTGCGCTATCTAGATGCTGATGTCCTTTTTTAGTCAGCAATGAACCAATAGTATGGCTCAAAACTTTTGAAACAAAATGTGGATTATCATGTTGTGTTGGCGCGAATAATGACATTGATTCGAGAAGTAGCATTTGGGCAATACCATAAGTGGTTGATTGTAAAAATGTGATTGCCATTTCTTTATCTGTTTCAACAAAAAAACCCACTTTCAATACATTCATCAATAAGGCCACGAACCAGATTTTGGGTAAAATCTCTTTGCTTTATATAATCTTGAGATGACAATATCTCTTTTGTTTCAAGGTTTTTCATGAGCATGAAGAAACCAGGATGAAGGCGGGAAAAATGAATATAGGCAAAACCAATTGCCGTTAATTTATGAATTGGTGTCTCACAATGCACTTCCAAGGCGATGTCGCGATATTTTTTTTGTAAATCATAACCAAAAATGGCGGCAGCAACCAAAAGCGCCTGTTTATTTTCAAAATGACGATAAATGGCAGGTGTCGAAGTATTAATTAACAATGCAATATCTTTAAGCTGAAAATCGAGTGATTTTCTTTCTTTTATAAGATTAGTAGCGGCAATAATTATAGCCTCGTGCATATTTCCGTGATGATAGGCAGACTTGCGCGTAACCTTAAGGTTTTTTTGAATTTTATGCGTCTTATCCATTACTAAATCGACCAATTAAATCTCCAATATGCAATATAATTCGCAAAAAAATTAATGCCATAATTTAGTGATTGACATTTCAATGTTAATCAATTTAACAATGTTAATTGATTTAACTTAATCATTCAAGAATATGGAACATGAGGGAGGGGCAAGATGAAAAAAAATATATCAAACGCCAAAATAAAAATGCTTTTAGGTGTAAGCTCATTAGTGCTTATAAATTTTATTTCACCAAGCTTTGCGCTTGCACAAGATAAGAATTCAAAAACCAAGGCCGCAAATGAAGAAGACATTATTGTTACGGCAACTAAGCGAAGCGAAAAACTTACCGATGTTCCAATTGCAATATCGGTTGTAAGTGCACAATCATTATCGCAAACTGGCGTGCGTGAACTGTCACAATTAACGGGTTTTGTTCCAAACGTTCAAGTTACAGAACATAGTGATTTTCGTTCGGCAATAACAATTCGTGGTGTTGGTTCTAATTCGCGCAATATTGGCTTTGATAGCCGTGTGGGCGTTTATGTTGACGGCGTTTACATGGGGCAATCACCAGCAACCAATCAAGAATTATTAGATTTAGCACGGGTTGAAGTATTGCGCGGCCCACAAGGCATGCTTTTTGGTAAAAATACTGTGGCAGGTGCAATAAGTTTGGTAACCGCAAAACCTGTCGATACTTTTTCTGGGCAAATAAGCGCCAATGTTGGTAATTATGATTATCGAACTTTAAAAGGCATGGTGAATCTTCCTTTAGGTGATAAAGTTGCCGCCAAGTTTTCAGTTTCTAAAACACTGCAAGATGGTTATATCAAAAACAAAATCACGGGAAATATGTTGGACGATAAAGATGTCCTTGCTTATCGTGCCCAATTACGTTTTACGCCTAATGATAAATTCGAAGTGAATTTTGCCTATGACGGTTTAAAAGCAGATAATAAAATTATCGCGGGTAAACCTGTAAGTGACATGCTTGGTATTGCACCATTAGCGGGCAATATTGGCCCCGAAGAGGTTGCGTTTTCTTTTGATCCGTCAGAAAAACGCGACATATATGGCGGCGTTTTAAATCTTGAATATAAATTAGATAATGGGATGATTATTAAATCAATCACTGGTTATCGTGATACTGATGCAACTTATCGAAATGCAACTGATTATTCGCCTGTTGATGTTGTATCGATTGAATATAATGATATTTTCAAGCAAACCACACAAGAATTTCAATTAATATCGCCGCGTGATGGCAAATTAACCTATATGGCTGGCGTCTATTTTTATGCGCAAGACGCAGATACAAGCCGTGATGTAACTTTGGGTTCAAGCTTTGAAGAAGCCTTTATTGCCAAAGCAGTTGCACCATCTGTTGCACCATTGCTTAATTTAGACCCCAATAATTTAACCCCTGCCCAATTGTCATTAATCTCAAAAGTGGCAGGTTTCGGGCCTGAAGGTTCAAAAATCTTCAATAGAGGTAGTGTGCGCACCGAAAGTGTCGCCCTTTATTTTAATGGCGCTTATAATCTAACTGAAAGATTGAAGCTTGGCATTGGTGGTCGCTATAGCACCGAAAGCAAAAGTGTGAATTGGCTACTTGATGGTCGCAATTCTGGTGTTTTCAACATTGGCTCTACCAATGTTGATTTAGCTGGCGTCCCGCACCCATTATTAAATGATAGAAGTGATAATTTCTTTTCGCCTGCTATTAGTTTGACCTATAAATTTGATAATGGCCGCAACCTTTATGCCAAATATTCGTCAGGCTATAAAAGCGGTGGTTTTAACCTTGATTATATTAATAAAACCGAACTTGCGGCAAATTCTGGCCTTGCCTTTAATAAAGAGACTGTCGATTCTTATGAAATAGGCCTTAAAGGGCGGTATTTTGACCGCCGCCTTGGTTTAAACATTGCAGCTTTCCAAGCAAATTATAATGATTATCAAGTCAATCAATTCGTTGATTTAGGTGGCGGCAAAACTTCAATTCGCATCACAAATGCGGCAAAAGTTGTTACAAAGGGTATTGAGGCTGAATTAAATCTTCGTGTAACTGATAACCTTAACATTGATGCATCTATTGGTCTTCTTGATGCTAAATTTGACAAATTTGTTGGTGGCGGTTCTGGCGGTACTGATGCGTCTGGCAAAAAGCTTGTTAATGCGCCTGATTTAACTGCAACTTTGAGTGCGGTTTATAAACGCCAATTACCAAGCTTAAATTCAACCCTTTTGGTTCGTGCAGATATCACACATAGTGCGGGGCAATATACAACGGCGGACAATGTAAAAACCACTAAATTACTTGGTGGGGCATTTGTTCCATTTGGCTATATTGATGCGCAAACCGAATATAATGCACGCATTGGCTTGATGAGTGCGGGTGAAAAGTATCAAATATTCCTTTGGGGCAAAAACCTTAGTGATGAAAAAGGTAAAATCGATGATTTCCGTGATTTCTTTGGAACAATTGTTTACCACCCGCGAAGAGGGCGAACTTTTGGTCTAGAACTTACAAGCAAATTTTAAAATAACAGATGCCATTTTGATTTTTTATGATAAATCAAAATGGCATTTTTAATTGTGGAAAATGAAATGGGAAATAATTTTATTGAAATAAATGGCGTTAAATTAGCTTATAAATTTATGCCAAATGGTCAAAAAACTATAGTTTTTATTCATGGTAATTCGTCATGCAAAGAAGCATTCAAACATCAAATAGAATATTTTTCAAAAAATAATTATGGGGTTTTGGCAATTGATCTTCCGGGTCATGGCGCATCTGAAAATGCGTCTATTCCTGAAAATGTCTATACAATGCCGCATTACGCAAAAAATTTGATGAGCGCGATTAAATCAATCGTTAAGGGCGATTTTATTGTTGTTGGCTGGTCCTTGGGCGGCAATACGGCACTTGAAATGGCAGGAAATGACATTGCAAATCCTGACAGCAATTTCAAAGGAATTTTCATCTTTGGCGCCCCACCAGTTGGCCCAGGTGAAGATAGATTATTTGAAGCATATCTTCCGGCAACTTTCGCGTCCGCAGTTGGTGAAGCTGCACCAACCGATGAAATGATTGCAAATTATATTAGTGCAGTTTACGGCACTTTAAACCCAGTTCCATCAGAATTAATTGATGCAGCAAAACGCGCCGATGGCAAAGCGCGCGAAACAATGGTCAAAAATTGGATTGGCGGCACCGACGGTCACAAACAAATCGAAACCATCGCAAATTGGGAAAAACCAATTGCTGTTTTACACGGCCACCAAGATATATTCGTAAACTTAGAATACTTACACACAGCGCCATGGAAAAACATCTGGCACAATAAAGTAATAGACATGCCAAAAACCGGCCACGCCCCATTCCTAGAAGATGCTGAAACATTCAACAAACACCTAGAAGATTACGCATACAAAGTATTATAAATTCAAAAAATAAACTGAAGTGAAATGTAAAGAATTTTTGAAAACCGCGCTTTTCAAAAATTCTTTCCCGCTTGAATCAAAACGACCAAGTGAGCGAAGCGAAGGCGGGAGTTTGAGTTTTTGGAGCGGGTAGACGGGATCGAACCGACATCCTCAGCTTGGAAGGCTGCTGCACTACCATTGTGCTATACCCGCATTCCTTTTAGCAATTGGAAATCAAATGGTGGTGAGGATAGGATTTGAACCTATGTACTCTCTCGAGGGCAGATTTACAGTCTGCTGCCATTAACCACTCGGCCACCTCACCATATTGATTAATCGGCCAATTGCTAATCAAGGTGGCTGTCTTTATAAGGCATTTTACTTTTGCGCAATATCCAATGTGTGCTCAATTACACTATTGACTGAAAAATCTTTGTTTCAAAGAAATTTTTGGCGACTTTAAATATGATTTACGCTATTTGGGTGGAATGAAAAACCAAAAACCAAAGAAACCATTCAAATCCGCCCCTTCTTCTAACCGTGATAATGCGAATTCAAAACCATGGGAAAAAGCGGCGCGCTCTAATAAAAAACCGATTAATAGAATTAATGCCGATGCCAATGGGCTTTGGTTTTGGGGCATTCATGCGGTTGAGGCCGCAATTAAAAATCCGAATCGCGAAGTTTTGGAAATTATGGCAACTAAAAATGCCGCAAGCCATCTTCCGCCAAATACAAAAAGCAAAATTGTTGATCCTGAAGATTTAACTGATTTCTTACCACAAGGCGCAGTTCACCAAGGTATCGCGGCACGTCTTAAACCCCTTCCCGACCCTGATTATGATAAAGCACTTGAAGGTGGTAAATTTGTTTTCATCCTTGACCAATTAACTGACCCGCAAAATATCGGCTCAATCTTTAGAACAGCAGCAGCCTTTGGCGCGGCTGCAGTAATACAACAAGATAGAAAAGCCCCGCCAATCACAGGCGCACTTGCAAAAGCGGCACAAGGCGGTGTTGAAATTGTTGCCGATTTGCGCGTTGTAAACATCTCGCAAACTATTGTTGATTTGTGCGAACAGGGATGGTGCGCAATTGGCCTTGATATGGCTGAAAACTCACCAAGCCTTGCAAAGGCTATAGAAGGCGAAAAACGCCCCATAGCCATTGTTTTAGGTGCAGAAGGAAAAGGTTTAAGGCAATTAGTTTCTGAACGCTGCGATTGTATTGCACATATTCCTATGCCTGGGGAAATGGAAAGCCTAAATGTTTCCAATGCTGCGGCGATTGCAGCTTATGAGATTTGTAGAAAATAAATGGGGCTTTAGACTGCAAGTTAAAATTCATAGCAAAATTTCTGAAATTGGGCGTGAAAATTGGGATAGCCTAAATGATGGCAATCCCTTTACTTCTTATGATTATCTATATGCCCTTGAAGAAACCAATTGTCTTGGTGCTGAAAAAGGGTGGCAGATTAGTCATATTTCAATATTTCAAAACCAAGAGATTATTGCTGTTTGCCCATTATATTTGAAATATCATTCCCAAGGCGAGTATGTTTTTGATTATTCATGGGCCGAAGCGTTTGAAAATGTGGGCGGTCAATATTACCCCAAATTATTATGCGCAATTCCATTCACCCCAGTGCAGGGTTTGCGAATTATGGCAAAAAATAAAGATGCCGAAATCATATTAATCGACGCATTAAAAACTATTTGTATAAATAATAATCTTTCGAGCATTCATATAAACTTTCCCGAACAATCACAAACAAAGACACTTGAAGAAAATGGCTATTTAATTCGTAAAGATTTGCAATTTTGGTGGGAAAATCAAGATTATAATGATTTTGAAGATTTTTTATCACACCTTTCATCCTCAAGGCGCAAATCCATCAAACGCGAACGGCGCGATGTTCATTCAAATATTTCAATCAAAACAATTATGGGTAATGAAATCAATGAAGCCCATATGGATAAATTATATGAATTTATTTGCGATACTTATGCGCGCAAATGGGGCAATGGAACGCCATATTTAACACGTGAATTCTTTAGCCATATTATACAAAATATGCGCGAAAAAATCGTGCTCTTTTTTGCTTATAAAGATGAATTTCCTATTGCAGGTGCAATCAATTTTATTGGCGACAATATCCTATATGGTCGTCAATGGGGTTGCCTTGAGGATATTGATTTTCTGCATTTTGAATTATGCTATTATCAAGCAATTGAATTTGCCATTAAACATAAAATAAAGCGCGTTGAAGCAGGTACGCAAGGACAACATAAACTTGCACGCGGCTATTTGCCAAACCCCGTATATTCGGCGCATTTCATTGCCAATACAAGTTTTAGAAACGCTATTGCAGATTTTTTAAAACGCGAAACTGTAGCGATTGAAAATCATATTGATATACTTAAAGAAACCCAATCACCTTTTAAATCAATGCCCAAAAAGTGACATTGGCAATGAAGCAACAACTGTTGCCGAAAGCATTGTTGCCAAAAACCCTGGGATAAGTGATTTCCATGCAAGTGCCAAAATCTCCTCGCGGCGCTCTGGCATTAATGCGGTCATGCCGCCTGTCATAATGCCGATAGAACCAACATTGGCAAATCCGCATAGCGCATAAGTCATAATCATTCTTGTACGCTCACTCATGGCTTCTTTTGGAATTGCGCCAAGGTCAATATAAGCAACAAATTCGGTAAGGAATAATTTGGTTCCAAGAAGGCTTCCTGCTTGTTTCGCCTCCCCCCAATTAATGCCCATCAGCCAAGCAAGCGGTGAGAAAATATAACCAAAAACACGTTGTAAAGTTATTGGCGCACCGCCCACATTTCCAAAAATTGAAAGAATATTATTGGTTAGATAAACCAAACTTACAAAAACCAATAAGAATGCGGCAACATTCACAACCACCATTAAACCATCTTGAACGCCATGTGTAATCGCATCCATTGATGATGAATATTGAAGGTTTGAAGAATGATCAAACCCCTCACCTGTGTCATGCAATTCATCGGGAATCATAATTTTTGCAACCAAAATCCCCGCTGGTGCTGTAATGATGGATGCAACCAAAACATGCCCCGCCGCATTTGGTAAAGTTGGCGCAAGAAGCATTGCATAAGCAACCATGGTTGAACCCGCCACAGTTGAAAGGCCAACCACCATCATCATAAATAATTCAGAGCGTGATAATTTATCCAAATAACCTTTGATAACAATCGGGCTTTCAACCATGCCCATAAATATATTTGCAGCAGTCGCAAGCGCCGAAGCACCGCCAATATTCATTGATTTTTCAAAAATATAACCAAAACCGCGTGTAATCCATTGCAATATTTTCCAATGCCATAAAAGCGCAGAAAGCGCAGAAATAACCAATATCAAAGGTAAAACTTGAAATGCAAATAAAAAAGGTGGTGGGGCATCGGCTGATTTTGGCTGATATGGCATATCACCACCACCAAGATAACCAAAAATGAATTTTGTGCCCTCTGCCGTCGCACTTGCAACGCCATCAACTGCGCCATTTATGCCATTTAAGACCACTTGGGATTGTGGAATGGCAAATAGAACCAAAATTAAAGCCGCCTGAACCAGCATAGCGCCCAAAGCCAAACGCCATGGAAAGCGTTTACGATTTTCAGACAATGCCCAACAAAAGCCGATTATCAAAAGCGCGCCAATTATTGCGCGGCCATTATCCATGCCCCAATTCATATATTGCCCCTATTTTTTTGCCAAACTAAATATTATTTATGCAATCGCAAGCGATTTACACAGGTTTATATTTATTTTGAAAATTTGCAAAATTATTACACAATTTAATCCTTGTATGCGCTATAAATATACCTAAATTAAGCAAAATATTGGAGATTCTAAATGAGCCGTGCGGATGTTATTGATTATCAAATTTTTGGCGAAGAAATGCAATTTGTTGAGGTTGAACTTGACCCCGGCGAAAGCGCAATCGCCGAAGCAGGCATGATGATGTATAAAGACCCCGCAATTGGTATGGATGCCGTATTTGGTGACGGCTCTGGCAAAACCCAAGACCTTTGGGGTGCATTGGTTGGCGCGGGAAAACGCCTTTTAACAGGTGAAAGCCTTTTCACAACTGTTTTCCAAAATCGTGGCTTTGCAAAAGCGAAAATGGCATTTGCTGCCCCTTACCCTGGCCATATATTGGCATTAAATCTAAGTGATTTTGGTGGGCGACTTTTGTGCCAAAAAGATAGTTTTTTGGCGGCTGCCAAAGGTGTTTCACTTGGAATTTATTTTCAACAAAGAATAATGACGGGGCTTTTTGGCGGTGAAGGCTTTATTATGCAAAGCCTTGATGGTGATGGCTTGGTTTTTGTTCATGCAGGTGGTTGTATAATTCGCAAAGATTTAGCTGCGGGTGAAACTTTACATGTTGATACTGGCTGCGTTGTGGCATTCACACAAAATGTTGACTTTCAAGTTGTAAGAGCTGGCTCAATCAAAAGCATGATTTTTGGCGGCGAAGGCGTTTTCTTTGCCGAATTAAAAGGCCCTGGCACTGTTTGGGTGCAATCATTGCCATTCTCACGCCTTGCTGGGCGTATGCTTGCAAGTGCGCCGCAAGGTGGCGGAAGATCTACCGACGAAGGCTCTGTGCTTGGGCAATTGGGCAATTTGTTGGACGGTAGATAATGGCAAGAAGATTATTTGCCCTTATATTTGGAATTTTGGGTGCAATTTCTGTTCTATTAATGGCTTATGCGCGTCATGCGGGTAATGATGCGGCGCATTTAATGAAGCAAGAATATCTTACAATTGCGGCAAATATGCTTTTGCCGCATGCGTTTTTGGGAATTTTTGCCATAAGTCAGTTTGATAGAATTGGGAAATTTGCTTATTTTACATCTACTTTAATAATGTGTGGGGTGTTTTTCTTTTGTGGCGGCCTGATATTGACAGCATTTGGAATTACTACCCACGCCCCAACCGCACCATTGGGTGGAATATGCTTTGCTGCAAGCTGGCTTGTGATTGGAACGGCATTTTTTGCAAAATTAGCGGGTAAAAATTCATGATTTTGCTAAAAAACCGCGGAATTATTGAAGTTAAAGGCGAACAAGTTGTTGAGTTTTTAAACAATATCCTGACCAATAATATTGATAAAGCCGATGACAAAAACGCCATTTATGCCGCATTATTGGGGCCACAGGGGAAATTTTTATTTGATATTTTCATCATTAAAAATGGTGAAAATTCTTACCTCCTTGATACTAATGATGCTGATGAATTATATTCAAAATTGCGTATGTTTAAGCTTCGAATGAAAGTTGATATTAATAATTTATCCAATGAATTAGGTGTATTTTTTAATTTTAAACCTAAAGATGAATTCATATCATTCCAAGATCCACGAAATAAAGATTTAGGTTTTCGAATCTTTGCCCCAATTGATACAAATCAAAGCGATGATTTTCAAAATTACCAAAAATTGCGCATTTCACTTAATATCCCATCACCTGCAGAAGATTTAATCCGCGATAAAGACTTTGCCTTAGAGGCAAGGCTTGATGAAATGGGTGCAATTGATTTTCACAAAGGCTGCTATATTGGTCAGGAAATGACCAGTCGAATGAAAAGGCGCGGAACATTAAAACAAAACCTACAAGCTTTTAAATATGATGGCGATGAAATCCCCTATGATTGCCCAATTATTGCCGATGAAGTTGAAATTGGGCGGGTTCGCACCAATTATAAAAATTACGGAATGGCACTTATAAGGCTTGATAGACTAAAGAATGCACAAGAAAATGGCGCAAAAATGCTTGCCGATGGAAAACAAATCTATATAGAAGCCAATAAATTGCTTGAGGGTTAGATTTGATGAAGAATTTTCCAAATGAATTAATTGCTTCATATAAGAAATTCAAAGCGCGCATTTTTGAACCAAATGCCCAACATTACAAAGATTTAGCGTCATTTGGACAAAACCCAGAAACCATGATTATTTCATGTTGCGACAGTCGGGTTGACCCTGAAACCATTTTTAACATGGGCCCTGGCGAATTATTTGTGGTTCGAAATGTTGCCAATCTTGTCCCGCCTTTTGAAACCCAAGGTTCATACCATGGTGTTTCGGCGGCTATTGAATTTGCGGTTTTAAACCTTCATGTAAAAAATGTTGTAATCCTTGGGCATTCAAAATGCGGCGGTATAAGCGCGGCACTTGATGCCTCCGCCACAAAACAGACAGAGGCGAATTTCATTTCCAAATGGATGTCCATTCTAAATGGCCCAAAAGAAAAAGTTCTAACCAAATGCGCACATTGCGATCACGACACCAAGGCTTATGAACTTGAAAAAGACGGCATAATCCATTCCCTTGAAAACCTACGCACATTTCCATGCGTAAAAATCTTGGAAGATAAAGGCCGCCTCGGCCTTTATGGCGCACATTATGATATTAAAACTGGTGAGTTGAAAATCTATAATGAAGCTGAAAATAAGTTTGTTGCGGCATAGTTAAAGCAAACCCAAAAGCCGTGCCTTGTAAATACTTAATATAAATTACAATTTACTGCCCTAAATAATAATGAAGGTTTGTATTGCACTTTATATTGATATATAAAATATGCATTATGAATAGATTGCTAAAAATATTTTTTATTTCGTTCACATTTTTCTCTATAAATGCATGTGCGGATGAAATTAGTGTTATTAAATCTGATTTGCAGAAAACACGCGACCAATATAATTCATTAAATCCAAAATCACCAAACTTTCTTATTGAGATTGGCAATTTTGAACAAAAAATTCGTAAGAATACTTATAAAATAGATCAAACAACGCTTGATGAAAAATCAAAATCCGAACTTAAGCAGGCAAATTACGAATTAATGGACTATATTGACAATAAAAATATTCAATATTTGCTTGAGCTAAAACCTAAAGACAAATGGTTTAACCGCAAGGAAATTGGCGATGAAGCAGCAATGTATGCATTTTTAATAATGCAGCATGCACCTGCTGAAATTCAACGAAAATATTATTCGGAATTGAAAACTGCCATGCAATCTGGCGACCTTCCCAAATCAGAATTTGCATTATTTGAAGATAGAATAAGGGTTGGAAATGGTCAAAAGCAATTATACGGTTCACAGTTTCATTGCGAGGCGGGAAAACTTATACCTTTCCCAATCGAAAATATTGAAAAAATTAATGAGCGCCGAAAATCTATGGACTTAAACCAAAGCCTTGAAGAATATGGTGCGCTATTAGGCAAAAGATCAAAATGTGATTAAGCAGGTTCACTAACACTCATATCAATCGCTTCAATCGCTTTGTCGTAAATATCAAGGCCAGAGCCTTTGCGTAATGCTTCTTCACCTAAAACTCTTCTAAAAGTTCTTGCGCCTCTATAGCCGTTGAAAAGGCCAAGGAGGTGTTTTGTCATTGCATGAAGTGGCACTTTTTTTGACAATTGCTCTTCAATATAAGGGCGATATTTTTGATAGGCTTCCATTGGCGTGACAATATAATCTTCGCCAAAGAATTCTTTATCAACTTCACCAAGTAAATGCGGATATTTATATGCCGCACGCCCAAGCATTACGCCATCTAAATTCCCCATCTCTCTTTTTGATTGTTCGATAGTATTCAAACCACCATTAAGAACAATGCCAAGATGCGGGAATGCATCTTTTAAGCGGCGAACAATATCATAATTAAGCGGGGGAATATCGCGGTTTTCCTTGGGCGTAAGACCTTTTAAAATTGCTTTACGCGCATGAACCACAAATAAATCTGTGCCGCGCGATGCAAGATATTCAACGAATGGGAATAAAATCTCTTCGGGGTCATGGCCGTCAACGCCAATACGGTGCTTAATATGAACAGGAATTTGAACGGCTTCGCGCATCGCCTGTAGGCAATCACCAACCAATTCGGGTTCATACATCAAACACGCCCCAAAAGAGCCAGAGCGAACGCGTTTTGATGGGCAGCCAACATTCAAATTTATTTCATCATAACCAAATTCTTCAACAATTTTGGCAGCTTTTACAAGTAATTCAGGTTCAGAGCCGCCAATTTGCAAACATACGGGATGCTCGGCCTCATTATAGGCAAGAATGCGTTTCAAATCACCGTGCAATATTGATTGCGCCACCACCATTTCGGTATAAAGCATTGATTTTTTTGTTAAAATGCGGTGAAAAACGCGGCAATGCTTATCCGTCCATTCCATCATTGGGGCAACGGAAAATCTATGGCTTGGGTCGATATTTGGTTTTGAAATCTGGCTCATCGGCGTGCATATAATTGCGAATGGCAAAATGTTCAAACCCAAAAGGTGTAATGATTTTCAATTTCAGTCCAATTCCCACTTGATAGTTTTATACAATCAGATAGCTTTTACAAAAAATAAGGAGGGAATAATGATAAATCGTCGCGGCCTTATACAATCAACAATCGGCATGGTATTATTAAGCAAAACCAATGCATTTGCAGCACAAAACAATGATTATACCAATTTAATGCCCGAATTTTTCAATGCATGGGATAAAACAAAATCAAGCAAAAACCGCGCAAAATCTCTAAAAGCCACATTCTTTGATAAACATAAAAAACTTTATAGTGATTTGAATATTGGCATTAAGGAAAAAGATATTGCCGATTGGCTTGCAAAATTCACACCCGCTGCCGAAGATGTGCGAAATTTATCAAAAAGCTTTGGCAAAATTTATGAAATTCATAATGCAAAATATAAGAAATATTTCCCCGATTTTGACCATTCAAAAGCGAAAATCTGTCTGATGCCATCAATTTTGAATTTTGATGGGCGCGTTCCGGGTGATTTAAAGCCTGTAACCCTATATTTTGGTGCCGATGGTATAATAATTTTTCACGGTAAAGATGCCAATTTAGAATTATTATTGGACCATGAATCATACCACCTTTATCAAGGACAGGTTGGCCTCAAAGAAAGCTTTGAAAATGCTGCACCGCCCATTTATACGGCTATGTGGATGGAAGGAACCGCAACTTATGTTTCCCATGCCCTAAACCCTGATGCCACAAGATTGGCGGTTCTTCTTGATGACAAAAACCTTGATAATATCAGCCACGAAGAATTCAAAAAATGCGCCCAATATGCGCTTGATAATATCGATAGTAATAAGGATGAAGATTATGCGCGCTTTTTCCAATTCAATTGGAAGGGTGAATTTCCGTCACGCGGTGGCTATTTATTAGGCTATTTGGCGGCAAAAGAAGCGTCCAAAACCCTAAGCCTTGCGCAAATGGCAAAAATAAGCGCAAAAGAAGTACGTGAAATTATTAAAAATTATCTTGAAACTGCTTTGAAAGCATAGAGTGGATTAAACATGAAAAAATATCTTAAAACTGGTTTCGCAATTGGTGCTTTAATGTTTGCGGGCAATGCATTCGCGCAAAGTTCTGACCCCACTGAAGCCAAATATCGCGAACTTTATAAAGAATTGGTGGAAACCAATACAACGCTTTCGGCGGGTGATTGCACGCTTGCGGCAACAAGAATGGCAAATCGCCTTAAGGCGGCGGGTTTTGAAGATGGCGATTTGCGCGTATTTTCTGTACCTGAACACCCAAAAGAAGGCGGCCTTGTTGCCACTTTAAAAGGAAGCGATAAAAATAAAAAACCAATTCTATTGCTTGCCCATATTGATGTTGTCGAAGCAAAGCGTGAGGATTGGACACGTGACCCATTCACACTTATCGAAGAAAATGGCTATTTTTATGCGCGTGGAACGGTTGATGATAAGGCAATGGCATCAATCTTCACCGATAGTTTAATTCGCTATAAACAAGAAAAATATAAGCCAAAACGCACAATCAAAATGGCCCTTACCTGTGGTGAGGAGACATCGGGTTCATTTAATGGCGCAAAATATCTTTCGCAAAATCACAAAGATTGGATTGATGCCGAATTCGCTTTAAATGAGGGCGCAGGAGGCGCACTTGATAAAGATGGCAATCGCATCATGCTTAATGTGCAAGCGGGTGAAAAAGTCTATCAAGACTTTACAATCGAGGCCACAAATCCCGGCGGACATTCATCACAGCCTGTTCCAAAAAATGCAATTTATGACATTGCCGATGCCTTACGGAATGTTTCAAAACACGAATTCCCAGTAATGCTTAATGATGCAAATCGTGAATATTTCAAACGTCTTGCAAAAATTAAGGGTGGTGAAATTGGTGATGCAATGAATGCAATTGTTGCCAATCCAAATGATGAAAAGGCCAATGCGCTTTTGTCACAAAATAAAACTTGGCATTCAATGCTTCGTACAACTTGTGTGGCGACCATGATTAATGGTGGTCATGCACTCAATGCCCTGCCACAGCATGTTTCTGCTAATGTTAATTGCCGCATTTTCCCAGGTGTGTCGGTTGAAAGCGTTCAACAAACTTTGCAAAGCGCGATTAATGACCCACAAATCAAGGTTTCAATC
>CAZKYS010000061.1:0-14550 GCA_964557085.1 uncultured Caulobacteraceae bacterium
CACATGAATTAATTAATGATTTTCGTGCCGCACTTACATCAGTAATTCCCCAATTTGGAAGGTTTACAAAACTTGACGACGCAAAAATAATTTCACCCGTTGCGGGCTTTGATAAAGGCGGCAAAGGTGTTGGTAAATTATTCTGTGGTGGAATGACAACATTTGGTTTTGGCGGAATATTAGCTGCCATGCTTTCATTTGCCGCGGCGCTTGAATTATTTACACTTTTTGGTGTTACAATTTCAACATTTGAAGCTTTATTTTCACTGGCACATGCGCCTAAAAATGACAGCGCTACCAAATAATAAAAATTTATTTTCTTCATTTTTGTTCCACCGCAACAAGAATCCAAACTGGAGAGCGAGAGCCAATTTTACGCTCAAATGTCCAAATTTCATCGCTTGTGCGTTGTACTTCGCCAATTGCGCTCAATGTAGCTTTAAATTCAACGTCAATCTGCGCAATTTGGTCATTGATTTCGATTGAAATTAATTTTGCTTCTGAAAGTTTTACAACATCAATTTCACCCCGCCCTTGCGCTGCACGTTCTTCCATTGAAATGTTGAAAGCGTCAAAAACATTTGGTGAAACCAAATCTTTTAATGTGTTTTTATCATTTTTACCAAAAGCACTTATGATTGCATCATACGCAAGCGCACTAGTTTCTTTAAATTTAATAGGATCAAAAGAAGGTTCGCGTTTTTTTAATTCAATAATTTGTGGCGCTAATTCGCCCCATTGAGCTTTCAAAAACTCTTCACTATTTGTGAAATTAACCTCTATAGAATTGGCAATATTTGTATTTTTGTTTTCACCATTATTTATACCAAAAGCACCGCCATTTGGTGCCATTTGATCATTTCCAAAATTATCATTCAATCTTGTTGGCGCATCGTGGTTTTGACCCAAAACTTGATAAAGCCTTCCCAAAACTAAAATTGCAACAACAGCGAAAAAAAGCGTTTCCAATTAATCATCCAATCAAAATTTGAACATGGCCTGTTAGCTAATGAGTTTTTATGTGGCGAAAATGGTATATTTCGAGAACCGAAGCAGAGCATACTTAAGTATGTGAGCATCGGAAGCGCAGAAATATGCCATTTGCATCCTATAAAAACTCATTAGATGACAGAGCCTATATATATTCTAATGATTTAAGATTATGCAAACAAGGCTGATAAAGAAAAATAAACAAGATTTAAGCATAATTTTTATCAATAGGCATACGATATGCGTTGAAAATCATGGCTTTCTGTCACAGGCCTTGAAGATATGTGAAAAATAAGCTAGCTCGTGCCAAAATTATATTTTGGAGTTTAAAATGGCTGACGAAACAGAAAATACGCAAGAAGTTGCAAATGGGGCAGGCGAAATGCCAAATATCCCTCAATTACGCGTATTGGCACAATATACAAAAGACCTTTCTTTTGAAAATCCAAATGCGCCTGCTTCTTTGCGCGATGGCCCACAGCCAAAAATCGACTTACAAATGGATGTTGCTGCACGCGGCATGGAAGACCCAAGCGTTTTTGAAGTTGAATTAAAAATTAATGCGAAAAGCGAACGTGAAGATCAGGTTCTATTTGTCATTGAACTTGTATATGCAGGCCTTTTCCAAATTTCTGGCGCAAATCAAGAAACTATCGAGCCTATGTTGCTTATTGAATGCCCACGTATTCTATTCCCATTTGCACGTCAATTAATGGCAGAAGTTTCATCAACTGGTGGCTTCCCGCCAATGCTTATTGATCCAATGGATTTTGCATCTTTATATTTTGCACAACGCCAAGGACAAAATCAAAAAGCTGACGCGTAAAATCAGTTAATCCAAAAGGCTTTATCGCCAAGGGTTTTTACAAAATCATCATGCGCCGCAATTTCTTGCTCTGTAAGAAGCGGCGCTATTTTTTTAGGTCTTGGGCCAATTTTTCTTAAATTCATTGATGAATTATTTTGCGAATTATCTTGTGAAGATGATGCGCTATTTTCAAAACCAAAGCTTCTTTCGCGGCCACCCATTAATTCAAGATAAACCGCCGCCAATAATTTGGCGTCAAGCAATGCGCCGTGAAGGCTTCTGTCTTTTAAATCAATGGCAAATCTTCGGCATAATGCATCCAATGAAGCAGGCGCGCCAGGGAATTTCTTTTTTGCAATTACAATTGTATCAATACAACGCTCAAACTCAATTGTAGGAAGATTAAGCGCGGCAAGTTCATAATTTAAGAATTTACGGTCAAATTCAGCATTATGGGCAATTAATTTTGCATCACCAATGAATTCAAGCATTGCATCGCAAATCTCAGGGTCACCAAAAGTTGGAAAATCTGCCAAAAATTGTGCTGAAAGGCCGTGAACTTTAAAAGCTTCAATCGGCATATCGCGCATTGGATTTATATATTTGTGAAAATATCGGCCGGTTGGAATATAATCAATTAATTCAACCATACCGATTTCGACAACCTTATCCCCATTGGCGGGGTCAAGTCCTGTTGTTTCGGTATCAAATACTATTTCACGCATTTTTTGTTAATTTCTTTAATTCAATATCGATTTCAATAACCCGATTTCGGCACATTTCAAGGCTTTGCGAAGTATCAATAACAAAATCCGCCTGTGCGACTTTTTTTGAATTTGGCATTTGCTTTGAAATAATTGTTTGAAATTTTTCCAAATTCATATTTGGGCGCGCCAAAACCCTTTGTTTTTGGGTCTCAAAATCACAATCAACTACAATTATTTTATCAAATTCATTTTGTGAATTGGTTTCGAACAATAATGGAATATCCAAAATTATATATGGCGCATTATTATTTTTTGAATTTTCAATAAATTGTTCGCGATTTTGTTTGACCAATGGGTGAACGATATTTTCAAGTTTTTTTAGTGCGGCTTTATCTTCAATAACAATTGCGCTTAATTGTTTGCGGTCTATGTCACCATTTTCATCAATTATTTTACCAAATTCTTTTTGAATTAAAATATTTGCTTGGCCATTTTTTTTATAAAGAATGTGAACACAATCATCGGCAGACCAAATACCAATCCCAAGGTCTTTGAACATCGAACCAATGGTCGATTTACCCATTCCAATCGAACCAGTAAGCCCGACTTTAAGCATTTTCTAAAACCCGCTTTAAACCAATTTCAAAATCAGGGCGAATATCAAACCATTTTTCAAATGCCAAAACCGCCTGACCAACCAACATACCAATTCCATTAAGGCTTTGGCGATTTTGATCTTGTGCCATTTTCCTAAAACTAGTTTCAGATGGATGATAAACCATATCATAAATTATTGCTTGGGATTTTGATTTTGATAAATCAAATTTCAATTCACCAACATTATTAAGGCCAATTGTTGTGGCATTTATAATAAGGCCGCAATTCTCAACGCAATTATCAATTTCATCCCACAAAATTCCATTGAAATGGCAATTAATATTTTCAAGTCTTTTTGAACAATTGATAATTTCATCAAGTTTTTCTTGATTACGCGCAATTATGTTAAATTGTTTTGTGCCATTTTTTATAAAGGCATCAATAACCCCCTTGGCGGCACCACCCGCGCCAATAATTGCAATCTTTTCATGATTTTCACGCCAATTTTGCGCGCGTTTATCTAAATCAAGAATTAAGCCATACCCATCCGTATTGAAAGCATGGCTTTTTGAATTATCAATTTTTATTGTATTTGCCGCGCCCATAATTTCAATGTCATGGGTTTTAAAATTTGAAATTTTTGCCGCCGCTTCTTTAAATGGTGCAGTAATATTGCAACCCTTAAGACCTGCCGCAACAAGCCCTGAAAATGCAATTTCAAATTCTTCAATTAAAGGCTCAAACGCAATATAGGTTGCATCAAATCCACAATCATCAAACCATCCATTATGCAAAATGGGTGATTTTGAATGGCGCGCAGGATTTCCAAAAATCCCATAAAGTTGTGTTGATGCGGTAATTTTCCTCATGGTTTAACCATATCATGTTGGCGCAAAAACGCCAAAGTCTCTATCATTGGCAGGCCTAAAATAGCAAAATAATCACCCTCTATCTTTTCAAACAATTGAAGCCCCATGCCTTCTAATTGATAACAACCAACGGAAGAAAGGATTTTATCACCGCTTTTTTCAAGATAATGGTCTAAAAACTCATCGCTAAAATCGCGCATTTTAAGTTTTGGTGCGGTATCAAGACGCCAGATTAATTGATTATTGCGATAAATTACCACCGCATTTTGCAAATAATGGGTTTTACCACGAAAATATTGCAATCTTTGGCGCGCTTCATCCATGCTTTGGGCCTTATCAAAAACTTCATTACCAAGACAAAGCATTTGATCGGCGCCAATAACAAAATCATTTGGATTTTTTTGTGATAATTTTTGTGCTTTTAATTTTGCCAATTCATGGGCTTGATCCTTTGGTGCAACACCTTCTTGGCGCAAAGAAAGTTTTGCCATTTCTTCATCAACGCCAGAATTAATTGCGATATAGTCAACCATCGCATTATCCATTAATTGGCGTCTTATATAGCTTTGGGAGGCAAGAATTATTTTTGGTTTTTCATTATTATTGTGCATTTTCACGCTTTCTTGTTTCAACCATATTTAAAATTGTTGCCGCAGTTTCTTCGATTGAGCGGCGCGTAACATCAATAACATTCCAACCTTGGCGTTCAAAAAGACGATTAGCAAAAACAACTTCTTCGCGCACCGAATCTTCATCAACATATTCTGTATTGGCTTCGGTATTAAGGCTTAAAAGGCGATTGGTTCGTATTGCAATTAATCTATCGGGTGAAACTTTAAGGCCAATAACAAACGGCTTTTTTAATTCCAATAAGGCCTGTGGAATTGGGCCACCATAAACAAGCGGGTAATTTGCAGTTTTATAGCCGCGATTGGCAAGATAAATAGATGTTGGGGTTTTTGACGTTCGGCTTACACCAACCAAAACAATATCAGCATCATTATATTCATGCACCATCTGACCATCATCATGGGCAAGTGTGTAATTTATAGCTTCAATTCGGCGGAAATAATTTTCATCAAGACTTTGTTTAGAGCCAGTTTTAACACTTGGCGCAATTCCCAAATGGCGTGAGAAAAAGTTTAATGCCCCATCTAATAATGCCATAGCAGGAATACCAAGATTATGGCATTTTTCCTCTAAAACTTCGCGTAATTCTTGGGATGCAATTGTAAAAATAACAATTCCAGGGCGACTTTCGATTTCTTCTAAAACCTTATCCAATTGGCGACGCGAACGAACAAGATAATAAGAGCGTTCAAGAACACTTATTCCATCAAAAAGTGGCGAAACAGCGCGCAAAATTGTATTCAAAGTTTCACCAGTCGAATCCGAAACCAAATGAACATTTACAAAAATCGAATTCGCCATCTTTACCCCTATTTCCCTTTAATTGGCTTTAATTGTTTGATTAAGCCAAATCAAGCAATTCGGGCACGTAAAAATTGTATGTTAATAATTTATTAATAGCTGTTAATAAGTTGTGAAAATTGTTGGTAAATAAATAATTAACAATAAATTTTAACCATATTTTACACAGGCAAAATAAAGTTTTCCACAATTGAGTCACAGTCTGTGGTTTTGGTTAATTTTGTTAATTTTTTATCCACAGAAATTGAAAATCAGTAATATACCCTGTTATGATGGAATTTATTGTCGCAGCATGTTGAATAAGCTGTGGGAAAGTTTTGAAAGATGTGAACAATGTGTTAGTAGGTTTGCCGATTTTAAAATCTATCCACCTTACTAAAATATTACTACTTCCTTAATTTATATAGAAAGATTTAAATTGGAAAACCAAAATAAGCCTTTAATTATTCGAACCATTGAAGGAAAAAAGGAAGAAAGAATTCCTATTTGGATGATGCGTCAAGCAGGGCGTCACCTTCCTGAATATAAGGAATTAAGGGCAAGAAACAAAAGTTTCCTTGATTTTTGTTATGCACCAGCCGCAGCAGCAGAGGCAACATTACAGCCTTTAAGACGTTATGATATTGATGCGGCAATTATCTTTTCTGATATTTTGGTAATTCCACATGCAATGGGTCAATTTGTTGACTTCAAAGAAGGCATTGGCCCAATCCTTGAACCTATTCGTGAATTAAGTGAATTAAAAAAATTAGATTTAAGCAAAATTACAACACGCCTTAATCCAGTTTATGAAGCCTTGGGCCGTGTAAAAGAAAAACTTAATAGTGAACAGGCACTTTTGGGTTTTTGCGGCGCACCTTGGACTTTGGCAACTTATATAATTCAGGGAAAAGGCGGAAACCGCGATGATGCAAAATGTTTTGCCTATCAGAATCCACAATTCATGACCGAACTTTTTGATATTTTAATTGAAGCCTTGGCAATTCACCTTGATGCACAATTAAAAGCGGGTGCAAATGCGGTTCAAATCTTTGAATCATGGGCAGAAGATTTATCAGATTTAGCTTTTAATGAATGGGTAATTGCACCAACAAAAAAATTAGTTGCAAAATTAAAAGAATTAAATCCAGATGCAAAAATAATTGGTTTTCCACGCGGCGCATCACATAGATTAAAACAATATCATTCACAAACTGGCGTTAATGCGGTTGGAATGGATATTTCATGTGATATTTTCAAAACCCGCGAAGAAATTGGCAATGAAATTTGCCTTCAAGGTAATCTTGATCCGTTTGCACTTGTGGCTGGCGGTGAATATCTTGAAAAATCTGTAAAGCACATTTTGGATTGCGCGCGCCTTGGGCCGCATATTTTCAATCTTGGGCATGGCGTGGTGCCCCAAACCCCAATTGCCAACGTAGAAGCTATGATTAAGCTTGTAAGGGGTAATTAAATGAAGATTGCGGTGGTTTTATTCAACCTTGGCGGACCTGATAAATCAGAAAATATAAAACCGTTTTTAAGAAACCTTTTTAAAGATCCCGCAATTATTGATTTACCTAATCCTTTGCGTGCTTTTGTGGCATGGCTTATTTCAACAACACGTGCGCCAAAGGCAAAGCCATTATATGATTTAATGGGTGGTTTTTCGCCACTTTTGGAAAATACCAATGCGCAAAAAGATGCTTTGGAAAATGTTTTAAAATCAAAATTACCGAATGATGAAATCAAAATTTTTATATCAATGCGTTATTGGCACCCATTAAGTGATGAATGTGCCAAAAAAGTTGATGAATTTTCGCCTGATAAAACAATATTATTGCCGCTTTATCCACATTATTCACTAACAACCACTGGATCATCAATAAAGGAATTTAAAAAATTCTATAAAAAATCGACGAGTGATGTTTTAGAATATCCAAAATTGTCGGGCTTTATCGCCGCCAATGTTAAAAATATAATGGAAGAATGGGATAAATTAGGTAATCCGCAAAAAGTTCGGGTTTTATTTTCGGCACATGGTTTACCACAAAAAATTATTGATGCTGGAGATCCATACGAAAAACAAATAAATGAAACCGCAAATGCTATAAAAGAAATTTTACCACCATTTTTTGAAACACAGGTTTGCTTTCAATCCAAAGTTGGGCCTTTAAAATGGCTTGAACCATCAACGCCAGATGAGATTATTCGTGCATCACGCGACAAAATCGGCATTATAATTTGCCCAATTGCCTTTGTTAGTGACCATATTGAAACCTTGGTTGAACTTGATGTGGAATATAAGGAAATGTGCCATGAATTAGGCGTTCCTTTTATGGGACGGTCTAAAACTGTTTCATGCGATAAGGATTTTATCGAAGGGCTTGCAAATTTGGTGATTGATAAAGTGAAAGAAGACGAAAATGCTTGATTTTTTCTCAAACAATTATGAAATTTTGCGTGCCTTACATATTATTGCCGTGATTGCATGGATGGCAGGTCTTATGTATTTGCCACGAATCTTTGTTTATCATTCAAATATTGAAATTGGTTCACAAACCGATGAAACCTTAAAAACTATGGAACGAAAATTATTTCGCTTCATTATGGAACCATCAATGATCGTTGTTTGGTGCCTTGGTTTAAGCCTTATAATGGGGCGTGGCGGTTATGAGTTTTTGAAAAACCACTTTGTAATGGTAAAACTTACAATGGTGATTTTAATAACAATTGTGCACATGTTTTATGGCAAATGGCAAAATGAATTTGCCAAAGGAAAACGACCTTTAAATCACGTTTTTTACCGCTTTATCAATGAATTACCTTTTATCTTAATGATAATTGCCGTCTTTATGGTGGTTTTAGAACCTAATTTCTAACCTAAATTACGGCGTAATTTCGAAGCTATAATTGTATTTTGCATCAAGCATGCAATTGTCATGGGGCCAACACCACCAGGAACAGGCGTAATTTGGCCCGCAATTTCTTTTGCACTTTCAAAATCAACATCACCAACTAATTTAGTTTTTGATTTTGTATCGGCGGCAGTATTTTCAACGCGGTTTATACCAACATCAATAACACAAGCGCCTTTTTTAACCCAATCACCTTTTACCATTAAAGGCCGCCCAACTGCCGCTACCAAAATATCGGCATTTTTGCAAATTTCAGGCAGATTTTTGGTTTTTGAATGGGCAATGGTGATTGTGCAATTTTCTTCTAAAAATAATAGTGCCGCAGGTTTTCCAACCAAAATTGAACGCCCAATAATAACAACATTTAAACCTGTTAAATTATCGCCCAATGCCGATTTTGCCAAAATTACTGAACCAGATGGGGTGCATGCCCTAAGGCCAATTTTACCCAAAGATAATTTACCTGCGCTTTTTTCTGTTAATCCATCAACATCTTTTAAAGGGTCGATATGTTCGATTACTGCATCTTGATTAAGATGTTTTGGTAATGGCAATTGCACCAAAATTCCGTCAACACTTTCATCTTGGCTAAGTTCTTTTACCTTTGTCTCTAATTCTTCTTGTGTGGTTTCGGCAGGCATTACAAATTCAAGTGATTTTATACCAATTTCACCCGCTGTTCTTACCTTATTGCGCACATAAACTTGGCTTGCGGGGTCTTCACCAACCAAAATGACCGCAAGGCATGGTGTGAAACCATGTTCTTTTTCTATTTTTTGTAATTCTTCTTTGGTTTTTTGGTTTAAAATTTGGGCTTGTTGCTTGCCATCGATTATTTGCGCGCTCATTTTATTCCTATTTGGGTAAAAGTGCTTTGATAATCGCCTCTATATCCAAATTTTTATTTTTTACCAATAGGCATTTGGTGCGCCCTTTTTGCCCAGCTTTTAATTCTATATCAGATTTTGGGATTTTAAGGGTTTTGGCAATGATTTTTATAATCGCATCATTTGCTGCGCCATCTTCAGGGATAGCGCGAATTTTAACTTTTAAATATTGATTTCCATCATCGCGGTTTTCAACACCGTCAATTTTTTCAACTTTGGCATTTGGTGTGGCGCGAATATGAATTTCAACGCCATCCAAATGATTTCTTACAAAAGCCATATTAGAATGGGATTAAAGGAACAACAAAACGTTGCAACATACCAATAATAAGCCAAAGAATAATTGGCGAAATATCAACCCCGCCCATAGAAGGAACAACTTTTCTAATTGGGTTTAGAACAGGTGAAGTTATTCTATCTGAAACATCGGCAATTGTGCCAACTAATTTATTTCTTGTATTCACAACATCAAAAGCCACAAGCCAGCTAAGAATTGCATTAATTATCACAACCGAAAAGAATAAATTCAAAACATTGAATGTAAGCCACTGAACTGGTCCCATTGAAATCTCCTAATATCGTATATTTAGAGTGTTTTTTGAAAATTGTAAGGATTAGTGCCCAAAAAAGATGCACAAAAAGCGTGCATGCATTGTTGATATGCAAAATTCGAACGTCAAAGTGATTGTGAAATAAGTATTTCTATTATAATGGGGCGTATCTGGGCTGGGGAACTTAGATAGATTTAAATCTCTTAAAAGGGCTTTATAGGAATAAAATGGCTAGTGATTTGTCAACCCGCCTGCGTGAGCTTCATGCTTTTACTGCGCAAACCCCACTTTTTAACCCAGTTTTTCAACTTGGTCTTGATTTATCGCGTGATCTTGAAGGTGGAAAAAAAAACCTTAAGGATATTGCTTCTTATGTAAGTGAATTGGAGTGCGAGGCTTTAAAAAACCGTGCCCAGCATTTGCATGATCTTGTTGCGCCAATTGATATTGATAAAAACCTTGAGGCATTTCGAAACCTAGTTTTAAATTCTGCGCAAAATAATGATTTTTCAAAATTCCAACAAATTTGGTCAAAACCATTAATTCATTGTGTATTCACGGCACACCCAACATTTTTACTTAATCGTGATCAAACTGAAAATATTGCTAATGCGGCAAGTAGTGGTGAAGTTACAAATGCAATTTGCGAAATTGCGCCGAAAAATGAAAATATAAGCCTTGATTACGAACATGAAGAAGCAATGGCAGCAATCGCAAATGCCCAAAATGCACGTAATCAATTAAGCGAAATAATAATAAATATTGCCCAAAAACATTATCCTGATGAATGGCATAAAATTTTGCCAAAACCATATAAATTTGCCACATGGGTTGGCTATGATATGGATGGGCGAACTGATATTACATGGGCAAATTCTTTGCGCTATCGTATGTTTGAAAAAGCGCAAAAACTTGAACAATATTCAAATATGGCCGCAAATATTGGCCTTGCTGATTTGGCAAAAAAATTAAAAGAAGCCCAAAATTATACAAAAAACCTTGCTGATGAATTGGCAAAAAATTTGGATAATCCAAAAGATTTATCAAAAATTGCCAATGAAATAACGCATGATAATAAAAATAAAATTCTTAGTCTTAAGGCAATAATTGATGAATTAACCCAAATTGCCAAAACCAAAAACGCAAATGATGCGCGTGATATTTTGGTTCTTGCGGCAAATATGGAAAATGATGGTCTTGGAATGGGCGAAATTCATTTCCGCCTTAATTCAATGCAATTAAATAACGCAATTCGTGCACTATTGGTTGACGAAGAAGAATTTGAACTTTCAAGCGCAACTGCTTTAAAACGTCTTCAAAAACTCATTAAAGAAGTTGAACCCGTAAGAAGCAATTTTGCGGCATTGGCAATTGAAACCACAACTGCGCTTCGCCAATTTTTGGCAATTGTGCAGATTTTGCGCCACATCGATAGTGATGCGCCAATTCGCCTTTTAATTGCCGAATGTGAACAGCCGCAAACGGTCCTTATTGCACTATATTTTGCAAAATTATTTGGCATTGATGAAAAAATCGACATTTCACCATTGTTTGAAACCGAAAGCGCAATGGAACATGGCGCACGTTTTCTTGATGCGATAATGGGTGATATAAATTATCGCAAATATGTTCGTAAACGTGGGCGTATTGCAATACAAACCGGCTTCTCAGATGCGGGAAGATTTGTTGGTCAAATCCCTGCTGCACTTGCTATTGAGCGTCTGCACGGTCGTCTTGCGCGCATTATGGCTAAGCATGACCTTGAAGATGTTTCGGCGCTTATTTTCAATACACATGGCGAAAGCATGGGGCGCGGCGCACATCCAAATTCTATCGAGGATAGATTAACATATCCAATGTCAATTTGGGCCAGAAGCCAATTTTTAACCCGCGATATAAAAACCGAAATCGAAGTTAGTTTCCAAGGCGGTGATGGTTATTTATTTTTCCGTTCAGATATTTTGGCACTTGCAACATTAACACGTATTGCCGAAGTGGAAATGGCGCCAAAATCAACGCAAACCGACCCATTTTATACAAGAACTGACCTAAGCCTTGATTATTATCGTGGAATTCGCCGTGTGCAGCGTGAATATTTGAATAATTCGGCCTATGCGCGTGCAATTTCGGCTTTTGGTTTGGGGCTTTTGAAGGAAACAGGCTCGCGAAAATCACGCCGACAGTCTGATATTGCTGCAGATAGGGATATGAGTTTACGCCAAATTCGTGCCATCCCTCATAATGCAATTTTGCAGCAATTAGGATATCCTGTAAATGTTCTAGCGGGTGCAGGAACTGCGGCAAAAGACAATATTGAGGCAATAGCTGAATTAATAAATAATAGCCCACGGGGTAGCCAATTAATTCGCCTTTTGGATGCTTCAAATGCGCGTGCAAGTATTAAAACCCTTGCGGCATATGGTGATTTATTCAATTGCGCTTATTGGGCATCGCGCCCATATCGTGGCACCGAAAGCCATCTTGAAAATGCGTGTTTGGCACTTGCCGAAAAACTTGAACATGATGATAGGCCAGGGGAAATGCGCCGCCTTGCATCAAGTTTGCGTATCGATGCTTTGCGCTTTCACAGATTCCGCACCCAAATAGATCAAAAAAACGTAGGTAATGAAGAAATGCGCCGCTCACTTGGTGTTCTTCATTCGCTACGTCTTTGTTTAATGCAGCATATTTTCTTAAGGGCGGTGCAAATTCCATCATTCTCAAGGCGAAATGACATAAGCCGTGATGATATTTTGGAAATGATTTTCTCTTTAAGAATTGATGATGCTTTGGCCTTATTACGCAAGGCATTTCCTGTTTCTGCGCCATCAATCAATGATTTTGAAATTGATGAGCCAACAGATTATCCAAAACAAGATGCCCAAGCCTATCAAAAATTGCATGAAGATTATTTTGATGCCATCGATATTGCATATCAATTAATCTTACGAATTGGTGTTTCAATTGCCAATTATTTTGGTGCACATGGTTAAGCAAGATAAAAAATTGGCGGCTTTAAAGCCGCCTTTTTTAATTCTGTAATAAAACCGGGCTATCGCCATGGAAGCAAAGCCAAACATTATCATCCCACGTGAAATCTTCTTGATCCCAACGTGATAGATTTGGTCTTGAAACCTGCATTTTGCGACCATTCTCCAAAATAAGCTCATAAATACTTTCAGATCCAAGATATGAAATTTGTTTGATTGTGCCTTTAAGGACGTTACAATCCTCTGGTGCATCTTCCATAACTGGCCTTGGACCACCTTCAACGCGTTTTATAAGTTCAATTTTTTCAGGTCGAATACCAACCCACATGCTTTCGCCAGATGCACCTGAAACCCCATGGTCGAAATAGATTTTTCCGCCCATTTCTTCAGATTCAATAATTGCATGATCTGGTTCATCAACAACTAATTTACCTTCAAATAAATTCACCGAACCAATGAAATCGGCAACAAATTTATTTGATGGAAATTCATAAAGTGATGATGGGGTCGCAAGTTGCATCAATCGTCCCCTATCCATTACCGCACAGCGACATGCCATTGCCAATGCTTCATCTTGGTCATGTGTTACCATAATGAAGGTAATACCAACTTTTTCCTGTAAGGCCGTAAGCTCAAAGCGCATTGCTTCGCGTAATTTTGCATCAAGCGCCGATAAAGGCTCATCAAGTAAAAGCACCTTTGGGCGCTTTACCAATGCGCGGGCAAGTGCCACCCTTTGGCGTTGACCGCCCGACATTTGGTCAGGCTTTCTATCGGCAAGATGTTCAAGTTTAACATCGGCAAGTGCCGCCATAACTCGTGAATATTGTTCGGTTTTTGGAACATTATCAAATTTCAAACCATAGGCGACATTGTCAAAAACACTCATATGCGGGAAAACGGCATAGGATTGAAAAACCGTATTAATTGGGCGTTTATTAGGTGGAACATTTGAAACATCAATTCCATCAATATAGATTTTACCTTCTGTTGGAACTTCAAACCCTGCAAGCATCCGTAAAAGTGTGGTTTTACCGCATCCAGAAGGACCCAAAAGGGCAAAAAATTCCCCGCGTTTTATTTCAAGGCTTACATCATCAACCGCTGCAACTTTGCCAAAGCGTTTAGTGACATTTTCGATTTTTATAATGGTTTCATCGCTTACTTCTGCCATGTTAAATCCTTGGTCTTATGTGTTTTTCTTTGGCTGTTCTTGAAGGCGCATCGCAATTACAGTTGCAATAATTGTAAGAACGATAATGATTGTTGATGCTGCATTGATTAAGCCCCCATTCGGGAAACGCACCATCGAATAAACTTTAATTGGGAAAGTCACTGTTCCAGGGCCAGATGCAAAGAACGTAATCACAAAATCATCAAGCGATAATGTGAAAGCCAATAATGCGCCCGCAACAATGCCCGGTGCCATATGTGGAACAATTATATCCATAAAGGCGCGCCATTGGCTTGCCCCTAAATCAAGGGCGGCGCTTTCAAGTTCTTGGTTGAAATTTTCAAGTCTTGCCCGAACTACAACAGCGACGAATGGGAATGCAAAAGTGATATGTGCGATTGTGATTTGAGCTAAATTTAAAGGCCAAGGTAAATCGTTCGGCCAACTTAGCTTTGAAAAAAACATCAAAACACCCACACCCATACAAATTTCTGGCACAACAATCGGTAAATTAAGGCCAGATTCCAAAAGCCCTTTCATTGGAAATTTAAAACGCCACAAAACAAAACCAATTAAAGTTCCTAAAATTACAGAAACCAAAGTGCAAGCAATCGCAATTAAAATGGAATTAGTTAGTGCTTCCCTTATG
>CAZKYS010000062.1:0-14399 GCA_964557085.1 uncultured Caulobacteraceae bacterium
AATTCCAACGCCTTCATGGAATGGGTGACACGCTTTATCAAGTTGCGCGTGAAAGATATGATGGTTTACGTTTAAGAACCTATGCACCCGTTGGCGCGCATGAAGATTTATTGCCATATTTGGTGCGCCGCCTACTTGAAAATGGTGCCAATTCTTCGTTCGTGCACAAATTTTTGGATAAAGAAGTTCCCATTGAAGAAGTGGTGCAAGACCCGTTTAAAGTTTTGGAAAATGGTTCAAAACGCAATCTTAAATTACCAATCCCAGCAAATCTTTATGGCGAAGGACGCATAAATTCGAAAGGCTTTGATTTGAGCATTCAAACTACACAAGATGATTTCACCAATGCAGTTAAAAATGCAAAATCAAAACAATTTATTGCCCATTCAATAATTGATGGAATTGATAAAATTGGCGCAAAAACTTTCCCAATTACTTCCCCATCAGATAAAAATTTAAAAATGGGCCAAAGCACTTATTGCGATATTGATTTGGTTAAAAGCGCATTTGAAAGCGCCAAAAATTATCAAAAACAATGGAATGATTTGGGCGGTGAAAAGCGCGCTGAAATCCTCAATAAAATGGGTGATGCGCTTGAAGAAAATGCGCTTTCATTGATTGCGATTTTAAACCTTGAGGCTGGCAAACATTATGAAGATGCAATCGCCGAAGTTCGTGAAGCGGTGGATTTTTGCCGCTATTATGCCAAAGGTGCAATTGATGATTTTAACGGCACGTATCGCCTTCCTGCGCCTGCGGGTGAGACCAATGAAATGGGGCTTATGGGGCGCGGTGTCTTTACCTGCATAAGCCCATGGAATTTCCCATTGGCAATCTTCACAGGTCAATTGGCGGCAGCGCTTGCGTCCGGTAATTGTGTTTTGGCAAAACCTGCAGAACAAACGCCATTGATTGCTTATGAAGCGGTAAAATTATTCCATAAGGCAGGTGTTCCAACATCTGCGTTGCAATTGATTTTGGGTGATGGTGCAATTGGTGGTGCGCTTACATCACTTTCAAATTTGGCGGGTGTTGCTTTTACAGGTTCAACCGAGGTTGCGAAAATTATTAATCGCACAATGGCGGCGGGTGATGGCGCAATTGGGGTTTTGATTGCCGAAACTGGCGGCCTTAATGCGATGTTTGTTGATACTTCTGCCCTTAAGGAGCAGGTGGTTGACGATGTTATTATTTCGGCCTTTGGCTCTGCGGGGCAAAGGTGTTCAGCACTTAGAGTTTTATATTTGCCGCACGATACAGCCGATGGAATTATCGAATGTTTGAAAGGCGCGATGGATGAATTGATTATTGGCAATCCCGAAGCAATCAATACCGATATCGGTCCTGTGATTGATAAGGATGCATTGGAAATTTTGAAAAATCATGTGGCGAAAAATTCGCAAAAAATAATCAAACAAATCGATATTGGCGATTTGGCAAATCAAGGCATATTCTTTGGCCCAACAATTTTAGAACTTAATTCAATTGATGATTTAGAGCGCGAAATTTTCGGCCCAGTTTTGCATATTATTCGCTATAATCCTGAAGAAATTGAAAAAGTGGGTGCGCAATTGGCGGCAAAAAATTATGGCCTAACCCTTGGTTGCCATTCACGTCTTGATGGTTTTGTTGATTTGGTTCGAAAAAGCGTTCCCGTTGGCAATTATTATGTAAACCGCACAATGATTGGCGCGGTGGTTGGAATGCAGCCATTTGGCGGCCTTGGCCTTTCAGGCACTGGACCAAAGGCGGGCGGGCCACATTATCTTCACCGCTTTGCAACCGAATATGTCATAAGCACGAATATTGCGGCAAAGGGCGGGGATCCAAGTCTTTTCAATATTTAATTTAAATTTCGCCTTTTTTATGACAAATTTTTAATGTTAATTACCATTCGGCATTTATGTGTCGCTTATTTCTTATGAAAACTTTTATGGGGCCTGTTTGGCCCCATTATTTTATTCCTTTAAATAATTTGTAAAAAAGCATAATCTAAAACTGTTTTTGGTTAATGATTATGTAGGTTTTAAAATCTATAAAAAGCCATGAACGCAAAAATCTCTACCCTTTTACGCCGCCTTGCAATTGTTGCTTTGATTATTGTTGCCGTTGTGCGTGTTGCATTGCCATCATGGAATAAAATTCAAATTTGGCAATTAAATGATAATGATGATGCCATGCGCATCCTTCAGGTTCGTGATTGGCTTAATGGGCAAGGGTTTTATGACTTAATAAACCATCGCCTTAACCCGCCAAATGGTGGCGATGTTCATTGGTCGCGCCTTTCAGATTTGCCACTTGTCATAAGTGAATTAATTTTGCGCCCATTTTTGGGATTTGATATGGCGGAGAAAGCGTCCGCATTTGCCGTGCCTTTAATTTTGGCCGCAATTTTTGCATTTTGTGTTGGGCGCGCGGCAAATATTGTTATTAAATCTTATGCGGCAATTTTTATTGGCGTCTTTATGGCGGTAATGACGCCAGGGGTTGTGGGTTATTTTTCGGCAGGTCGCGTAGACCACCATGGTTTGCAATTAATCTTGCTTGCATGTGCCTTTTGGGGCTTAATGGCACGTGATAAAAAGGGCGCGATTTTGGCGGGTCTTTCAATCCCTGCAAGTCTTACAATTGGCCTTGAGCTTTTACCAATATTAGGTTTGATGGTGGCATGGGTTGCAATCATTTGGGCAATTCGCGGTGATGAAAGAAGCGAACAAACAAAAACTTTTAGCCTTTGGTTTGCCATGGGAACAATTTTGGGCTTTGTAATAAATGTTGCGCCAAATGCATATCTAAATGGGGCAAATGATAGATTATCAATCGCGCAGCTTTTACCAATTTTAACAGGAAGCGTTGGGCTTTATTTTGCCGCACAATTTATGTCGGGCCGTAAAATTTGGTATCGCTTTTTTAGCTTGATGGCACTTGGCGGCGTGGTTTTAGGCGTAATTGTTCAATTTCCAGTTTTGTTTAAACCGCCATATTGGCAGACAAATGCCTTGATGCAAAGAATGTGGCTTGCAATGGTAAGTGAAACATTCCCGCTTACACGCCTTATAAAAAATGAAATCTCTGTGGCCATAACGCTTGGGATGTTTGTTGTTTTAGCGACATTTGCGGGAATTTTTAAATTAGGGCTTTTGATAAAAGATTATAAAAAACATGAAAATCATGAGATTGATAATTGGGCATTAATGGCATCATTATTATTGATTACAACCCTAATGCTTTTCTTCTTACAGGCGCGTTTTGCAGGTCAGGCAGCGGCAATTGCGGTAATTGTTACCAGTGTTATTTTGGCCGATTTATATGAAAAGCATGGCATTATGAAAGCCTTGATGGTTGGTTTGATTTTAAACCCAGTCATTCCAACATCTATTGCGGTAGGCTATAATAAATTATTCCCAAATAAAAAGGGGCAATATGAAACAGGTGGTGGCGCAAATTGCGTAAATTCCCCTGCCTTTGCCGAACTTGCAAAATTACCGGCGGGGAAAATTGTTAGTAATATTGATTTGGGTGCGCGCGCACTTTTAACAACACATCACAGCGTTTTGGCCGCGCCATATCATCGTAATCAAGGTAATTTCACCGCTTATGATATTTTAATGACAAAAACTGATGCTGCATTGGAAAAACTACATTCCAATAATGTTCAATATGTTGCATATTGCAAAAAATCTGCGGAAATTGGAAATATGGAACGTGAGGCGCCAAATGGGCTTATTGCCGATTTGCGTAAAGGAAAGGTTCCAGATTATCTTAAACCAATTCCAACCCCGCCAAAATCGGACGTAATTGCTTATTCAGTTGTAAAATGAACAAATTAAAATCTGTTTCTACAAAATTTATAGATTTTGTGACCAAGTTAGGTGTGTTTGCGCATCTTAGCCTTTTGGTTTTGCTTGTGATTTATCTTAATCACGAAATGGCAAAATTTTTGCCTAATTTCAAAGAATTCCTTTTGCCTGATTCTGATGATGTTGCGCGCGTAATGGAAGTTCGCAATTGGATTGATGGGCAGGGTTTTTACGATATGCTTTTGCACCGTGCTAACCCACCAATTGGTGCGCAGCTTCATTGGTCGCGCCTTTCTGATTTACCACTTGCAAGTGTTGAGCTTTTCCTTCGTAATTTTTACCCGCATGATATTGCCGAAAAACAGGCGGTATTTTTCACCCCGCTTATATTATGGGGAATTGCGGCAATTATTTTGGGTTTGACCGCGCAAGAATTATTCAAATCCAAATTATCTTATATTTTTGGTGTTGCTTATGTAATTCTTACGGATGCGGTGGTCGTTGATTTTAATGCGGGGCGCGTTGATCATCATGGTTTGCAATTAATAACGCTTTATTTGTTGTTTTTAGGATTGTTCAAAACCAATAAAAATGGCGGCATTATTGCAGGTCTTGCGCTTGCCGCAAGTTTGACAATTGGCTTTGAATTAATCCCAATGCAAATTGTTATGCTTGTTGGTTTTGCGATTGCTTGGCTTTTAAATCCTGCGGCGCGTAATGAGCAATTAAAATACTTTGCGCTTTCTTTTGGGATTGGAATAATTGCGGGCTTTTTCATAAATGTTGCCCCGCAAAATTATTTTATTGGTGATAATGATAGATTATCAATTGCCCAGACTTTACCAATTTTAACAGGCTGTATCGGCCTATTTTTGACAAGTAAATATTGTGAAAAATCTACAATAAAGCGCCGCTTTATAGTGCTTGCACTGGTTGGAATTTCCATAATTGTTGTTGCCGCATTTTTTCCTGTTTTGCGCAAAACACTTTATTGGCAAATTGCACCGATTTATTACAAATTATGGATGGGGGATATTGGTGAAACCTTCCCAACCACAAAATTCCCGCTTCCGATGCAAATTACCATTTTGCTTTTCCTTTATGTGGCAATGGTTGCAGGCTGGGTGAAGCAATATTTACTATGGAAAAATTTTGATAAAGATAAAAATATTGCGGCGGTCGAAAATTGGACAATTTTGAATATCGCGCTTTTTGTTGCCAATGTCCTTACAACTTTTTATCAAGTGCGCATTCATTTACCTGCCGCAGGGATTGCGCTTTTGGTTTGCGCACCATTAGTTGCCGAAGCCTTTAGGCAAAAAACATGGCAAAAATCATTATTACAAGGTTCGCTAATTGGCATAATTCTTTGCCCTGCTGCTTTAATGTTTGCGCAAAAATATGTTCAAAGTTTTGCACCCAAAAAGGTGCATAAAAGTGAATATAGTTTTGGTGGGCGCATAAATTGCCGTGCAAAGCGCGATTTTGCGCATCTTGATGCAATGCCAAAGGGTTTGGTTCTGACCAATATTAATATGGGCGCAGAAACCATGTTTCAAACCCATCATGACGTTATGGTTACACATTTTCACCGCGATTATGGGCGTGAAAAAGTTTATGATATTCTTTTATCAAAACCTGATTTGGCGTGGCAAAAATTAAAGGCAAATCATGTTGATTATGTTGCCTATTGCGAGCGCGCGATGGAACCAACTCGCGCCCTACAACTTGCGCCCGATAGTTTGATGGGGCAATTGCGCCAAGGTAAAAAGTTTGATTTCCTTGAAGAAATTCCAAGGCCATCTTATTCAGACATAATCGCTTATAAGGTAAAAAAATGAGAAATGGGCAAAAATCCGCCTGTGCAATAAATGCATTCATTCATGATGGCGCGCCAATAATTATATTTGGTGATGGTGCGATTATTTGGGGAAAAAATGAATTTGAACCTATGGAAAATGGCGCGATTGATGCCGCCATTTGCCCTTTAAGCGGTGCATTATTAATCCTTGGTGATGATGGCAAATTGCGAAAAATAAATTCAAAAGGAATTGTCACAAATTTTGGCGGTGATTTTGGCTTTGCCGATATTTTAATTGCCAATCAAAAGCGTGGCCTTTTTTGCATTTCAGCATCGCGCAAAGTTTTTGTCATTAAAAATAATGGCGACATTCTTTTTGAATTCACACCGCCAATGTCACCCAATTCTGTGGCCTTTGATGTATCTGGCAATAATCTTGCAGTGGGGCATGGCAAGGGTGTTTCGCTTTATGATTTAAAAACCAATGAAGCGCCAATTGAATTGCCTGCCAATGGCGGAATTTGCGGCCTTACCTTTTCGCCTGATTTATGTTTCTTGGTGGCGGCAACCAATGAACCGGGTTTGATTGGCTGGCGGCTTCATGATGGTGTTGCGTTTAAAATGGCGGGTTATCCATCAAAGCCAACGGGCTTTTCTTGGTATGATAATGGCAAAAAGCTTATGACATCTGGTGGCCCTGTTGGTGTGTCATGGCCCTTTATTGGGCCAAATGGGCCAATGGGCACAAATGCCGAAACCTTCGAAACACGCCGACAAATCGTAACCAAAGTTGCAACCGCTAAAAATTTGGTTGCCCTTGGCTATGCAGACGGCGGCGTTGATTTATGCGATATCAATAGCAAACATAGTGTCCACATTGGCGGCTTAGAATATGACCCACGCGCAGAATTTAACCCGCGCAAAGGCGAAGCCCGCATAAGCGCCCTATCAGTTTCCCAAAACGGCAAAATCGGCGTTTGGGGCGCAGAAGATGGCAAATGGGGAATTTGGGAGAATTAGGCAACTTTTACTATGTGGTTCGCATAATATTCGTTTAATGCTTTCACAACTGAATTACCAATTTCGCGCGCCATATTAACAGGAACAGCATTACCAATTTGTTTATATTGGGAATGTAGCGAACCCGAAAATTGCCAAGTATCAGGGAAGGTTTGAATTCGCGCATATTCACGAACAGTGAATGGCCTTGTTTCTTCTGGGTGACATCTTTCGGTCTGCTTTTGCGCAGGGTTACAAGTCAAGGTAAGGCTTGGTTCTTCCCATGACATACGTCTTGCCATGCCTGTTTTGCCGCCGCCAAGGAAGAATGACTTTTGCATATATTCTTTTTGAATTTCGATTGGTAAATCGCGCCAATAACCACCTTGCGGTACTAAATCCATAATTTCGCGTTTGCGTTTTGGGTATCTTTGACCAATGGATTCAGGGACATCACAATTATAAAGACGACCCGCTTTTAGGGCATCTTTTACGGTGAATAATTCTTTATGTGGTTTTGGAAAATCGAATTTAATTCCGCTATCTTTTCTTATTGCGACAATCAAAAGTCTTTCGCGTTTCTGTGGGACACGATGAAAAATAGCCTTTAATACTTGCGGCGGCATTACATCGTAGCCAAGTTCTTCAAGCACCGAAACCATGCCAGAGAGTGTTTTTCCGCCTTCATGGTTCAATAACCCGCGAACATTTTCACCAATTGCAATTAGTGGGTTGGTTTCTTTTATACATCTTGCAAATTCATAGAAAAGTGTCCCACGTGCATCTTCAAAACCAAGTTTTTTCCCCGCATAACTAAATGCCTGACACGGAAAACCGCCTGCAACAACATCAACTTCATTACGATATTTTGTAAAGTCGATATTTCTAACATCACCCTCAATTACTTTCCAATCAGGGCGATTAAATTTCAGTGTTTTGCATGCGTCTTTGTCAAGTTCGTTTAATAAAACACATTCAAGTCCTGCGTTTTCAAGACCAAGTGCCAATCCGCCAGCGCCAGCGAACAATTCAATTGTTCTAAATTTGTGAATAGGGTTGTGATATTGATGTTTTTTATCATCATCAAACATAAAGCCAAGGGCTTCAAATTTGCGAAGCGAATCGGCAGGATAGACGCGATAATCATTCATAGGGTGGCGAATAGGCTTCAATTTACCAGCCTTATCCCAACGCCGCAAAGTTTCCTTTGAAACCGACAATAAATCCGCAATTTCCGCGAGTGAATAATATTCTTTCATAAAACCATCTTACACAACATTAGTCATGGTTTTTTGAATTGTTTGCACTTGTTGTCAAGGTACTTAGTTTAAGTATATTATTAAAAACTAATCATCAGGTAGTTTTTAAATTGAACGAAACAGAAAAAACTAATATATTATTTGGGGCAAAAGAGTGGTTTAAAGAAATCATAGTAATAAATCACATTAAAAATACTAATGGATTGATTAAAGCTAAGGAGTTCAATATCAACCCATTTTTAGTTAAATATCTTGCGAATTTTTACGCTGGAGATTTAACTCCCAAAAGCTTAGCTGCGGCATTGGTGCTTCCACGTGTATTGGGTTCGTCAATTACGACATCCTTTGGACAAAATCTTCAAAAATTCACTTCAAATGTTCTAGGAGCTTATGCTAGTGCGACAAAGGGAATTGATATTGAATTTATTGACGCAAAAGACGGAAGAAAAAAATACTGCCAAGTTAAGGTTGGCCCAAACACTATAAATGCTGACGATGTTCAAACTATAGATGGGCATTTTAAAACTATTAAAAATAAATCACGTGTCGATGCCTTGGATATTGGATTAAATGATTTAGTTGTTGGAGTGTTGTATGGCGAAAATTCTGAGTTAAGTGGTCACTATAAATCGATAACAAACGACTATCACTATCCAGTATATTGTGGAAAAGAGTTTTGGCTTCGTCTTACGGGAGATGAATTATTTTATTTGGAATTAGCTAATGCTTTTGCAGAAGTAGCAAGTGACGTGGACTGTAAAAAACTCTTGGAAGATACGATAGAAAAATTGTCTAACGACCCTGACATAATAAAAATGTCAACATAATATATCAAGTTTTAAACCTCCAACCCAACCAATGCCCTTGAGAAATTATGTGCGGAAAATGGTTGTAGGTCTTCGACTTTTTCGCCAACACCAATGAAGCGGATTGGAAGGCCATAGGTTTTGGTTAGGGATAGTAAAACCCCGCCTTTTGCGGTTCCGTCCAATTTGCTCATGATAAGGCCAGTGACACCTGCGGTTTTCGAAAATGCTTCGGCCTGTGAGATGGCGTTTTGACCAACTGTTGCATCTAATACAAGCCAAACTTCATGGGGTGCGTTTTCGTCAATTTTTTTCAAAACCCGAACCACTTTTTCAAGTTCCGCCATTAATTCGGTGCGGTTTTGCAAGCGCCCTGCGGTATCAATTAAAAGCACGTCTTTATTTTGTGAAATCGCTTTTTGATAGGCTTCGAATGCAAGACCTGCGGAATCTGCGCCTGATTCTTTGGCGATAACTTCAACCCCTGCGCGTTTGCCCCAAACTAATAATTGTTCGGATGCGGCGGCGCGAAAAGTATCGGCGGCAGCAAGCATGATTTCATGATCATTATCAACCAAATTTTGCGCAATTTTGCCGATTGTTGTGGTCTTACCTGAACCATTAACGCCCACAAACATAATGACGCGCGGGCCATTTTGATTGGTCCATGGATTATCGAATTTTTCATAAGGGCTAAGCATTTGTTCGATAATTTCGGCAAGTGCTTCTTTGATTGTTTCGCTATCAATCCCCCTATCAAAGCGTTTTTTTGATAATTGTTCGCGAATTTCACGCGCAACATCAACGCCCATATCGGACATGATAAGTAAATCTTCTAATTCATCTAATTCATCATCACCCAATTTTGCTTGGGTGAAAATTGAACCAATGCCGCCGGCGATTTTTGATGATGTGCGTTTTAAACCATCAAATAGACCTTTTTGTTCTTCTTTGCTTGGTTCGTGTTTTTTAGCCTCGATTTTTGTGGTTTCAAGGGCTGTGCCATTTTCATCGGTTTTGACCAAAAAACATTGCCCCAAAAGCAATAATTCAGTTGCCAAAATTTGCGCCGCATTATGAATGTTTTCAAAAATGGCATCGTGATTTTCGCCGCGCCTTGCAAGTAATGTCGTGGCAATTCCAAGGCCGTCTTGTGCCGTGGTAATTTGTGAAATTCCTTTGACAGATTTTGCGCGATTTTCGATTATATTTTGCGCTTGAGATATTTGGTTTTCAGAATTGGTAACCCCAACAAAAACCGCAATTGGAATAAATTCATTAGTCTGGCTTGGGTGTGCAGAAGTGTTATTATTTTCAACTTTGGTTTCTTTTATTTCTTTTTTTTTGCCCCAGCCAAACATCTAAAAACTCCGTATTTATTTGGATATAGTGACACTAAGGGGTTTAAGCAAATCTTTTTTCCCTAACCTTACGTCATCTTGCGTACAAAATTAAATCAGTTACAAAAGGCCATGAGTGAAGACGTAAATACTAATGAACCTTGGGTCTATATGTCAAAAAATTTGACATTATTTGGCAATATGATGCCCCAATCTAAAGCAATTGATGCGAGATTTACTGAAATTTCAAAAGGGCGCGCCATTTGTGTTTTGCCTTGGAATGAAAAACTTCTGGGCGATAAAGAAAATGGTATTATGGCAACTGGCGCTGTGGTTACATTGATGGATCAAACTTGTGGTACGGCGGCAATGGCTGCGCTTGATAAACCATTTACAATGGCAACCCTTGATTTACGCGTTGACCATATGAGGGCGGGGCGCAAGGGGCATGATATTCGTGTTGTGGCGCATTGCTATCGCATTACACGTTCAATCGCTTTTGTGCGTGGCTTTGCTTATGATGGCGATAGTGATGATGATGTTGTTAGCGCTGCCCAAGCGTGTTTTATGATTAATTCTGATGTTCCATTGGGGGGCGCGAATGTTGCCAAGTCTTGAAAAATTACTGGCCTCTAATTCATATATTGAACACTTGGGTCTAAATTTTGAATTAATTGATGATAAAATTATCGCTATTTTGCCGTTTCAAAATGATTTAATTGGAAATCCTATGATACCTGCTATTCATGGCGGAGTAATCGCGGCGTGTATGGAATTGGTGGCAGTCGCTCAATTACTTCATGGGGGTAGTTTAAAAAACCTTCCCAAAACTGTTAATACCTCAATTGATTATTTGCGCTATGGAAAGCCGCAAATGCTTTACGCCAAGGCTAATATTATAAAACTTGGCCGTCGTGTCGCTAATATAGAAGCAATTGCATGGCAAGAAGATGAGAACAAACCTATTGCAAGTCTCCACGGTAATTTCTTGCTAAACGAAGGATAGTTAAAATCCGCAATTATCAAGTTGTGCATTAAACATTGCAGCGCGGCGAGATATTTTTGATGCAATTGCATTGGCCGATGCAGACCCACCCTTCATATAGCCGCCAACTCCTAATTTATAAGCAAGATATTGGGATTTGACGTTTGATAATGAAATTCCCAATTTGTCATTCATTGCATTAAAGTGCCAACCAACAAACATTGCAGATGCCGCAAAATCAGTTCGCGGTTTTGCGCCAATTTTACTTGAACGTAAAAACCATGCCCATGTTTGTGGGCTTGCCTGTGAATAGCCAAGATATGGGCCATTATGTGCATTGGCTTTAAAGCGGCTTTCTTGGTCGATTATTGCCATTATTGCGCCTGGTGAAACGTGATATTTTTCGTTGGCGTTTTTTAAAGCTTCGTCCCAGCCTTCATGCGCGTTTAAAACGCTGCAAGCGTTTGATGACTGCGCATTGGCGCATATTGGGGTGAATAAAAGTGCACAAATTGCAAAAGCTATTTTTTTAAACATATTTTACAATCCTTATCTTGTGATTGGGCGATATTGCGCATTTGACCTTTAAGGCCATCATAAATTAGCAAACGGCCAATTATATTATCGCCGGCATCGGTAATAATTTTTATGGTTTCAAGTGCCATTATCGAACCAATAATACCACAAATTGCCCCGATAACGCCCAAAAAATCACAATTTTCTTCAACAGTTGGTGCCTCCGGCACAAGGCATTGATAGCATGGGCCATTTTGATTTCTATAATCAAAGGCCATAATCTGCCCATCAAAGCGCCCAAGCGCACCCGATACCAAAATTTTACCAAGTGCGAATGAAATTTCATTCACTAAAAAACGGGTTTTGAAATTATCAGAACCATCAATGATAATTTGTGCATCACTCAAAAGCGATTTGGCATTTTCATTATTAAGGCGTTCATTATGGGCAATGATTTCAATATTGGGATCAAGTGCATTAAGCGCCCGTTTTGCGCATTCAACCTTTGATTTGCCGATATCATCACTTTTATAAAGAATTTGCCGTTGCAAATTGGAAATATCGACCACATCATCATCAATAATGGTGATTTTTCCAATCCCACACGCCGCCAAATAAAGCGCACATGGGCAGCCAAGGCCACCCATGCCAATAATTGCAACATGTGAATTTGCAATAAGCTTTTGCCCATGCCCGCCAATTTCTTTTAATAAAATATGGCGTTTGTGGCGAATTATATCGGCGGATTTATCCATTCGCCTCAATTAGCGTAATTTACACTTCAATACAAATTGCGGTTGCTTCACCGCCACCAATACAAAGCGATGCGACACCTTTTTTAAGGCCACGCGCTTTTAATGCATAAATCAAAGTAGTGATAATTCGCGCACCAGATGCCCCAATTGGATGCCCTAATGCACATGCGCCGCCATTAACATTAACTTTGGCGCGGTCAATTCCCATGTCTTTAATTGCAATCATTGGCACGACTGCAAATGCTTCGTTAATTTCCCATAAATCGACGTCTTGGATTGACCAGCCCGCATTTGATAGTGCCTTTTTCATTGCATAAACTGGCGCGGTGGTGAAAAGATTTGGCTCATGGGCGAATGCAGATGTTGCAACTAATGTTGCAAGAATTGGCGCATTCTGGGCCTTGGCATTTTCTTCGCTCATTAAAACCAATGCCGATGCGCCGTCCGAAATACCAGATGCATTGGCGGCGGTTACAGTGCCATCTTTGTTAAAGGCGGGTTTTAATGTACGTATTTTTTCAGGGCGGGCATTTTTTGGTAATTCATCAAATTCAATAATAGTATCGCCGCCGCGCCCTTTAATTGTTACAGGCACAATTTCGTCTTTAAAATCGGCATTTTGTGCACGGTTTAAAGTTTCAAGGGCATAATCATCCTGCATTTCGCGGGTGAAATTATAGGTTTGGGCAATTTCATCGGCATAAACACCCATTGCATGACCTTGATATGCATCTTCAAGACCATCCAGAGCCATATGGTCATAGATTTTGCCATGTCCATATTTGCTGCCGCCGCGATGGTCTTTTAAAAGGAATGGCGCATTGGTCATGCTTTCCATGCCGCCCGTGACCACAATGTCAGCTTCGCCAGCGATAATGGCATTCTTGCCCATAATTAAAGCCTGCATACCTGAACCACACATTTTATTTAATGTTGTGGCTTGGGCATGTTTTGAAAGACCGGCTTTTAAAGCTGCTTGGCGTGCTGGTGCTTGGCCTTGGCCTGCGCCAAGGACGTTTCCCATTAATACCCAATCAATTTTTGCAGAATCAGTTTGCGATTGTTCAATTGCGCCTTTAATGGCAATTGCGCCCAAATCGGATGCAGTAAGGCCACTAAATTGCCCCAATAAAGCGCCAATTGGCGTGCGTTTTGCACCAGTGATTACGATTTTTGTCATTTACATCCTCTGTAATTTATAAAAACCATGTTATGGCATGGGCATGGAAAAGCAAGTTCAAAAGCTAGATAATGTGAAGGTCGCAATTGTTGTTGCGCGGTCAAAAAACTTTGTAATTGGTCGCGATGGCGATTTACCATGGCATTTATCAAGTGATTTAAAGAATTTTAAAGCAATAACTTCAGGCAAACCAATCATTATGGGGCGCAAAACATTCCAATCCTTACCGCGTCTTTTGCCCAATCGAACCCATATTGTCATTAGCCGTGATATTGAATATCGCCCCGCTGGCGCATTATTATTTTCAAATATTCAAAGCGCGATTGCGGCGGCAAAATCAATTGCCTTTGATAAAGGGCTTGATGAGGTTTGTATAATTGGCGGCGGCGAAATTTATAAGCAGGCGATTGAATTTTCTGATATTATCTATCTTACGATTGTTGATTGTGAAATTGATGGCGATACTTATTTTCCAAATCTTGATGACAGGGTTTGGAAAGAAGTTAAAACCACAATTTTTGAAAAAAGCGATAAGGATGATTATTCATTTGAACTAAAAAAGCTTATCAAAAGCTAAATTTTCGCAGTTAGCCCCTTAAAATAAACTATTTCTTTCTTAAATCCTTATAATGTGTAGAAAAATAAAGGATTGGAAAGTCATTAATGTCTAAAGACGAAGACGATAAGCCCAAAAATAGCCGACCAAATAGCCCTTGGGGAAACACAAATAGTGATGAATCAAAAAATGATTCAAAGGGCAAACCACAGAATCCATGGTCAAATGATCCGCAAACTCAAAATTTAGATGATTTAGCGCGCCGCATCGAAGATAAATTAAAAAATGTTTTATCTTCTGGTGGTGGTGGTTTTAAGCCGCCAAATTTTGATAATGATGGAAGACCAAATAATACATTTGCCCTATCTTTATCGGCGCCACCGCGTATTTCCTGTGCTTTTC
>CAZKYS010000062.1:14409-14519 GCA_964557085.1 uncultured Caulobacteraceae bacterium
AAGACCAAATAATACATTTGCCTATATCTTGATGGGCGGTGTTGCGCTTTGGCTTATGAGCGGGGTCTATCTTGTTGATCAGGGTGAAAAAGCCTTGGTAAGCCGCTTTG
>CAZKYS010000063.1:0-14103 GCA_964557085.1 uncultured Caulobacteraceae bacterium
ATTTGAAATATCGTAAAGGTGATAGCGTAACCTATGACCAATAACACCCATATTTTTTAATTGATAAAACTTTTCAAAACTAACCTTGATACCATAATTAGTTTCTTGCCCACTTTTAGAAATCAACGTAATTTTTTGTGTATCACTGAAGCTGTCACTTACTTTTTCAATGGTTTGAGTTTTTATGTTTTTTTTAGGTATGACATCCAAATAAACATCATCATTTATGCGTTTTAGCGTAAGCTTTGTTACCGTTTCTACAAGAACATAATAAATTGGAACACTTTTGTTTTCAGTTTCGCCGATAAAAAACTTTGTTGTAGCTTGAAGTATGTTTGCACTTTCTCTTGCACCTTGGCGCGGTAAAAGTGTTGGTAAAACGAAAAGAAAGCTTTCTTCACTCACTTGTGCGCACCAATTTGGATTTTCATGAATGCGTTCAAATGATGATTTTATATAATCGCTAATTTGCTTTTTTTTACTGTCCCATTTGTCACCTAAAAAATGCTTCATATCTTCAAAGCTAATAAGGAAAACTTGACCATTAGTATCAAATTCAGTTCCTCTTAGTCGTTCTGCAATTTTAGGGGAAACAAAGTCATAGAAAATTTCTTCGCCATTATTTACAATGCGTTGTGCAAAAGGATGCTTTTTATCATTAAATTGTGGCAATGCATTTTGCATAAAAATTTTCTCCAAACCAATAATAAACAATATTGTTTTAATAAGATTGAAATGGTTTGAATCAATTTTATGCTTTTATTTAATATTATTTATATTTATCTACGGATTGCATATAATTGCGCCACTAATTGGTGATTTTACACCAGTTGTATTCGGAAATGAAATTGGTAAATTTTCTGCGGCACGTTTTGCCAAATATCCAAAACATTCTGCTTCAACGGCATCGCCGCGCAGACCTATTTCATCAGCATCAATTGTTACAATTTGTGCACGTGATTCTATTTGATTAATTATTATTGGATTCTTGCGGCCACCACCCGCCAAAACAAGTGTTTTTGGCTTTTTTGGCAATAATGACAATGCTTTATCAACGCATTCACCAACTAGCGCACAAAGTGTTGCCGCGCCATCTTCAATATTTAGGTGTGACACTAAATTTGCATCAAAATCATATCTATCAAGTGATTTTGGATACGGTGCTTTAAACCAAGTATTTGAAATTATTTTTGAAATTGTATCTTCCGATACTTTACCTTTGGCGGCAATAAGACCGTCTTTATCATAGGTTCCAAGGCCGTTCTTTTCAATTAATTCATTTAGTGGCCCATTCGCAGGCCCACAATCAAATGCAATTACATCATAATTACCACCCCAATAAGTGATATTTGCTACACCGCCCAAATTTAAAATTGCGCATGGCGGCTTTAGATTTGCATAGCGTAATAAAGCTGCATGATAAATCGGCGCTAGTGGTGCGCCCTGCCCGCCATGTTCCATATCATTGGTTCTAAAGTCATAAACCGTTTTTATATTGGTAATTTTCGCTAGTTCTTGGCCATCAAGTATTTGTAATGTCTGCCCCTTTTTTCCATCCAATGGTGGGCGATGAACCAATGTTAAGCCGTGCCCACCAATATAGGCAATTTCATCGGGTTTCATTTTTGCTTTATCTAAAAGTGCAATAACTGCTTCTGAATATATTTTTGTTATTATATTTTTTGCATCTTCAAAAATTTCTGGCATTTCGCCATTGAAATTCCATTTTAATGCAATTTGAACCGCCTGTGATAAGATTTCGCGATCATTGTCATTATAGGGATGAAGAATGAATTCACCTAATTCAAAAATTTCAACACCATCAGTTTTTATCAAAGCAGCGTCAACAAAACCGTCCAAAGCCGTGCCGGTCATTAAGCCAATTGCCCAAACTGCTTGCATTATGAATTAGTCCTTTAAAAAATCTGTTCGCTAATATAAAGGCATATCCATACATCCAAATAGTAAAAAGGTATAATTCTTTGTCAGTTGAAGCACCCAATCTAAATCTTGGCGCGGTTAAATCCGATTTCCTCAATTTAGTTATTGAACGCGGTCATTATTATCAAGCAAGTGATTTGGAAGGCTTGGATAAAGCTGCGCTTGAATGTCAAAAAGGTGGCAAACCTTTGACTGCTTATATTGGTTTTGACTGCACTGCGCCAAGCCTTCATGTTGGTTCATTAACCCAAATTATGCTTTTGCGCCGTTTCCAACAAACTGGTGGCACACCAATTGCCCTTATGGGTTCAGGCACAACGCGTATTGGCGATCCAAGCGATAAAAATGAGGCGCGCCCTATTTTAACTTTGGAAAAAATTGCTCAAAACAAAGAGGGCATTCAAAAAGTTTTTGACAATTATATTGATTTTTCAAAGGCCAAAATGGTTGATAATATTGAATGGCTTGAAAATGTTTCATGGCTTGAAATGCTTGCAACAATTGGGCGCCATTTTACCGTAAATAAAATGATTGCCCTTGATATTGTTAAAAGAAGGCTTGATCAAGAATTACCAATCACATTCCTTGAATTTAATTATATGCTGCTTCAGGCCTATGATTTCCTTGAACTTTCGCGCCGCTATGATTGTAATTTGCAAATGGGTGGTTCGGATCAATGGGGTAATATTATCCAAGGTGTGGAACTTTGCCGCCGCGTTGATGGCCGTGAGGTTTTTGCAATGACACAGCCACTTTTGATGAATGCCGCGGGTCAAAAAATGGGTAAATCTGTATCTGGTGCAATTTGGCTTGATAAAGATTTATTACCTGTTTTCGATTTCTGGCAATATTGGCGAAATGTTGATGACGCAGATGTTGGTAAATTGCTCAGACTTTTGACTGAATTACCAATTGATGAAGTTAAACGTCTTGAAGCATTACAGGGCGCTGAAATTAATGATGCTAAAATCATTCTTGCTAATGAAATTACAAAATTATTACATGGTGAAGAAGAAGCAAAACTTGCAAATACTGCGGCATCTAATCAATTTGGCGGCGATGGCGATGGCGCGGGCTTACCTGAAATTACAATTGCGCCATCTGAATTTAATTCTATCGCGGGGCTTTTTGTTATCGCGGGTCTTTGCGAATCTAATGGCGAAGCAAAAAGACTTGCAAAAGGTAATGGTATCAAGATTGATGATAAAAGTGTTGCCGATGTTTCACAAAACATTGATAGTGAAGCCATAAAAGGTGGCAGTGTTAAATTATCACTTGGCAAAAAACGCCACATAAAAGTAAACTTCAATTAGGGATTATAAAATGATAGAATTGAATATCGGCGATTTAGCACCAAATTTCAAACTTCCAAAAGATGGCGGTGGCGAAATTGCGCTTGAAACTTTGCGCGGCAAAAATGTTGTTCTTTATTTTTACCCAAAAGATGACACATCAGGCTGCACCAATCAGGCAATCCAATTTTCTGAAAAGAAAGATGAATTTACCGCTAAAAATGCAGTAATCATTGGTGTTTCAAAAGATAGCATAAAAAGCCATGATAAATTCAAGGCAAAATATGATTTAAAAATCGATCTTTTAAGCGATGAAGAACTTAATGTTGCCAATTCTTATGGAACTTGGGTTGAAAAATCTATGTATGGTCGCAAATATATGGGCATGGACAGATCAACATTTTTGATTGATACGGATGGAAAAATAAAAAAAATATGGCGCAAGGTAAAAATCCCTGGTCATATTGATGACGTAATTAAGTCTATATAAACTGTAATTAGATTCTACATAACAGGGATTTTAGTTGCGATATAAAAAAATAAGCGCAATTAAATTATTAAATTAAAAGAGGTTATCATGTGGGGCAAAAAGCCAAAAATATTTGAAGACGAACCAACAATTGTTGAAGCAACCCATAGCGAACCGGTTGTTCGTGAAGTTGTAAACGTTCAAAAAGCTGCTGCTTCTGTGATTGCTGCACAAATGACGATCATGGGAAGCATCAATTCATCTGGCGATATTTCAATTGATGGTATCGTAAACGGTGATGTTGGTTGCGCACTTTTGACAATTGGTAATCAAGGCAATGTTAATGGCAATATTATTGCCGAAACTGCAACCATACGTGGTAAAGTTAAAGGCAATGTAACAGCGCGTACAATTTTGCTTGCAGGTTCTGGTTCAATTGAAGGTGATTTAACGCATTCGGTTCTAATTATCGAAGAAGGTGGTTATTTCGATGGTCGCTCGAAACGTGTTGCCGACCCACTTGCAAATGAAACCAAGGCATTGCAAGCCCCGACAGAAGAATAAATTTCAAAGCCCTGTTTTATAAGCAGGGCTTTTATTCATCACCAATTACTTCAACACGCTGCGCAAGTGCCGCCGCCATAAAGGCGTTTAAATCGCCATCCAATACGCCAGAAGTATTTGAAGTTTCAACTTCGGTTCTTAAGTCTTTTACCAATTGATATGGTTGTAAAACATAAGAGCGAATCTGATGCCCCCAACCAATATCGGTTTTACTATCTTCAAGCGCCTGTGATTGTGCTTCACGCTTTTTAAGTTCAAGCTCATAAAGACGCGCCCTAAGCATTTTCCATGCAATATCGCGGTTTTTATGTTGCGAACGTTCTTGCTGTGATGCAACGGCAATACCTGTTGGAATGTGCGTAATACGCACGGCAGAATCAGTTTTATTAATATGCTGCCCACCAGCGCCAGATGCGCGATAAGTATCAATGCGCACATCTTTTTCCTGCACATCAACTTCAATATTGTCATCAATTACGGGATATGTCCAAACACTCGCGAAACTTGTATGCCTGCGTGCATTGGAATCAAATGGTGAAATTCGCACCAAACGATGAACCCCCGCCTCAGTTTTCAACCAACCATAGGCATTTTCACCTTTTACAAGCAATGTACAAGATTTAATTCCCGCTTCTTCGCCTTGGTTTTCATCAATTTCTTCGCAGCCATAACCATTCGCATTGGCCCAACGCATATACATACGGCGCAACATTGCCGCCCAATCTTGTGATTCTGTTCCACCTGCACCTGCATTGATTTCTATATAACAATCATTGGCATCAGCTTCACCAGATAAAAGGGCATTAGTTTCGGCAATTGCCGCGCGTTCTTTTGCCTTCTCAAGATTTGTTTGTGCTTCATTGACCAAATCATCATCATTTTCAATCTCGGCAAGTTCAGCAAGCTCAATATTATCTTTTAAATCACGCTCAATTTCTTTGATAAGCGACATTGAATTTTCAAGCTTATTTTTTTCGCGCATAAGTTCTTGCGCGCGCGCTGCATCATCCCAAAAATTTTGGTCGTGCGACATAGCTTCAAGTTCATCAAACCTACGTTCTGAAACTTCCCAATCAAGGCGACGCCTTAAAAGTTTCAATGATTTTTGTATATCGAGGTTTAAAGCCTCAATTTCGGCTTTCATAAAATAAATACTCCCGAAAATTCTTTAGTCTTTTGGTTTCGGTGGTGGTTCGTCGCTAATTACTTCATTTGTATCAATTGTAATTTTATCATTGGATTCAGCAGGCTTTTCGCCACTTACCTTTGGCTTGGCTGCCTTTGGTGCGCTTGTGCCACCTGATTGTAATGACGCCAGAATATTAAGTCTTTCTTGCGCACCAATTTCACGAAGAACCTCTGGTGATGGTGTAAATTGCTCAATAGGTTTATCAGCAAGCATAGACATCATGAAATTACGGAATATTGGCGCAGATACTTTACCACCCGCTGCACCGCTATAAATAGTTTTTGGCTGATCATAACCAACAAACACACCTGTTGCATAAGATGGCGTAAACCCAACAAACCATGCGTCTTTATAATCATTTGTTGTACCTGTTTTACCGCCAACAGGGTGTGAGAATTGCGCAGAACGGCCTGTACCATTGGTAACAACTTCACGTAAAATTCCCGTCATTTCCCATGCGGTTCTTGGGCTAATAACCTGTTTGCCCCAAGGCTCTAGATGTGGCGGTGGAATTGATGGATCAAAGTTTACATCGCAGCCAGCGCAAGAGCGTCTATCTGCGCGCCAAACAGTGTTGCCACGTGCATCTTGCAATCTATCAAAGAATACAGGGCTTATATAACGACCACCATTAGGAAATACCGCAAAACCAGCAGTAATTCTTAAAACCGTTGTTTCACCCGCGCCTAACGCCATGGTTAAATCATTCGGCAAATCATCATAAACACCAAACCTGCGTGCATAATCGGCAACGCGGCGCATACCAATTCGGCGCGCAATACGAACAGTTACAGTATTACGCGATAATACAAGTGCCTGTTTCAGTGTCATAACACCAAAATAACGTTTATCTGAGTTTTCAGGCCCCCAACCGCCGCCACTAATTTTGCTATCTGAAACTTTGGTTTCTGGTGTCATACCTTGCTCAAGTGCTGCGGCATAAATAATTGGTTTAAATGACGAACCCGGTTGGCGTTTTGCTTGGGTGGCACGGTTGAATCCTGAATCTTCGGCATCATAGCCACCCGCCATTGCGATTACAGAACCAGTATGTGCGTTCATACTAACAATCGCACCTTGGATATTTTCATGACGTAATAATTGATAGGATTTATCATCGCGATTCCCAAGCCATACCAACTGACCATCTGATAATGGTTTTCCAGAACGTGCAGTCCAATCCTTATCAGCTTGTGGGATTGGGGCTTTTTTGCCGTTTTGAAGGCCGTAATTTTGACCATTATCTAATACAACGGCAAATACGGCACGTGGATTTGGTCTCCAATATTTTGCATTGGCAATTTTACCCTGCCAATTTGCATCAGCAGTAATCATACCAACCGCACCACTAAAGCCGCGTTGACGGCTTGGGTTAACAGCATCCAAACCTTTTTGTAATGCAGAACGCGCGGCTTGTTGCGCCGCTAAATCAACTGTTGTGCTTATTAGGAAACCGCGTGAATAAGGCGCATCTTTACCAAAACGCCGGATTAAATCGCGTCTTACTTCTTCGACAAATTCCCCAGCTTGTGGGTCGGTCCATGAACCTTGTGGTTGCGGCGTATAATCAAGTGTTTCCGCCATTGCAGTGTCACGCTGTTGCTTGGTTATAAAGCCGTTGGCGAACATACGACCCAAAACCCAATTTCTACGCTCGATTGCGCGGTCTTTGTGCAAAACTAAATTATAATTATTTGGCGCTTTTGGAAGTGTTGCAAGATATGCGGCCTGTCCAATCGTTAATTCTGAAACAGGTCTCGCAAAATAGGTTTGCGCCGCAGCACCCACACCATAAGAACGAAACCCAAGGAAAATCTGATTCAAATAGATTTCCATAATCTGATCTTTTGTCAAAATATCTTCAATACGAAGTGAAACAAGGGCTTCTTGTAGTTTTGATACAAATTTTTCAAGTCCATGAAGGTTCGCTTGCGATGTAAGAAGAACGTTTTCTGCAACCTGCTGCGTAATTGTTGACGCGCCTTGCATACGGCGACCTTCACCCACGCTTGCAATATTATTTATAATTGCGCGGGCAATACCCATTGGGTCAACACCTTTGTGAGAATAGAAATCCTTATCCTCAGCAGCCATAAAGGCGGCTATAACATGGTTAGGAATTTTCTCAAGCGGCACATAATTACGATTTTCACGCGCAAAAAGACCAATTTGCTTACCGTCGGATGAATAAACCTTACTAGAAACCGCAGGCTGATATGACGCCAATTTATTATGGTCAGGAAGCGTTTTCATAGCCATAGACATCATAATCACAAGCATAATAATGCCGAAAGCTATGAAGCCCAAAACCATGACCGCCATCAATTTCATAAAAGTGCGCATTTAATTCCCGCAGTCAATATTTAGTAATTTCAAATTGCTTATGCCAAGGTTCTATTCGTCAATAAAGTGAATTTCGCATATTATTTTATATATATGCGGATTTTAATGATTACCTTTATTTTTCAAATCAACACCATCAAAATATTCTGATATTGCGCGCGCAACACCGCCCATTTGTTTTGCCCTAAAGCCTGTGTTTATTAATCTGTCTTGGTCTTCTTTATCGGTTACAAAACCCATTTCCAACAATACCGCAGGTGTTGTCGGTGATAAAAGAACAAAAAATCCTGCGCGCCTATGCGATGATGAAGTTAAAGGGCCCGCATTTCTTATATTTCGAACAATATTTTCCGCAAAAACCGCCGATTGGTTTTTTGTATCCCTTTGGGTTAAATCACGTAAAATCTCTGTAACATTATTATCGCGTGAACGATTTGGCGGAACCACAGTCCAATTATCGCGATTTAGAAGGCGGCGTGATCGCTCCCCGCCCTCTTCACTTAATGTGTAAACAGTTGCCCCTTCCGCATTTGTACCAGGGGCGGCAGCATCAGCATGTAGTGATATAAACAAATCCGCACGAATATCGCGTGCAATAATAATACGCTGTTCAAGCGGTAAGAAAACATCCGAATCGCGCGTCATAACTATATTAAATCGTGGATCACGCTTTAATTGGTCACGCAAATATAATGCACTTGCAAGCGTTACGCTTTTTTCAAAAGTATTTGGATAAAACCCAATTGCACCAGGATCATGTCCGCCATGACCAGCATCAATTACAATTGTATATTTTTTTGACGCAAATTTTGGTGAAATAGGTGAAGGAAGAGAATTAATCGCCTCTTGTTGTGCTGGCTTTGGCAAATTAGACGCAAAAACAGCATTATTAGTAGGTGTAAGTTCAATATGAAGAATTTTTCCGCCAACATTATTAGTAAGGTTTTGAGATACAACCCTTGCCGGCCCCGCCAAATCAACAACAATTCTTGATTCTGTAGGCGATTTATGTGCATATCGTATTTGTTTGATTAAACCGTTTGAAGAAATACTTCCGCTTTCACCGCGTCCCATTGACCATTGCACACGCGACATATCAATAACAATACGTGGCGTTGGATTTGGTAATGAAAATATTTTATAATTAATATTTCTATCTAATTTTATATTCAAAAAAGCATTATTATTTTCATTATTTTCAACACTTAATTGAAAAATCCGCGGCATACCCGCTGGAACAGATTGCGCCTGCGCCTTACCCAAAAAAGTAACACCAATACCTATTGCCCCAACAATTAAAGCAATAAAAATAATCAATGTTATTATATATTTTTTATTCATTTGATTTGAAAAAAACTACGCACAAAAATGGTTAATGAATGACAAACAAAATCCATTATAAATATAACCAAAACCTTAATTTAACGGCAAATATATTATTTGTAATCTCACATAAGAATGGCACAAAAATGGCATTACAATCAAATGTTGTAATCGCTATTGATATTTTAAGATTTTAGTCCTAATTCATAATGTGTTGCTTTGCATAATATATCTAAGCATACAAAGGCCGTGTTTTACGGCAAAGTTTTTTGGGGCACAATCAATGGTGCGCGGTGCAGTTTTAGTTGCTGATTATAAAAAATGGTCGAATGACCTTTTAATCATGCATGACTTTGGCATTGCAAATAATAATGCGTCTATAAAATCACGCTTGGATTGTTCCCGTAATTATAATTTTCATGAGATTTTGGGTTGCCGCCTTGCACATACCTTTAAAGGTTTTCAAGCTGCGATTGTGCGCGCCCTAGGAGTTTCCATTAATGACAAAAACAATGTTAATCGATGCTGCCCATGCGGAGGAGACCCGGGTAGTAGTTCTTTCTGGCCAAAGTTTAGAAGAATTTGACGTAGAAACCAAAGCAAAACAACAAATTAGAGGAAATATATATCTTGCAAAAGTAACGCGCGTTGAGCCGTCTTTGCAGGCTTGCTTTGTTGATTTTGGCAATATACGACACGGCTTTTTGGCCTTTTCAGAGGTTCATCCTGATTATTATCAAATCCCAATTGCTGACCGCGAAGCATTGATTGCAGAAGAAGCACAACATTCAGTTGAAGAAATTGGCGAAGATGATGATGAAGCAGGCCGCGCACGCCGTGCCCAAAACCGCAAATATAAAATTCAAGACGTTTTAAAACGCCGCCAAATCATGCTTGTGCAACCTGTTAAAGAGGTGCGCGGTAATAAGGGCGCCGCTTTGACTACTTATTTGTCACTTGCTGGTCGTTATTGCGTTTTAATGCCAAACACACCACGTGGCGGTGGTATTTCGCGTAAAATCTCTGCGGTTGGTGATAGAAAACGCTTGAAATCAATTGTTTCAAGCCTTGAAGTTCCAAAAGGCATGGGGTTAATTATCCGTACCGCGGGCGCAAAACGCAATAAAACAGAAATTAAGCGTGATTATGAATATTTATTGCGTCTATGGGATGATATTCGCACACGCACATTAGAATCAGTTGCCCCTGCCCTTATTCATGAAGAAGAGAGCTTAGTTAAACGTGCAATTCGCGACCTTTATAATAAAGATGTAGGCTCGATAGTTATTGAAGGTGAAACTGCATATCGTGAAGCTAAAGACTTTGTGAAAATGCTTATTCCAAGCCATGCGCGTAAGGTTCACCAATATAAAAATTCACATCCATTATTCTCACGCATGGGCGTTGAAAGTATGTTGTCAAACATACATTCTGGTGTGGTGCAGCTTAAATCTGGTGGATATATTGTTATCAACCAAACAGAGGCTTTGGTTGCTATCGACGTAAACTCTGGCAAATCAACGCGTGAACGATCAATTGAACAGACTGCATTAAAAACAAATCTTGAAGCTGCTGAAGAAGTGGCGCGTCAAATGCGACTTCGTGACCTTGCAGGTCTTATTGTAATTGACTTCATTGATATGGATGAACCGCGAAATGATCGTGCGGTTGAACGTAAAATGAAAGATGCATTGCGCCTTGACCGTGCGCGCGTTCAAATGGGCAAGATTTCTGGCTTTGGTCTTATGGAAATTTCGCGTCAACGCCGCCGCACTGGTGTCCTTGAAGGCTCAAGCCATGTTTGCCCACATTGCGAAGGTTTCGGCCGTGTTCGTTCGCCTTCATCGGTTGCAACATCAATAATTCGCGAAATAGAGGCAACCTGTGGTGGTCGCAAAAATTGCGAAATTGAAGTTCGCACAGATAGCGATACTGCGCTTTATTTGTTGAATGAAAAACGCAAACATTTGGCATCAATGGAAATTGCCCGCCATATTTACGTAAGAATTATTACTTCTTCTGAAATTGCACATTCGCATTATGAAATGGAAATCATTAATCACGGTGATGAAATTGAAGAATCTGATGCAAGTTTTGCATATTTAAAAGACATTGAAACATCTTCGCATGATGATGAAGAGGATGAAATCATCCCTGAATTTGATGACGAAGCAGATACACAAGAAGAAAAAGAAGAAAAAGAAACAATCACGCCAAGCCGCAATAAACGCCGTCGTCAAAGACGTCGTGGGCGCCGTGGTGAAACAAAAGAAATCGAAATGGTTTCAACTGAAAATCAGGCAGAAATTAAAGAAGATTCTTCTGATGAGGTTGCTGAAACTGACGAAAATAATTCCGGTGAAAATACTGAACAAAATAATCAAAGACGTGGCCGTAAACGCTCAAGATTATTTGGTCGCAACCGCCGCGACAAACAAATTCGTAATGATGCTGAAAAACCCGATAATTCAAACCCATCAAATGAAATTATCGAACAAGAAGCGGTAACCGCCCCTGTAATTGAGGCGCAAGTTGAAAATAATGCTTCTGATGAAGATTCTAACGAGCCTAAGAAAAAACCTGCGCGCAAACCACGCAAAACTTCAAAGGCAAAAACAGCAGAAGATGCCCCACCAATTAGCGAAACTGTGGCTGATGAAGTTGTTGTAAAACAACCAAAACCGAAACAAAAATCGCAAGTTGAAATAAAATCAGAAGCTGAACCAAAGCAAGAAGAAAATAGTGAACCAAAAGCACCAACCAAACGTAAAACTGGTTGGTGGGCACGTAATGCCTCTAAACTTTTTGGTGCAAATGATGAAGAATAAGACATTAATTTTTTCGCTTTTATTTTTAATTTCATGTTCTTCGGTGAATGGGCGTCCAAAGGATGCCCCACCACTTTCACCTGCGAATAATGTTGTCACGGAAAAATATTTGGGGAAATGGTATGAAATTGCCCGGTATCCAAATAGTTTTGAAAAAAATTGTATAAAGGTTACGGCACAATATAGCCTTAAAAAAGACAATAGTGTTGAGGTTTTAAACTCATGCATAAATTCAAAAACAAACAAACAAAATGTTGCAAAAGGTGTGGCAAAATTTGTTAATGGTAACAATGTTTTGGCGGTAAATTTTGCGCCAATCCCGCTTCCTAAAGGTAAAGGTAATTATTATATTTTAGGCGTTGATGATAATCACACATATGCAATCATCGGCGAACCAAGTGGTAAATATTTATGGCTTTTATCACGCACCCCTAATGTTGATAATGCAACCTACGATAAAATGATAAGAATCGCACAGGCAAATTATTACAATACTGATCTATTAGAAAAAGTTGCACAATAAACCATAATATTGCCAATTTTTTAGTGTCAATTTAAAATGAATATGGTTAAATTGCCATAGAATTTTTGGATCAAGAGTTGTGTATGCGCCTTTTTTTGGCATTTTTTGTTTTCATCTTATCAAATTTTATAAATGCGCCTGCAATGGCGCAATCACTTATTCGTGATGCAGAGATAGAGAATACAATTAGGGGTTATAGCGACCCAATTTTTGCTGCTGCTGGCCTTAATCCAAAAGATGTTCAAATTTATATTGTTAATGATAAAAGCTTAAATGCATTTGTGACTGATGGTCAAAAAATGTTTTTGAACACTGGGATAATTCTTGATGCAAAAGCACCTATACAATTAAAAGGTGTCATCGCGCATGAAACTGGTCATATTGCTGGTGGCCACCTTGCGCGTTCAACACAGGCCGAGCGCGCGGCAATGGTTCCTGCTTACATAAGTATTGCGCTTGGCATCGCTGCGATCGCGGCGGGTGCGCCCGATGCAGGGGCCGCACTTTTAGCAAGTTCACAACAATTCGCCCTTTTGTCATTCTTTACATATACAAGAATACAAGAAGCGAGCGCTGACCAAGCTGCCCTTCAATATCTTGAAAAAACCCATCAATCTGGACAAGGTTTGGTCGATTTTTTTGAAAAATTTCGCTATAATGAGGTTATGAGTGATGCGCGAAAAGAACCATATTTTCGCTCCCACCCATTGTCAGGTGACAGGATTTTGGCACTACAAACCAAATTATCAAAATCTGAATATGCCAATACAAAAGACACACAAGCGGAAATAGACCAGTTTAAAATGATACAGGCCAAAATTTTTGGCTTTGTTTCAACATCTGAACAAACATATTTAAAATATAATTATCGTGATAATTCAAAACCATCATTATACGCCCGTGCCATCGCTTTTTACCGCGCACCTGATTTGCAAATGGCTGTTTCAACTTTGGATAAATTACTTTCCCAAGAACCAAATAACCCATATTTCAATGAATTAATGGGGCAAATTTTATTTGAAAATAATAAATCCAAAGATGCGATTGCCTATTATGAAAAATCAACACAATTAGCGCCAAAAGAATCATTATTATATGTTGGTCTTGCCCGTGCATATATCGCTCAAAATGATAAATTATCATACGAAAAAGCCGATGCTGCGCTTAAAAATGCTATTAGATATGAACCTGAAAATGCGTTCGCATGGAATCAATTGGCAATTGTGGCTGATCGTCAGGGTAAAGCAGGTCTTGCCCGCCTCGCAACCGCCGAGGAGGCTTTTTTCTTGGGTGATTTTGCCCGTGCCAATCGTTTTTCACAAGTTGCAATGAAAAATTTAGAGCGCAAAACCCCTGAATGGCAGCGCGCTAGTGACATAAGAGTTATCACCGATCCAATCGTTGCCAAAATGGTGCGCAAAGGCAATTATAATTAATCATAAAATTAACATTTCCATTGCTAATATAAAGATACAAAGAATTTGATTCGGGAGTTTTTAATGAAAAAGTCATTAATAGTAAGCGCAATATGCGTAAGTATGGCGTTTGCTTCGTGTAATAAAGCAGTTTCACAGACTAAAAATGAAAATGCGCAAAAAGCACAAAATAGCGGCGAAAAAACTGCAATATTA
>CAZKYS010000064.1:0-13814 GCA_964557085.1 uncultured Caulobacteraceae bacterium
ACCTGTTGGAACCAAAACCCGCGAACCACTTGGCATAATAATTTTTTCATCTTCACCAATTGCAGCGCGCAAATCCATACCCGCAGATTGCATAGTTTCATAAGCAGGAAGCGGTAAATCACCAAAATGTGGAAGTTTCACAATCGCAATTATCGGGCGAGTTTCTTTGCGATTGACGCTTATTATTTCGCTTTCAACAATTGTTACATCTTCATCTTTTGAACGTTTTCCAAACGGATTTTGCATCAATGCCCCCAAAAAAATATGAAATACTTATGATGCGATTCGCGCAAAGTCATTCATTGCATCATTTATAATGTCTGCAACGGGGATGGAATACAGACTATAAAGAAGCTTAAAAATTATCTTTTTTTGGTTTGAACTTTAACTGGCGACAATTGATGGAAGGTTGGCAAAATATTTATATGGTGCCCATCATTATCATTATCGTCGTCATCATTAATACCCATTATGCCAATTCCCATCGCCGCAGAGCCAAAGGTAATTGCAAAAAATGCATATAATAAAGGAAATACAATCGCCCCAGCGCCAGTTGCTATTGCAAGGCTTCTTAAGTTTGCGATATCCAAAATAATAAAAACGCTTAAAATAACCCAACCTGTTACGACACCAATAATTAAGTGGCGAATTAAAAAGTTGAACATTTTTTTTCGCGACTTCTCGTCATCACGAAGCAACATTTTAGCCTTACAATCTATCCAAATATAATGATTTATTATGATGCGCACATTTATTCAAATTTGGCAATTGTATTTTTAGTCGCAATAAAAATAAATGCCCTTAGGGTTTGCGGGGAGGATGCAAATCACTAAGGGCATAGTTTCGAAATTTGTCCAAATTTTCGATTGTTCCGAGGAAGGAAACTCACATAAAGTGATAATTATTTGTGCCATTAGCTGAAAAATAAGTCAAAAAAATATCTGGAATAAAAAATATAATTGCTGATAAAATACTATTTGCCAAAAAATTATGCATAAAAATATTCAAATGTTGAAAAAATAAACTTTTAGGGTTTTTATAATTATGCAGCCCTAACATTATTTAAGAAATCGCTTATCTCTTGGCTTAATAGGCTTGTATTTTGTGACAATAATTTTGCAGCCTCTTTTGTTTCAATCGCAGATTTATTTGCTTCAAGGGAGAATTCACTTACTTCATTAATGCTTGCATCAATCATATCTGTTCCGTTTGATGCATTTTGCATATTATTTGCAATATTATGTGTGGCATCACTTTGTTCATTCACCGCAGACGATATTTTGTTGGAAATGCCACAAACACTTTCAATTGAAGTTTTAATCGCGCCAAGAGATTTAATAACTTCGGTGGATACATTTTTAATATTATCGATATTTTGTGAAATTTCATGTGTTGCGTGTTCCGTTTGGCTTGCTAAAGATTTAACCTCGCTTGCAACTACGGCAAAGCCACGTCCTGCTTCTCCTGCGCGCGCTGATTCTATGGTTGCATTTAAGGCAAGAAGATTGATTTGGCCGGCAATTTTTTGGATGATTTCAACAATCTCACCAATTCTTAGAGCCGCATGTTCAAGCATTATTGATGTTTTATCAGCTTGCTGGGTTTGGTAAACTGCATCACGAATTACATTTTCAAAATAATTGGTTTGTTGTGAAATCTGCTGCACTGAATTTGACATTTCACTGGCTGCAATTGCAACATTTTTAATATTATTAGAGGTTTCAGATGACGCGCCCGCAACTTTTTGTGCGCGCATATTAACATCGCCAACAATATTGCCCATTTGCTCTGAAGTTGCATAAAGATTAGATGCAAAATCATTTACGCTTTCAAGTATTTTTTGGGTTTTTGATTCAAAATTTGATATTTCGCGTTCAAGCTTTTCTTGTTGTTCGATTTTAAGTTGGGCATTTTTTAATTGGTCTTTTTCAAGTTCACGCGCTTCATGAAGTTTTTTATTAAGATGCAAAAGGCCGCGCGCCATTTGACCTGCTTCATCTTGGCGATTTGTGATGTGAAGGTTTAGGTTCTTTGCATCCGCCAAAGTATCGATGCCATTAGAAATCTCACTAAGCGATCTTTTGATATCATTACCAATATAAACGCCAACCCAAACATAAATTATGCCTGCAATAAAAAGTAAGGTTCCAAATTTTGTAATGGCTTTGAAAAAATCGGCATTAACATCATCAATAAAAATTGATGTTCCAATTATCCAACCCCAAGCATTGGTTTGGGTTACATATGACATAACAGGAAATGATTTTTTGCTTTTGCTTTCAGGCTTGGCAAGTGAATATTCAACATGGCCCTGCTTTTGATTTTTTACCAATTGCACCATGCTTTGATAATAATTTTTACCCTTTGCATCTTTGGTTTGTGAAACATCTTTTCCGTTCAATTCAGGAGAAAGCGGCTGCATTATCATTTTGGAATTATTATCGATTATAAAATAATAATTATTATTATCATATCGCAGCGATTTTATGGTTTCCAAAGTCTCTTTCTGTGCTTGCTCAATAGTAAGAAGGCCCTGCTTCTGCTTGTTGATGTTAGAATTAACAATGCTTTGTGCAACTTCAACACTATGAAAAGTCATATCTTTTCTATCTCTAATCATATTAAAGCGCGCATCAATAAGGGCAAACAAAGTGCCAATCGTCATAGCCGATAAGGCAATAATAATGATCCCAAGTAATTTATAATTTAAAGATATGTTTTCAAGTTTAAAAGAAATTTTCATTTTTAAAGCACGCACTATTTAAGCTATCAGAATAGAAAAGCACTAATATCTATCATAGATTGTAGGTCGCTTTAAATTTGGTTAATTTGAAATGCTTGATTTGAGGTAAAATGCTTAAGGCACATATTTTGCTTAACAAGTGTTTGTTTTTAAAGAATATTATCGCCCCGCTTTATATTGTCGCACCATTTGTGTTTTGTCAGTAGAATTAATGCCTTGATTGATTTTGAAGCGCGAGGGTGGGAATTTGAGAGAGTGGTGCACCTACCTTATAAAGTTCAATCGAAAACGCGAACGAAGTGAGCAAAAAACCAAAGTGTGAGCAATTTTCAAAAACCACGCTTTTTGAAAATTTCTCTCCAGTTGAAACCAAAACTCCGAGTGAGCGGCGAAGCCGCGAGGGTGGAGTTTTGAACGGAGTGGCGCACCCGAGACGATTCGAACGTCCGACCAACGCCTTCGGAGGGCGCTACTCTATCCAGCTGAGCTACGGGTGCGTTGCATTTGACATAAGTGAAAGCTTTGATTTGAGCAAGTGTTTGATGCTTTGTATGAAGATACAATCAATGTATTTTATTTTTTATGTCAATCGGAAGGAATAATATGCGATATTTACATACAATGGTTAGGGTGAAAAACCTTGACGAAGCATTGAGATTTTATTGTGATGGCCTTGGCCTAAAAGAAGTTAGGCGCATGGAAAGCCAAAAAGGTCGCTTCACACTTGTGTTTCTTAGTGCAGATGAAGATATGGAAAGCGCCATTGCGACTGATTTAAAACGCGGCGCACCACATGTTGAGCTTACTTATAATTGGCCTGATGAAAATGGAAATGTTGAAAATTATAAAGGTGGTCGAAATTTTGGCCACCTTGCCTATGAAGTTGATAATATTTATGATTATTGTTCGCACTTACAAAGCATGGGCATTATAATTAATCGCCCGCCGCGCGATGGGCAAATGGCCTTTGTGCGTAGCCCTGATAATATTTCAATTGAAATCTTGCAAAAAGGCAATTCACTTGTGCCCCAAGAACCATGGCAATCTTTGCCAAATATTGGCGAGTGGTAGAAATAAAAATGTCGCCATGCTGGGGTCATGGCGACATTAAGAATAAACTGACCGCCTGCCTCTTGGGCGGTCAATTTAAATTACCATTTGTATTTTAGACCAACCATGTAAGTACGTGGTGGACCTTCTTGAGAAGGGTCTGGTGCATAAGATGGTTTTCCACCTGCTGGCGTGAAACCACCAGTCCAGCCAGAATATTTCTTATTAACCCAATCAAACGCGTTATAGACTTGACCTTCAACAATCAAAGTATTGCCATTTGGCATATTGAATTCTTTAGAAAGTCTAAAGTCAATTTGCTTAAAGCCAATTTTCTCACGTGGTAATAAGTTAGCGTCAATAGTACGCAAAGTAGTTCCACCTGCGCCATTATCAAAGAAGCCAATTTGTTGGAAAGGCGTTCCACGACGTAGGTTCACAATTCCAGATAGGCGGATATCCCAAGGCAAGTCTTTGATAAATGTTCCATAGAATGCCCATGGGTTTACACCTTCAGCATAATGCCAACCGCTTGCCGGTGCACTTGCATAATCGAACATAAACACATCATTGTGACCTGTTGCTTCGGCGTCATTAAGCTCTAATTTTGCGGTCCAGCCATAACCATCGTTTTTGGTATATGCTTTATCAGCAGTTAGATATAATGAAGTTTGGCGATTTCTACGGTCTGATCTTGATACAAGCAAATTGCCATATCCTGGAACGCCATCGCCCCATGGTTGGGTTTGGAATTGATCGCCATGTGTGCCATCCCATGCGTTGCCCCATGTTCCGTCTGCTTGGCGGTTACCCAATACCCAGTTGAATAAATCATGTCCTTCAACATGTTCAACAATTGCTTGAGTTTGGATTTTTCCAAACTTTTTGCGGATACCAAGGCTGAACTTGTCATTATATGGAACTTTTACATTATTATTAATTGCAAAAATTTCACCCCTTATGTTTTGGTTCTTTGCTTTATCAACCATCAATTGAGGGTTTGTAAAAAAGTCAGATTGCCATTTTACATAACTATTATCATTTGGATTTGGTGATGTTGCGCCTGTATAGAAATTCAATTGCGCGTTGTGGATGGTTTGACGGCGCATTTCCAATTGTGCAGCATCAAAAATATTACGATCATAATAGCGACCAATACCACCAAATACAACCATATCACTATCGCCATGAACGTCATAAGAGAAACCTAGGCGTGGTTGGAATAAGTTAGTAGGTGATTCACGATTTGAACCGTTTGAGATAAAGTCATTTGCATTATATGCTTTATTAAATCCAACATGTGCGCGTAAAGCTGCCGCAACATCAGATGGGGTAACCCATTTGTTGTTCATCATATTGGTTTCATAATCCCAACGAATACCAAGGTTGAATGTCCAATGTTGATCTAAAACCCAATCATCTTGGATATATGCACCTAATTGAGTATTGACCGCGCCTAATAATGGATTACCATCCATCACTTTTGCCGCAATTGGTATGTTATTTCCACCAAGAACATAAGTGCCAACATCATACAGAAACTCAGGGTTTGAAACAGGAATTGCTTCAGATGCTTCATATTCATAACGTGCAATTTTACCGCCAATTTTCACTGTATGGCGACCATGCCAATCAATGTTAGATAAGGTTACTTCATCTTTCAAAGTAGTGTTAATTTGGTTTTTGTCTTGTGCATATGGAATTCCACCAAATGTTGCAGCAATTTTATTTAAATCTGTGCTTGGTGTTTTTACAAGTGTAATTGCTGGGCCATCAGTAGTTGGTCTTTGACCCCAATTATTTTTTTGGTAAGACAAAGATGCTTCATTTACAAAGTTTTCACCGCGGTGACGCCATTTTAACAATGCAAGTTTTTCATCTTGGGCTTGTGAATTTCCACGTTCAAAAGCAATTGTGCCCCCAAAGCCACGAAGGTCATCTTCTTTACGTGATTTTAATTCCAGATCAAAAGTGTCAGCATCACTCATAAGGTAAGTTAATTTACCCCAATAAGTATCTTGGTTAAAATCTTTCGCAAAAGAACCATTGTATTTAGCGGCAAGTGCACTTGCTAAAGCAGACATAGTTGGAGTTACGATTCCAGTTGATGGGTCTGCTAGCATTTGTGTTACGGTAGGCATAACAACAGAATCAGCAGGTCTGCTATCGTGTCGTATTTCGGCAGAAGCCGCCCAGAACAATTTATCTTTAATGATAGGGCCAGACATTGTGGCGCCATATTCTTTATTTGACAAATCAGGTTTTGGATTTGCACGTTCATAATATGGCTGACCAATCATGCTTTTAGATTGGTAGTTTCCAAAAACAGAACCTTTGAATTTGTTAGTACCTGTGATTGTTACCGCAGTAATAATCGCAGAAGAAGCCTGCTCATATTCAGCTTTAAAGTTTTGTGTTGAAACTTTATATTCTTGAATTGCGTCTTGTGGGAAAGGGTTACCACGTGAAGCATCTTGACCAGCGATACCACCTTGAAGAACTTGGTTCTTTTGGCTCATACCATCGATAAATAAGTTTACAGCATTTGCACTCGAAGCACCCGCTTGAACCACTTTGCGTTCAGGATCAGTTGAATATGAAACACCCGGTGCTAAAGCAGCAAATGACAAGAAGTTACGACCATTTTGCGGGATAGTTTCAATTTGTGTTTTTGAAACTGAAGTTGCAACCTCTGAAGTTCTAACTTCTTTTCTGCGGCCGATAACAGTAACAACTTCTGTTGCTTTTGACATATCAGAAGTCAAAGAAGTGGTTTCACCAACGGTCAAAAGAACCGATTCGTTTAAAACCTTACCATCTGGTGATTTGAAGGTTACATTGTACGTACCTGGCCTTAATCCAACAATGCTATAAGAACCATCAGCTTGAACACTTACAGTTGCTTTTGCACCATTGTCTACGTTTGTTGCGGTTACTTTAGTACCAGCAGGGGCGGACATTACATGCCCTTGTAAACCTGATGTGGTTTCAACAGCCATTGCAGGTGTTGATGTCATAAGCGCAAAACCAACAGCCGTGCTTAACGCAAAAGCCGAAGCGCTTACGCTTAGTAACTTAATTTTATTGAAGCATCTCATTCAATTCCTCCCTCAGAAAGCTTCTTCGCGAACTTAGTTTCGATAATTCGAAAACTGTTTTAACGGAGGGGTGAGTAAACGTTTGCGCATTTATTATAACAGAACCCAGCTTTGTTACACCTTACGTGTAAACATCAACTGCGCCTCCTCCGATTAAAATATTTTTATAACTAAATTTTATATTCCTATTTGTGTAAACGTTTACAGAAAGCTTGTCAATAAAATTATAAGCCAGTTAATTTTGATGCATACAATGGTGTAGTATATTGATTTTTAATATCTTTTTAAGTTGGAATTAATTTAAAATGTCGCTTTTGCAATAATTTTTTATAAAATCTGCGTGAGGAATGAAAGATTTTGCATTCTCAAGAATGACATATTCAATATTTTTTAAATATGAAACTAAATCATCATCTGGGATAAGATTTGTCATAGGGTCTGGATTGATTTCTAATCCTTGCCCTAACAGAACTTGAACCCAGCTTTCTTCCTTGAATAACTCATTATCAGTTTGAAAGAAGCGCCCAGAAGATTTAAAAAGATTAAGCCTTTGTGATAAACTATCTGGAATTTCCATGTTCTTACAATATTTCCAAAATTCAGTATCGCTTCTGTTTGTAACTTTATAATGGGCAATAATAAAATCACGGATAAATTCATATTCAATTTCGGTTTGGCGATTATATTCGTCAATATCAGTTTGTGAAAATCTGTTTGAAGGGAAGAGCGATATTAGACGTAAGATCGCAGTTTGTATTAGGTGAATAGAAGTTGATTCTAAAGGTTCCAAAAAGCCACTAGAAAGCCCTATTGCAACGCAATTTTTTTTGAAAACTTCTTTTCTTTTTCCTGGTGTGAATTTTACTAATTTAGGTTCGTTTAAAATTTCCCCGTCAAGATTATTCAATAATCTATCCAGTGCTTTTTCATTGCTAATATAATTGCTTGAAAATACGTGACCATTACCAATACGGTGTTGTAATGGTATACGCCACTGCCATCCGCTTTCAAGCGCTGTGGAGCGTGTATATGGCGTCAATTCATTTGCATTCGTACAACCAATTGCATATGCGCTGTCGCATAATAAATATTTTGAATATGAATCAAATTCAGATCCTAATGTTTGTGAAATTAAAAGACCGCGCGCGCCAGAACAGTCGACAAATAAGTCGCCCCAAATTTTGTTTCCATTTTCCAAATCCAAAGATTCAATAAAGCCGTTTTCAGTATTAACATTAACTTTGATTATTTTGCCTTCTGTTCGCCTTACTCCGTAACTTTCGGCAATTTTGCGCAGATATTGGCCAAATAGAGCTGCATCAAATTGGTAGGCATAATCAAAATCTGCCATTGGCGAGTTTAAATCTTGACCATTTGGCATTGCAAACTTATTCATACGCGCCGCGACAACGCCCAAAGAATAATTATCTAATTCTTTTAATTTGGCTTTTTCTTTTAATTTAGACCAAAACTGATAAGTGCGCATCCACAAAAGGTCGGTCCCAACTTTTCCAAACCCATGAATATAGGTTGTATTCTTATCGCACCAGTCAACAAATTCTATACCAAGTTTGAAAGTGCCTTGTGTTGCTTTCATCATTTCTACTTCGTTTAAACCAAGTAATTGATTATATATTTTTATCGCAGGTATAGTTGCTTCGCCAACGCCAATTATTCCAATTTCATCGCTTTCAACAAGCTCAATTTGGATTTTTCCCATCAGTAATTTGCCCAATAATGCCGCAGTCATCCAGCCGGCAGTTCCACCGCCAACAATCACCATTTTTTTTATCAATTGATTTTGCATTTTTCGCGCCCTTAAAAATATTCAAAATGCCGCAGTTTTTTTGTCTTTACCAAATTAGATTTTGAAAATAATGTAAACGTTTACATATTGATATAATTAATATCCCAAGACAATATAATTGCAATGGGGCAAGAGGTGGAAAATGGGGCAATTTATCAAAGAATACGTTGTTGTTGGTGGTGGTTCTGCGGGTTGGATTGCAGCTTCATGTCTTGCGCGTATTTTATTAAAGACACCAAAAGGTGGCTATAAAATTACCTTAATAGAATCCAGTGATATACCAATAGTTGGTGTAGGTGAGGCAACAATCCCCTCTGTTCAAGACTTATTGCGCTTTTTAAATATAGATGAGGCGGATTTTATCAAAGAGACGAACGCCACATATAAATTAGCAATTCGTTTTAAGGATTGGTCACATATTGGCGGTGACTATTGGCACCCCTTTGGCGATTTTGGGCCATTAGTTGAAAATTCAGCTCTATATCTTCATTGGCTTCAACAAAGACATCAAAAAAGCGATATTCCGTCATTATATGATATATCAATATGTGCGGTCGCTGCTCAAAACAATAAATTCGCTTTACCTGATAAAAATGGTCAATCGGTACGTAATTGGCTGAATTATGCTTATCATTTTGATGCAGGCCTATTCGCTGAATATTTGAAGGGCTATGGTAAGGCAAAGGGCGTAAACCACATTATTGGAACTATTGATAATGTTGAACAGGATGAATGTGGCCAAATCAAAACTTTAAATTTGAAAGATGGGCGTAAAGTTAGTGGTGATTTTTTCTTCGATTGTACTGGATTTTCCGCTCTATTAATTGATAAAATCCTTGGTTCAAATTACGAAGATTGGACAGATTTTTTACCTGTTGATACTGCGCTTGCTGTACCAAGCGAAACAATTTCTCCGCTTAATCCATATACTTTATCAACTGCGCGCGAAGCTGGTTGGACTTGGAGAATTCCTTTGCAATCAAGAATTGGTAATGGCTATGTCTATTCTTCGCGTCATACGGATGAAGAAAGCGCAAGAAATGTTTTGATAAATGCGTTGGATTCAAAACCACTTGCAGATATTCGCAAAATAAATTTTCGCGCAGGAAGACGAAAAGAAACATGGGTAAAAAATTGCGTTGCCTTAGGGCTTGCATCTGGCTTTTTGGAACCTTTGGAATCAACGGCTATTCACCTTGTTATTGCAAGCATTTTTAAGTTTTTTGAACATTTGCCGCAAACCAATGATTATGAATATTTGCGCCAACATTATAATCAAAAATTCATTACAGATATCGAAGAAATAAGGGATTTTATAATTCTACACTATTATGTTTCTAAGCGTAATGATAGCGAGTTTTGGAATTATGTGACCAATATGCAAGTTCCAGATAGTTTGAAAAACAAAATTGAAATTTTCAAACAGCAAGGCAAAGTTTTCACAAGTCAAACAGACTTGTTTAGGGCAGGGTCATGGGTATCTGTAATGGTTGGTATGGGGCTTACGCAAGAATACCAATTGCCAGTACTGGAAACAATTCCCAATGATTTTTCAACACGAATCATCAATGACGTTGCAAGCGCAATTGCAAAGGACATTAAAAACGCCCAAAGCCACGATGATTTTTTGTCTAAATTATTGAAACGATAAAAACTAAATTACGCTACTTGGCTGGTTTCTACGTCCAATAATAATGCGTGTAATGCAGATTGGGAGCGGGCGGCGCGTAAAGCGGATCGTACGTTGCTTTGGCGCAAAAGGCGGGTGATTTTTGCAAGGGCTTTAAGGTGGTTTGCCCCTGATTCTTCAGGCGATAAAAGCATGAATACAAGGTCGGCAGGTTTGCCATCTGGGCTTTCAAAATCAACAGGGGTTTTTAAAAGCGCAAAAACGCCGTGCGTGCGCTCAATGCCGCTTATGCGCGCATGTGGAACAGCCACACCCTCGCCAACGCCAGTTCCGCCCAAGGCTTCACGTGTCATCACGGCTTCTAGCGTTAATCCTGCATCAACACCAAAAGCATTGCTCGCCGCCTCAGTCATTTGACGCATTATGTCGCGTCTATCTTCACCGCTTGCTTGGAAAATGATTGCTTCGGGTTTTAATAAATCGCCTAAATTAGGCATAATATTTCGCTTTCAAAAACTTAACCATACTAGGTTTTAAACGGCCGTTTTTATTGGCCAAATTCGAAATAATGAAGCGTACGCCGCTTGCATTAAAGCGGCGTCGCATTAACCGAAAGTATAATATTTTGCAAGCAATCTATTCAGCAACGTCCAATTGCTTGATACCTGTGTGATGGTGATCTTTAAGTTTTCTTTTATTGCGTCTTACCCTTTTTTCAATTTTATCAAGTGCTTGGGCAAATGCTTTATGCGGGTCGTCGGCTTCTGCTTTTGATTCCATTTTAACTTTTGAATCAAGATGAAGCAGAACTTCGACAACAAAAAGGTGACGTTCTTTACTTAAAGTGACGATTGCTTCGCCATCGCGCGAGCTTGCGTATCGTGCAATACCATTGGTTAAATCACCCTCTATCTTCTCTCGAAGTGCTTCGCCAACGTCAACATTTCTGCCAGTAACACGAATTCGCAATTGGGTCATATAAACCTCCTTATAGTATGAGGCGATGCACGGTTTAATGCACCGCACATTTAATGTAGCAATCATTCTTAAACTCGCAAGGGATAATTTTCTTAAATCTGTCACAAAAAGCAAAAATAAGGTTAAATATTTATAACTTGCATTATCCAATTTTTGCGCGGCGGCGTTGCACCGAAGATGGAATGCGCATTGCTTCGCGGTATTTGGCAACCGTACGGCGGGCAATATCAATTCCAGTTTCTTTTAGAATATCAACAATTGCATCATCAGATAAAGGCGCAATTGGTTTTTCATCATCAATAAGGGTTTTAATTTGATGCCTTACCGCCTCAGATGAATGTGATTCATAGCCATAAGATGAATTAATAGCTGTTGAGAAGAAATATTTAAGTTCAAAAGTGCCGCGCGGTGTTGCAATATATTTATTAGAAGTAACACGGCTTACAGTTGATTCATGCATTTCAATTATTTGCGCAACATCTTTTAAAACCAATGGGCGCAAATGTGACACGCCATAGGTTAAAAACCCATCTTGGCGGCGGACTATTTCTTTGGCAACTTTAAGAATTGTGCGTGCACGTTGATCCAAAGATTTTACAAGCCAAGAAGCATCATTTTGGCATTCTGTAATATAAGATTTTTCATCTTCTGTGCGTGCATTGCGCGAGACAGTTTCACAATATGCATTATTCACCAAGATTTTCGGCAAAGTATCGGTATTTAGTTCAACTACCCACATGCCATTTGGGGCTTCACGAACATAAACATCGGGAACAATCGCCGATGTAACGCTGCTTCCAAATGCGGCCCCTGGTTTTGGGGTAAGGGCGCGAATTTCGCTTATCATTTGCGCCATGTCTTCGCCATCGACTTCGCAAATATTGCATAATTGGCGCAGATCACGTTTTGCCAAAAGATCAAGATTTTCAACAAGCTTTTGCATTGCTGGATCAAATCTATCTTTTTCTTTTAATTGTGCCGAAAGACATTCTTCAACATTGCGGGCACAAATCCCCACTGGGTCAAAACCTTGAAGAGTTTGAACAATTTCTTCGATTTTTTCGTTTGAAACCCCAAGATTGGTGGCTGCTTCTTCGCAATCGGCGCGCAAATAGCCGCCATCATCAACAAAATCGATTAAATATGCGGCGATTAATTTGTCTTGTGGATTATCAAAGGCAAGGGCGGCTTGCGCTTCTAAATGGTCATGCAGGCTTATTTCACATGATAATGTGTTTTCAATGCCTTCTAAATCATCATAATGACGTCCGTCACCTGATTTTGACCAGTCAATGTTTGAACCAATTGCTTCAACGGCTGGCATATCGGCATCTGAATATAGGTCTTCATATGATGCATCGATTGAACCTTCGGCATTTGGGTCGCCACTATCTTCGGAAATTGAAAGTTCACTTACGCTTGTATCATTATTATCCGCGCTTATTTCATCGCTTGAATTTTCATCCTCTACGCGTTCAAGCATAGGGTTTCTTTCAAGCTCCTGCTCGATATATTCGGAAAGTTCAACGCTAGAGAATTGCAGAATCTTAATCGCTTGCTGCAATTGCGGTGTCATCACAAGTGATTGACCCTGCCTTATCTCCATTCTTGGGGCTATTGCCATTTAGAACTTTACCTTTTCAGCTTAGATAAACGCTTTATCCAATTATCGTGGCCTGATAATTGCATAGAACTTTTAACAAATTACTTTTATCTGTGCTAAAAGTGGTAAATAAATTATAACTAACGCTATTAAGCGCTTGAAAAAATGTCAGTTTTTACTTGTTGTTAAGTTTTGGCGGTGTTTTTGCGCGAAAATTTTAAGGCTTAAAAGTCTTTGCCAAGGTAATAGCGACGAACATCATCATTATGTAAAACTTCTTCTGATGTGCCTTCAAATAATAGGCGCCCATCGGCAATGATTGCGGTTCTATCGGTGATTTGCAGGGTTTCGCGAACGTTATGGTCGGTAATCAAAACACCAATATCGCGCCCTTTTAAGTATTTAACCAAAGTACGAATTTCAGAAATTGCAAGTGGGTCAACCCCAGCAAATGGTTCGTCAAGCAAAATATAGCTTGGGTTTGTTGCCAATGCGCGCGCAATTTCAAGGCGGCGGCGTTCACCACCTGATAAAGTTGGGGCAGGTTGGTTACGCAGTTTTTGAATATTCAATTCGCTTAATAATTCATCGGCGCGCTTAATTTGTTCGTCTTTTGATAAATTTGTGGTTTCAAGAACCGCCATGATATTATCAACAACTGAAAGGCCGCGGAAAATTGACGGCTCTTGCGGTAAATAGCCAAGCCCCATTCTTGCGCGAACATACATTGGCAATTGGGTAACATCTTTGCCATCAATCGAAATATTGCCAAAATCCGCCGCAATAAGGCCAGTAATCATATAAAAGCACGTAGTTTTGCCCGCGCCATTTGGGCCCAAAAGCCCAAGAACTTCACCGCGCTGTAGTGATAAAGAAACATCCTTTACAACCTCACGGCCTTTGAA
>CAZKYS010000065.1:0-2954 GCA_964557085.1 uncultured Caulobacteraceae bacterium
TCGTTGAAAAAACTGGCGCAAAAGTTTCTATCGAAGATGATGGTACAGTTTCAGTTGCATCAAATGAGCAAGAGAAAATTGACGCAGCGGTTAAATGGATTCGCGGCATCACTGATGAAGCCGAAGTTGGCCATATTTACGAAGGTAAAGTGGTTAAAGTTATGGACTTTGGCGCATTCGTAAACTTCTTTGGTTCAAAAGATGGCCTTGTTCACATTTCACAACTTGCACCGAAAAAAGTTGCGCAAGTTTCTGATGTTGTAAAAGAAGGCGACACTGTAAAAGTGAAACTTATGGGCTTTGACGATCGCGGCAAAATCCGCCTTTCAATGAAAGCGGTTGACCAAGAAACCGGCGAAGACCTAGAAGCCAAACAAGCCGCCGAAAAAGCAGCAGAGAAAACCGAAGAATAGTTTTCCAAAAACAATAAAAAAAAGCCCCCGAGTTTCGGGGGCTTTTTTTAAACAAAAATGTCAAATAATTTTGAAAACCACGCTTTTCAAAATTATTTGCCCACATAAATCCAAGTCGCTGAGTGAGCCGCGAAGCGGCGAAGGTGGCGACTTGAACGCAGTTAAAACGGCATTTTAAATCCTGGCGGCAAGTTTAGGCCGCCCATCAAATCTTTTTCCATGCCTTTACGATTTTCATCAAGTTTTTTGCGGGCATCTTCGAATGCGGCTTTGATTAAATCTTCCAAAATTTCCACATCATCAGGAACAAGCAAAGATTTATCAATCGAAATATCACTAAGTTTATTTTCGCCCTGCAAAGATAATTTAACCAATCCACCGCCAGATTGACCATCGGCGGTTAGAGTTTCCATTTTCTTTTGGGTTTCGGCAACTTTCATTTGCATTGCCTGCATGGATTTCATCAATCCGCCAATATCTTTCATCATTTCAATAACCTCAAAAAATTATGCAGTTTTTAATTCATCTTGTTCCCGTATGGCAACAATTTTTGCACCAGGAAAGGTTTTAAGCGCCGCTTTTACTTTGGCATCTTGTTTGATATGCGCCATTAATTCATCGCGTTCGGCTTTTTTAATTTCTTCAACGGTTTTGCCGCCATTTTCTTCGATATAAACGCGCCATTGTTTGCCCGTTAATTCGCGCAAAGCCTGTGAAAGGCGCATATGCAATGATTTTGGCGCTTCATGGGTTGGTTCAAAAGCAAATAAACCATCTTCAAGACGGACAGGGCGCGCACATCTTTCAAGTTGGGAAACAAGGCCGCGCTCATTACCATCAACCTCAAGGGCGTGAAGCATTTCTTCATAGTTGGCAAATTTATAGGCTTTGGGCGCATTCGACGGCGCACTTGGGGCATTGCCGCCATTTCCTGCGTTAAAATTTTCACCTGCAACAATGCGCGCCAAATCTTCAGGGCTTGGCATATTGCTTGCGCCGCAAAGGCGGATAAGACACATTTCAAGCGCCTGCATCGGGTCGGGCGCGCGTTTATTCTCTTCAATGCCGGTCAAAAGCATTTGCCATAGACGCCCGATTGCAAGTTTTGAAGTTTGCCCAGCAAGGGCGGCGATACGCGCCATGCCAATTTGGCCTTCAATTTCTTTATAATCATCGCCCATAACGAAATATTTTGAAATTTCGTGGGCAATTTCCATAAGGCTTTGGATGATATTTATCGGGCTTGCACCAAAATCATATTGTTCGCGCGCCTCAAGAATTGCACCCTTTGGATCGGCGGCAATCACTTTTTCAAATAAAGCAAAAACACGGTTTCTGTCCGATAATCCAAGCATGATGCGGATTTGTTCGGCACTTACGATACCTGTGGTGGTTTCTTGAACAATTGCTTGGTCAAGTAGCGATAAAGCATCACGAACCGAACCCTCGGCGGCACGCGCAATTTGCAAAAGGCCTTCATGTTCGACCGCAACATTTTCTTTGGTGCAAATATTATTCAAATGATTTGCCAAAACTTCACGGTCAAGGCGGCGCAAATCAAACCTTTGGCAACGCGAAAGAATAGTTACGGGAACTTTTTGGGTTTCAGTGGTTGCGAAAATAAATTTGGTATGTGGCGGTGGCTCTTCAAGGGTTTTCAACAGCGCATTAAATGCCGCCGTTGAAAGCATGTGAACCTCGTCGATGATATAAACTTTATAGCGGGCTTGGGTTGGGCCATAGCGCACATTATCCAAAAGCTCGCGCATATTATCAACACCAGAGCGGGAGGCAGCATCAAGTTCTAAAACATCGGGATGGCGGCCTTGGGTAATCGCCTCGCAATGAATACCCTCTTGGGATAAATCCATTGATGGGGCGTGAACCGCAGGGCTTTCATAATTAAGGGCGCGCGCAATCAATCTTGCAGTTGTGGTTTTACCAATACCGCGCACACCCGTAAGCATAAAGGCATGGGCAATGCGGTTTTGTTTGAAGGCATTGGTAAGTGTTCTTACCATTGCTTCTTGACCAATTAAATCGTCGAAATTTTGCGGGCGATATTTGCGCGCAAGAACCAAATAAGGTTTTTGATTTGCCGCTTGCCCTTCTTTTATCCAATCACGTTTTTGTCCATCATCTGTTGGGTCAAAATCTTTTGAAGGGGTGGGCGCACCAAACATATCATCGGTTTGGTCGTCGATAATGGCATCGACTTCGGTATCGAATTCATCGTCATCATCGTCGAAATCAATGCTCATAATTATGCCCAAAAAAAGGAAAGGGTGGAGACCGAACAGCGACCCGCAAAGAAAAACTCGTTACGGCTGCTTTCTTCCGAATCTGACCGGGTTGGCGAGACTTACGTCCACCGCCGATCTCCAACTCCTATATCGCCTTTTTAGGTTGTTATTTCAAGGGGGTTTGATGAATAAATTTATTGCCCCACCCCTCGAAGGAGGGGAGGTGGATTTTCGCGTTAGCGAAAAGACGGTGGGGTAACGGCATTATAGTCACGTGCTTTGCCTTTAGGTAACCCCC
>CAZKYS010000065.1:2964-3227 GCA_964557085.1 uncultured Caulobacteraceae bacterium
CCAGTCTCGTTTCACTCGACAGCCCCCCTTCGATAAGGGGGGGGCAAAAAGATTCAACAGCAAACCCCTTTAAAGAATCGCCCAATTTTTCTAGTTTGAAACTATGAGTGAAAATGAAAAATCCCCAACGCCTGTTATGGCGCAATATCTTAAAGCCAAAGAAGACTATCCCGATGCTTTGGTATTTTTTCGTATGGGCGATTTTTACGAATTATTCTTTGAAGATGCCAAAACCGCCGCCGCCGCGCTTGATATTGCTTTAA
>CAZKYS010000065.1:3237-13751 GCA_964557085.1 uncultured Caulobacteraceae bacterium
CGCATTCTGCCGAAGGCTATTTGGCAAAATTGGTTCGTTCGGGTTTTAAAGTTGCAATTTGCGATCAAATGGAAAGCCCAGAGGAGGCCAAAAAGCGCGGCTATAAATCAATTGTGCGCCGCGAAGTTACGCGCATAATAACCCCTGGCACTTTAACCGAAGAATCATTGCTTGATGCACGTTCTAATAATCGCCTTGGTGCGCTGGTTTTTGGCTTGACTGGCATGGATGCCGCCCTTGCATGGGCCGATGTTTCAACTGGTGAATTTGCGGTAACATCAGGCGACCCACAGCGTCTAATTGACGAAGCATCAGGGCTTAATGTCGGTGAAGGGCTTTTACTTGATAGAGATGCAGGGCGTGTTGAGGCCAAATTATTCGGCGCAATTTCAGGCTCAATAAGCCCGCGCCCAAGCCTTAAGGGTGATTATAAATCCTGCGAAAGCCTTTTGCTTAAGGGATTTAATGTTGCAACCTTATCGGGTTTTGATGATTTTTTCGAAACTTGAAATTTCGGCATTGGGCGTGATTTATGATTATGTGCAAAATACCCAAGCAGGTTCTTTGCCCAAATTAAACCGCCCAATTCGGGTTGAAATTGGTCAATTCATGGCAATCGACCCATCAACCCGTATTTCCCTTGAAATTGAAAAAAGCCAAAAAGGCACAAAGCAAGGCAGCCTTTTAAATTCCATTGATTTCACCAAAACCCCGCAAGGTGGGCGTCAATTAAATCAAGATTTGGCACGTCCACTTTTTGATATTGCAAAAATTAATGATAGATATGATGCAATTTCATTTCTAATTGATAATGAGCGTGCGCTTAACCAAATATCTGACAAATTAAAAGAAACCCCCGATTTGGCGCGCCCTTTATCGCGTATCGAACTTGGGCGTAGTGGCCCACGCGACTTAGGGGCAATTGCGCGTGGCCTTTCTGCTGCGGGTGAAATTGCACTTTTGATTGATAATGTTGCGCCCCAGATTTTGGCAAATTCGGCGCGGGTTTGTAATTTGCAAAATGTGCCGCAATTGGGCAAAATTTGCGCAATCTTAAAAGCTGCACTTGCCGATGATTTGCCTTTTATCGCGCGTGAAGGTGGTTTTATAAGGCGTGGTTTTGATGCAAGTTTGGATGAATTTGTTACTTTACGTGATGAATCGCGCCGTCTCATTGCCCAATTAACCGCCCAAGTTTCCGAACTTGCGGGGCAACCGCTTAAGATTAAATACAATAATATCCTTGGCTATTTTATTGAGGCCACACCAAAACAAGCCCCGCCATTATTAGAAGCGCCATTAAATCAAACCTTTATTCACCGCCAAACTTTGGCAGGAATGGTAAGATTTACCACCAATGAATTAATCGAATTAAATTCAAAAACTGCGCGCGCCCATGAATTGGCACTTTCGCGCGAATTAGAAATTTATGATGAATTATGCGCAAAAATTAGTGCGCAAAATGAAAATATTCAGAGTGTAAATGATGCAATCGCCCGCATAGATGTAACTTCATCAATGGCGCAAATGGCAAGTGAATTTAATTGTATTCGCCCAAAATTGCGCAGTGATAAAAGTTTCACCGCCAAAGCGGCACGCCACATTGTTGTCGAGGCAAGCCTTAAAAAGTCGGGCGGCATATTCACAGGGAATGATTGCGTTTTAGATGGTGAAGGTCATCAAGGCGCGCGCATCTCCCTTATTACTGGCCCGAATATGGCGGGTAAATCAACCTTTTTGCGGCAAAATGCGGTTTTGGCAATTTTGGCGCAGGCGGGTAGTTTTGTTCCTGCGCAATCTTTTGAATTTGGCCTTATTGATAGGGTGTTTTCACGGGTTGGCGCATCCGATGATTTGGCATCGGGGCAATCAACCTTCATGGTTGAAATGGTCGAAACTGCGGCAATTTTGAACCGTGCATCTGATAAATCATTGGTGATTTTGGATGAAATTGGACGTGGAACTGCAACCTTTGATGGCCTTGCAATTGCATGGGCGGTTACAGAGCATTTATATAATATCAATAAATCACGCACGCTTTTTGCCACGCATTATCACGAATTGACCGCGCTTTCGAATACGTTCGAAGGGCTTTCAAACCTTTCGTTAGAGGCCAAAGACTGGAATGGGGAGCTTATTTTCCTTCATAAAGTTATTGAAGGGGCTGCCGATAGGTCTTATGGCGTTCATGTTGCAAAGATTGCAGGATTGCCGCCAATTGCGGTAAATCGGGCGCGTGAAATTTTGGATATTTTGGAAGATTCCAATGCAAAAAAAGATAATTTGATTGATGATTTGCCACTATTTAATGCAAATCCAAGCCAAAATATAATCAAAATAAAATCCAAGGTTGAAGAAATAGTTGAAAAAATCGACCCGAACGATTTGACCCCAAAACAAGCGCTTGAATTAATTTATGAATTAAAATCAATAAAATAGCGCTATTTTACCTGTTTAATTTATTAAAATCTCATTAAAATAAAGATAAATTTTTATCCATAGATTTTATTTGATTTTATGTTTTACAAGCTAAAGTAGCATAACTATGAAAATTATAGACACACTCTTCAAAAGCTATTTTCCCAAAGCAAAACGCGAGATGGACGATACCGTCCGTATGGATATGGTGTTACATAATTTATCTGGCTTTTCACATGGTATCTTAGTTGCACGTTTGCTTATGTGCATTGGTGTCTATTATTATATTGGCATTGTCCCAGCAATCATTACCTTTATCGGCTTTGAGGCCGCGCGTCAGGTTACTGATAATCTGCTTACATGGGTAAAAGAAAAATTAGTAAGAAAAGAAATATCGCTAAAAGCCGCCGAGAATATATTAATTATAGACCCATTGTTGAAAGTTATCGGTGTTGGAATTGTTTTTACTTTTTTAAATAAAAGCACAAATCACAATGCACATGATGCGTCATACCTTCTTCTTTTTGGTAATCTTGCGCTGCAAATCTATCAAAATTCAAATTCAATGAAATTGTCATTAGCGGCAGTATTATCATCCATTTCATTAATTTTCGCGCACATTATTAATGATGATATAGCCAATATTGATGTGGCTTCTTATGTTGCGCCGGCTTTATTTTCCTTATTGATGATTGCCCTTTCTTTGCTTTCATATCGTGACCGCAGACGTGGTTTAGATATACGCAAGGAAATGCTTGATAAAACTTCAAGATTACAAGATTTACTTTCAGAGCAAGAAAAAGAAAAAATTACCGGTCAAAATGTTGAACGCCTTGCCAAAGTTGGACGCTTCTCTTGGATATTTAAAGGGGGGAAATATTGGTCACCAGGTGCATATTCTGCTTTAGGTTTTGAAGAAGCAAAAGCGCCGCCTTCAAACGAAGATTTCCTTGAAAGTATTTATGAAGGCGATCGCGATAATTATGTTAAAAACCTAAAATTTGCACGTGAAAATTCGACTGCTTTTGAATTTGGTTTCAAAATCAGAGGCCATAATGGTGAATTAAAACATGTATTTGCACATGGCGCGCCTATTTTAGATAATGATGGTAAAACCATTGGTTTTGACGGAATTGTTGTTGACCAAACTCATGCCGCAAAAGCATTGGATTCGCTTGAAAGTGCCAAAGAATTATTGAACCTTGCGCTTATAAATGGTCGTTCCGTTGTGCTTGAACATGATTTAGAAAAAGGCTCTATTCGTGGCTATGGTGCGCTTGATATATTTGATTTTGCGCAAGATGATGATCCAAAACATTTAGAAGATAAAGTTATGCGTTGCCTTGGTCGCCGCGATACACATATTGTGTTTGGTGCAATGGGCCGTGCCGAAGCATCTGGTGAAATCCAATATGCAGAACATCGCATTGTTCACTCTGATGGCGAAGAATTAAATGTTCGCGTTGCAATGGGCATAGAGGGTTCACTTGAAAATGGAAAAGGGCGCTTAATAAGCATTACAACCGATATTACCGAAGAAGTAAAACGCCGCCGCGAACTTGCAAATGCATTACACGAAAGCCAAAGGGCAAGCCGCGTTAAATCTGAATTCTTGGCAAATATGAGCCATGAAATAAGAACCCCATTAAATGGCGTTATTGCGGTTGCGGGGATTTTGGCAAAAACTGAACTTGATGATAATCAAACTGAAATGGTTAAACTAATCGAAAGTTCAGGCGATACTTTAAGCCATATTATTAATGACGTTTTGGATTTAGCGCGTGTTGAATCTGGAAGACTTGAAGTTGAAAAAATTGAATTCAACCTTAAAGATGCTTTAAATTCAGTGACTGCATTATTTGGTGTTAAAGCTGATGAAAAAGGTTTGATTTTCAACATTGAAACAGATGAAAGCTCTAATAAACAAGTATTTGGCGACCCAACGCGCCTGCGTCAAATAATTGGTAATTTGTTATCTAATGCTATTAAATTTACTTCAACAGGAAGCGTATCACTTACCGCCAAGTCTGAATTGATTGAAGGCACGCAAAACGAATATAAATACGAGTTTATAGTTACTGATACAGGCGAAGGCATGTCTGAGGATGTAGTTTACAGATTGTTTGAACGTTTTGAACAAGCCGATGGTTCAATAACACGCAAACATGGTGGCTCTGGCTTGGGATTATCAATTTCGCGTGCTCTTGCAAAATTAATGGGTGGCGATATTGAGGTTCAATCAGAATTAGGTAGGGGCTCAACGTTTATTTTAACATTACCATTAAAATGTGCGAATGATTGCGAAACTTGCAGTCTTGATTGTCCTAAAGCTAAACTTACAAATATCGACCAAAGGACAAATATTGTTGAAAATACAGAAATTGAAACAATATATGACGATGTAATTGAAGTAGTTGATGAAGAAAATAGCGACGAATTACGTATTTTAGGTGTTGATGATAATGCAACTAATCGCCGCGTTCTTGATATGGTTCTAAGGCCAGTTGGTGTAAATCTTACTTTATGTGAAAACGGCCTAGAAGCATTTGAAACATATAAAGTTCAAAACTTTGACATTATTCTTATGGATTTACAAATGCCGGTTATGGATGGTTTAACCTCTATTAGAAAAATTCGCGAACTTGAAGCGGCGTCTGGTAAATATACCCCAATAATTGCCGTTTCTGCAAATGCCATGAGCCACCATGTAGAAGAAGCAATAAGCGCAGGTGCAGATATGCATATTGCAAAACCTTTTACCCCACAAATGTTAATTGACGGAATAGAGCGCGGCTTATCACTAAAAGACAATTCAACAAATTCCAACTCTGCAAATTATGCGTAATCTGCATATGCAAAAAAATATTTTTTTCATTTGCTATGGATTTGAATTAAAACAATATTTGTATTTGTGTAATATGATGTAATCATGAAATTTAATAACTTACCAGTTGTAAAACACTTTCATGATATAGATAATATGTCATCTGACGCGCAATATCTTGCAATCGAGCGTACATTAGAACTCTTTGGGCGTTTTACTTCTGATTTTCTAATCGGCCGTATTATAACGGTTTTTGCTGTTTATGCGATGTCAGGCCCAACTTTGGCCTTTACCGCTTTATGTATTTTGTTTGGCTTAAGTTATATACAAAAATATGCATTAATTGGCTTAAAAGAAGCAATTAAAAACAAGAGCATAAGCCCTAAAGAAATTGAAAATGAATTGGTTTTCCATTCAATATTGCGCTTTATGCTTACGGGTGCAGTATATATTTGTTTTGTAATAAAGGGCGGAAGCTTTTCACATGCAGCAGGTGCATTTTACATTGCGGCGCATTGTTTGATTTTCATTTCACAAAGTTCACTTGTGCCGCGCGCGATGTTTGCAGGACTTATAACAATAATAGTTTCTTCACTGCTTGGTTCGGCAACAGAATTTTTCTCACACAATGATTTTTCGCCTTTAGGAATTGTTTTGTTTTTTGGTTATGCAATATTTCTTATTGCCGAAAGAATAATCCAACTTTCACAAAGCGGCTTTTTATCTGAAGTTAAACTTGCAAGTGAGGTTAAATCTTCACTATCCCATGTTGAAAAATTCGAAATTGAAAAACAACAGCGTGAAAAATTAGAAACTGCGGCAGGGGTTGGGCTTTATAATTGGTATTATGAAGATAATTTGCATTGTTGGTCAAAAGGAACATTTCTTGCGCTTGGTCGCGAAGAAGCACGTGGCGTTCCAACACGCGAAGAATTCCTTGATTTATTAAGGCCAGAAGACCGCGATAATTATACAGAATGCACACGTCATGCGCGAAAAACAAAAACCCCATTCAGTATTGAATTTTCAATAAAGGGTGATGATGGCAATTATCGTCATATCTTCCTACACGGCGATAGCATTTTAGACGATAAAGGCGATGCAATAGGCCTAAGCGGTATAATTGTTGATCAAACAATTATGAAAACGTCATTGGAAAATGCCAATAAAGCACGTCAAGTTTTACAATTGGCATTAGAATCTGCAAAAGCGGTTGTTATTGAAAAAGATTATAAAAACGGAACAATTGAAACCTTTGGCAATATAAGTTCGCAATTGTCTTTGGATAAATATGCTGAAAGTGGTTATACATCGCATATGCTGCAAGAGATGATAATCAAAGGTTTGGGTGAAGAAAGTCAGCAAATCATTGATGAATTAATCGATAATGCAGAAGCCACAGGCGAAATTCAATCCGCTTTGCACAAATATACATTTGTAAATGGCGATGTCATTGATGCTAAAACAAATGTTTATGTTGAAGGTAAGCCATCGCAATTCAATGGGCGTGTGATTGCCGTTACAACCGATGTAAGCGAAGATATTAGACGCCAACGTCAATTAATGACCGCTTTGGTTAAAGAAACAGGTGCAAAATCATTGTTGAATATGGCGCTTACTTCTGGGCGTTCTATCATTCTTACTACTGATACGCGTGGTAATATTATCGAAATTTTTGGTGATTCTTCATTATTTGGTATTGATGCAAATGATGATTTTGCAACCCAAACAAGTAAAATCCGCAATGCAACGCCGCGTGAAGAAGCCATAAAACATATTGCCGCCCGCAATGCCCTTAGTCAGACGCACAAGGCCCAAATCTATGAACACAAAATAATTCTTGAAGATGGCACACAATTATATTTGCGCGTTGTTCTTACGCTTGCGAACGGCGGCTCAAAACGTGGTTCAAGATATATTGCAATCGCCACAGATATTACCGAAGAAGTTGCACGCCGCGATGCTTTAACCAAGGCACTTGATGAAGCTAAAAAGGCAAGCCGTGTTAAATCAGAATTTTTGGCAAATATGAGCCATGAAATAAGAACCCCATTAAATGGCGTTATTGCTGTTGCATCAGTATTATCAGGAACAAAACTTGATAAAGACCAATATGAAATGGTCAAATTAGTTGAATCATCTGGCGAGACTTTAAAAAGCCTATTGAATGATATTTTGGATTTAGCGCGCGTTGAATCTGGTCGCCTTGAAATTGAACAGACTAATTTTAATCTAAAAGATGCTTTGAATGCATCGGGCGCATTGTTCAAAGTGAAGGCCGAAGAAAAAGGTATAGCATTCAATACTATCATTGATGAATATGTTGATACAACTTATCTTGGCGATCCAACGCGCATCAAACAGGTTGTTTCAAATCTTTTATCAAATGCCATTAAATTCACGAAATCTGGTGGCGTTACTATGAAAGTTAAATGTAACAAACCAGATAAGAATAAAAATTCGAAAATCACTATCGACATTATTGATACTGGAATGGGTATTTCAGAAGAAAATGTTCAAACACTTTTCGAACGCTTTGAACAAGTTGATGGTTCAATTACCCGCGAACATGGTGGCTCTGGCCTTGGGCTTGCGATTTCTAAAAATCTATCAAAATTGATGGGCGGCGATATAAGTGTAAGTTCAAAATTGGGCAAAGGCACAAAGTTTACATTCACTTTCTGCATTAAAGCCATTGAACAAAATCAAGAAGATACAATCACCGCCGATGATAATGATATAATTCAAAACGAAGATATTATTCGGGTTTTAGCGGCTGATGATAATGAAACAAACCGCAGAATATTAGAATTAATATTAAAGCCTTTAGGTATTGAACTTGTACTCTGCGAAAATGGCAAACAGGCACTTGAACAATTCAAACAGCAGAAATTTGATGTTGTTCTAATGGATTTGCAAATGCCCGTTATGGATGGATTAAGCGCGTTGGAAAAAATGTGTGCTTATCAACGCACCAATAAACTAAGCCATACGCCAATGATTGCACTTTCTGCAAATGCAATGTCGCATCACATTGAAGAGGCCAAAAAAGCAGGCGCAGACCTTCATATTGCAAAGCCTTTCACACCTGACGGTTTAATCAAAGGCATTACGAATGCAATTGAAAAAAATAATGCCGCCAACAATATAATTTCGTCGGCGGCAATATAATTCATTTGTTTAATAAACTATTTGTTTAATTCATCTGCTTTTTTAACAAGGTCGATAAATTCTTTATCCATTCCGCTTGAAACAGCGCCTTCCGAAGATTGGGCAAGATTAATAATATCGCTATATTTATAATCACCAATCCAAGGGTCTTGGCGCAATTTTTGACCAAATGAAGCAACCGCAAGTGCAAATTTAGTTGAATTTGGTGCGCTTCTTAAATCGCCAAATTCATCTTTTGGCGTAATTGCACGTTCAATAAGTTTTGATTGATTTTCACCTGGCAATTTATAGCGCAATCTTAAGAACGCAATTTCACCATTTTTTGCTGGCGTAACTTGCGCTTCGCTTTGATACCTAAGTGGGTCATTGACAATTTTTGCGCCAATTGGCGTAATTTCGTAAATCGCGGTTACTTGATGACCTGCGCCAATTTCACCTGCATCAACTTTGTCATTATTAAAGTCTTCGCGATTAAGTGCGCGGGTTTCATAACCAACAAGGCGCCATTCTGAAACGGCTTTTGGGTTAAATTCTACTTGCGCTTTCACATCATTGGCAATTGGGAACATATTGGCGCTAAAATCATCATGGAATATTTTGCGCGCTTCGCTTAATGTATCTACATATGCTGCAATACCATTTCCGTTTTGCGCCAATGCCTGCATGGTTTCATCATCATAATTATCACCACCAAAACCAAATACGGACAAATAAATTCCGCTTTCACGTTTTTTAGCAATAATTGATTTTAATCTTTCAGGGTCATAAACCCCAACATTGAAATCACCATCCGTCAAAAGTGCAATACGGTTCACACCATCTTTTTGGAAATTTTTCTGCGCAAGTTTATATGCAAGTTCAATTCCTTCACCGCCCGCAGTAGAGCCACCAGCTTGAAGATTTTCCATAGCACAAACAATATCTCGGGTTTCATTGCCTTGGGTTGGGTTTAAAACAACACCACTTGCACCTGCATAAACCACCATTGAAACATGGTCACGACTATCTAATTGCGGAAGCAGTGTGCGAATGGCTTTTTTAGCAAGTGGCAATTTATTTTCATCCGACATCGAACCTGAAACATCAAGTAACAAAACAAGGTTTAATGGCGGCCTCTGGCTTTGGGTTTTGTTATAACCTTGAAGGCCAATATGAACTATTTTTTTATCCTTATTCCATGGTGATGGTGCCACAGTTACATTGGTTGAAAATGGTGCTTTTTTATCGCTTGGGTTTTGATATTGATATTTGAAATAATTCAGAAATTCTTCGACACGAACTTCATCTTTCCCTGGTAATTCACCCTCATTAATCAAGCGTCTTGAATTTGTGTAAGATGCGCTATCAACTTCCATAGCAAAGGTTGAAACAGGCTGTTCGGCAACTGATTTAACACTGTTTATAGTTGATTTTGGATAGGCCTCTGTATTTGGTTCGCCAGGGATTGCATAAGGATTTGGTGCAGCGTTTGGCTTTTTGTTTGAGCTACGCGCACTAGTAATCAATAATGCACCTTCTGAAACCTGTTCAGTCAAAGGTTCAGGTTTACTTGCGTCTTGGCTTACCTTCGCAGGTGGTGGCGGGGCTGGCGGAGGTGGAGGAGGTGGTGGCACAGGTGCAGCTTGCACAACTCTCGGCAAATAGGCTATTGGCGGCGATGAAAGGGATTTGTTTTTCGCACCGAAATTGCGATTATCCTCATCCATTACCGAAGGACATTTAAAATCCATTTCAGTAATATCTTCGCCAAAATATTTACTTTTTATGATTTTCGCATTTTGTGCATTAACGGGCGCAAAGCTCATTAATGAAACCGCGCCAATTTGCGCGCTAATAAAACCAATTGTCGCAAGTGTGTTTGCGATATTTGCAAAATATTTTTTTGCCATTCAATCCTCCAATAAACTAACCCAATTATTAATTATATTTATTTGGGGCGATTAAAGGGTAAGATTAAGGCAAAAAAAAGATTATATCTTTGGGCTTATGATTAATTTTGGTAATAAGATTAATGGCCAAAGCATTAAATATAGGTTTGGCACCCACCACATTAATTCAAAGTCAGAAACGATAACCCAAAACGAAATCGCCATTAGGCCGG
>CAZKYS010000066.1:0-13636 GCA_964557085.1 uncultured Caulobacteraceae bacterium
CAATTGCACCAATTAATAAAAGTGCGGTGGAATTTGCAAAATCATTGGTAAAAATTGATGGGAAAATAGACCGCAAATTATTTGATAAATATCAACATCAATTACATGGCCTTTCTTGGTATGAGACCTATATTGCAACACTGACACAAACAGCAAAATGGGCACAAAAATTAAATGAAGAAGGCAAATTTACCCAAATCGAAGCCAATTTGTGCGTAATATTATTCGCCGAATATCTTGCCGACCTAAAAGGCGGCATTGCGATGACAACCAATGAAAAAATTCGCCCACATGAATTGGGAGTTGAAGATTTGGTTCTTGCGGCGCTTAATAATGAAGTCTGCAAAAAAATTATTGCACTTTATAATCAAGATTTAAAAACCCAAACCGCGCAATTAATTAAAAATGCACATGGTCATGCCACGATTGAAAATACCGGCCTTGATGAAACCTTGGATATGGTGCGCGATACTTTTTATTCTTTTGCGCAAGATAAGGTAACGCCTTTTGCCCATGAATGGCATTTAAAAGATGAATTAATCCCAATCGAAATTGTGCAAGAGCTTGCAGATTTGGGGGTTTTTGGCCTTACACTTGAAGAAGAATATGGTGGCTCTGGCCTTGGCAAACAGGCAATGTGTGTGGTTTCTGAAGAATTATCGCGCGGCTATATTGGTGTCGGTTCTTTGGGCACGCGCTCTGAAATTGCTGCTGAATTGATTATCAATGGCGGCACCGAAGAGCAAAAACAAAAATGGCTTCCAAAACTTGCATCGGGCGAAATTTTGCCAACTGCAGTTTTTACTGAACCAAATACAGGTTCGGATCTTGGTTCATTACAAACACGTGGTTTGCTTGAGGGTGATGAATATATTGTTACGGGCAATAAAACATGGATTACCCATGCTGCACGCGCCGATTTAATGACGCTTTTGGTGCGCACAAACCCTGATACCAAAGATTTCCGTGGTCTTTCGATGTTATTGGCGGAAAAACAACGCGGCACAGATGAAAACCCATTCCCAACCGACGGCATGACCGGCGGGGAGATTGAGGTTCTTGGCTATCGCGGAATGAAAGAATATGAATTGGGCTTTGATGGCTTCAAAGTTCCCAAAGAAAACCTTCTTGGCGGTGTTGAGGGTATGGGCTTTAAACACCTTATGGCAACATTTGAATCGGCGCGAATTCAAACTGCGGCACGTGCAATTGGGGTTGCCCAATGCGCCCTTGATTTGGGTTTAAAATATGCACTTGAACGTAAACAATTTGGTGATTTGATTTTTGAATTCCCGCGCGTTCATAATAAATTGGTTTCTATGGCTGCTGAATTGGTTGGAACGCGCCAATTAACTTATTTTGCCGCCCTTGAAAAAGACACTGGTGTTCGTTGTGACCTAGAGGCGGGAATGGCAAAATTACTTGCCGCGCGCGTTGCATGGTCAAGCGCCGACAATGCTCTTCAGATACATGGCGGCAACGGCTTTGCACTTGAATATCCAATAAGCCGCGTATTGTGCGACGCCCGCATCTTAAACATCTTCGAAGGTGCAGGCGAAATCCAAGCTCAAGTAATCGCAAGAAGGTTGCTAGAGGAATAATAGTCCGCTACATTCTATATATGAATCTTACAAATATAAATTGGGCGATTTTTATTGCTGTTGCGATTGTTGTTATCGTGCTTGTGGTTGGCGTGGTTAATTTGGCTTTTTCGGGCGATAAGGCCAAGTCAAGATCTAATCAATTGATGCGTCTTAGGGTGATTGCGCAATTTGTTGCGGTGGTTTTAATCATGGTTGGGTTTTGGTTTAAGACTCATAAAGGTGGCTAAATGGTCGTCATAAACAAAATCTACACAAAAACGGGTGATGGTGGGAAAACGCGCCTTGCCACTGGCGAGGAAGTTTCAAAAACTAATATCCGCCTTGAGGCTTACGGCACGATTGATGAATTAAATTCATTTATTGGCGTTGCGCGCCTTAATTGTGATGATTTTCTTATAGGCGAAATTTTGGCGCGAATTCAAAATGATTTGTTTGATTTGGGCGCTGATTTGGCAACACCTGATAAACCCGATTTGGGATGGGAACCTTTGCGGGTTATTGAAACCCAAGTTTTGCGCCTTGAAAAAGAAATTGATCAAATAAATGAAAATATCGCACCACTTGATAGTTTTATTTTGCCGTTCGGAAGCGCGCTTGCAACACATCTTCATGTTTGCCGAACAATTGCGCGCCGCGCCGAACGTATTATGGCGCATATGATTGAAAATGAAATTGCAATTTCTAATGCTTCATTCAAATATGTAAACCGATTATCTGATTTGTTTTTTGTTTTGGCGCGCCGTGCAAATGACAATGGCAAAAATGATGTGAAATGGGTTCCCGCCGCAACAAGATAATTTAGGATTTCGCGCCCTTTTTGCCCCAACCGTTTTTAAGAGAAATGGGTTCCGAATTTTGGTCAAGTGGCCATCTTGGGCGCGGGGCAATATCAATTGGCGCAATATCGCCGATTTTTAGTTTTTCCAAACCAACAAGGGCAATCATTGCGCCATTATCGCCGCAAAAACGCATTTCAGGGGCAAAAAATTGCCATGAATTTTTATTACAAAAATCAATAAGTTTTTCACGAATATATTGATTGGCCGCAACACCACCCGCCAAAACAAGGCGGCAGTTTTCACCCTCAAGGTTCGAAATTGCAAATGCATTTGTAAGGCGATTTATCAAAACCTTTGTGATTGTATTTTGGAATGATGCGCAAATATCATTTACATCTTGGGCGTTTAATTTTTCGCCATTTTCGCAAAGCTTTTCAACCAAGCGCAAAACCGCAGTTTTCAAGCCTGCAAATGAAAAATCACACCCCTCGCGCCCAATCAATGGTCTTGGAAGTTCAAAACGTTTTTCATCGCCCAATTTTGCCGCCGCCTCAACTAATGGCCCACCAGGGTAACCAAGCCCAAGTATTTTGGCGACTTTGTCAAAACATTCACCCAATGCATCGTCAATAGTTGTGCCAAGGCGTTGATATTGCCCGACACCGGAAACCTTCAAAATCTGACAATGCCCACCCGAAACTAATAGCAATAGGTAGGGAAAATCAACTTGTTCTGATAAACGCGGCGAAAGCGCATGACCTTCAAGGTGGTTGACCGCCAAAAGTGGCAATCCTGTACCAACACAAAGCGCCTTGGCACTCAAAAGCCCAACCATAACCCCACCAATTAAACCGGGGCCCGAGGTTGCGGCAATACCATCAATTTCATCAAGTGAAACGCCCGCTTGTGACAATGCTTCATTGATTACAATATCGATTTTTTCAACATGCGAACGTGCCGCAATTTCGGGAACAACGCCGCCATAGGGTGTATGCTCTTTAATCTGGCTTGCAATAATATTGGAAAGAACATCAATGCGACCATTATCATCGGCAATCACGCTTGCCGCTGTTTCATCGCATGAAGATTCAATTCCAAGGATTTTCAATTATAAATACCGCCCAATAAGACCCGATAAATCATAGCCTGCATTTTGGGTAATTGCCATAATCTCTTGTGGGTTTGCGCCTTTTTCCAATTGCGCCATTGCCCATAAAGTTATGCAGCGTGTACCACTTCGGCAATAAGCAAAAGTTTTACCGCCATTTTGCACTATTTCATCAAAAATCGCCGCATTTTCAGGGGTAAGTGTCATTGGATTTATTGGTTGATGGGTAATTTTTATACCCAATTCATTTGCACGGCTTTCAATATCGGCAAAATCGGTTTGATCCAAACTTTCACCATCAGGGCGATTGCAGATAATTTGTTCAAAACCATCGGCTTTAATTGCCGCAATCATTTCAATGTCAATTTGTGGTGAAACACTAAGGTTTTGGGTTACTTTTGTACCAATCATAATAAATCCAATCAATTTGTGCCATGCGGCAGCGATAAATAATCATGTGAACGCATTTCATAAAGTCTTGAAGCAGTGCGCTCAAATTCAAAGCTTTGTGTGCCTTCTAAATATAATTGCGAAGCTTCAACCTCGGCGCTTATAATTAATTTGGTTTTATTCTCATAGAGGGCATCAATCAAATTGCGAAAACGTGTGGCTTCATTGGCTTTGTTTTTGTTTAATTGCGGGATGTTTTCAATAATTATTGTATTGAAAATTCTTGATATTTCTAAATAATCACGAACCCCCAATGGGCTTTGATTTGATGAATAATCACCGCAAAGCTCATTAAAATCAAACCATGCAACCCCAGCGGCAGTTTTTTTGATTTCAGTTGGACGACCTTCAACAATAATTTTTTGGGGCAACGGATTTGCACCAAAAGTAAGCCTATCCCAAGCCCTTAATATAAAATCTTTGGCATCCTGATTTAAAGGGTAAAAATATGTTGGCTCTCGTTCAAGCCTTTCAAGCCTGTAATCACGCTCTGAATCAAGGGAATGAACATCTAATTCTTGTTCAAGCCGTGCCAAAAAAGGCAAAATAATTTGGCGGTTAAGGCCGTTTTGATATTGATCTTTGGGGTGGCGATTTGATGTTGCAACTATTACGCATTGATAAGACCATAATGCATCAAACAATCGCCCCAAAATCATGGCATCGGCAATGTCGGTAATTTGAAATTCATCAAAACATAAAAGCCAAGTTTCATTGGCAATTTTTTTTGCAATTGGAGCAATTGGATCATCGCCGGCGCCCTTTACAAAATTTGGCTGATTTTTGCGTTCATCATTTGAAAGTTTGCGCCATTTATTTATTTCATCATGAACCATCGCCATAAATTCGTGAAAATGGACACGCCTTTTTTGTTCTATTTTTGTGTGTTCATAAAATAAATCCATAAGCATGGATTTTCCACGCCCAACTTTGCCGTAAATAAAAAGCCCTTTTGGTGTTGGCTCTGGCCTTCCAAAAAGGAATTTGGGTTTGAACGGTTTGAAGTTTGCAATTCTTGTTTCAAGTAAGGATAGTATTTCTGCGGCCTGTGCCTGTGCCGCGTCAAATTCAATTAGACCTTCATTCGCTTTTGCGCGATATGCATCAATGAAGCGCCCCATTAATATTTCCACGCAATATAAATCGCGCCAATTATCGCGCCAAAGGCCATAATGACAACAAAATAGAATAATAAAGGATTTTTTATTTTTGCGTGTTCCATAAGGCTCTTTAAATTTTTTGAAAATGCACTGTCAATAATAAAAGTCAAAAATTAAAATACTGTGATTTTGTGATTTATCACCCTTTTGGGTATTTTGCGTTTAATTTCTTGGATTAAAATGCGTGGATAAAGTGAAACCTAATTAATTTAAACCCAAGAGATTTAATGCCCCAAAAGCATATTATTGACACATTAATAGAAGAGCGTGCGCCAAAACTTGTTTCATCGGGCTTTTGGCCGATAATCCGCCCTGTAATGAATTTTATACTTGGATATAAAAAGGCCGTGAATATGGCTGATTATATTAAGGATAAAAATGGCGATGTTGCGCTTGATTTTGTAAGCCAATTACTTGATTTAAGATGTTATTTTGATGGATTTGAAAACCTTCCTGCTAATGGCTCTGTGATTGTAATTGCCAATCACCCAAGTGGTATAGCAGATGGGGTTGCACTTTTTGATGTCTTAAAAAAATATAGGGGCGATTTAAAATTCTATGCAAATTCTGACGCTATGCGTATTTGCCCTAATTTTGATGATGTTTTAATTCCTGTTGAGTGGAAGTATGAAAGGCGAACCCGTGAAAAAACCCGCCTAACGCTTTTACAAACCCAAGAAACGATTAAAGATGGCAATGTTTTGGGGATTTTTCCTGCGGGTCGTTTATCGCGTATTATTAATGGCAGGCTGCAGGACCCCGAATGGGCAAGTTCATGCGTTTCAATTGCAAAAAAATACAATATCCCAATCTTGCCAGTTTCAATAAAAGGGCCAAATGCATTTTGGTTTCACTTTTTTGGCAAGTTTTCCCAAGAATTGCGCGATATTACGCTTTTCCATGAATTGCTAAATAAAAAGGGTAAACAATATTTTCTGCACGCAGGAAAATTAATTTATCCTTTCGAGCTTGATGATGATAATCAAAGCGCTATTCTAAAACTAAAGACGCAAATTGAGTCTCATTTTGCGGTTGTTCGCTATTAACTTTTACACTAAGACACTTGAAACATTGTTATAGATTCCATTAATTGGGTTTATAATTAAGTTTAAAGGGGTCGAAATTGGCGGATATTTTTCATTGGATGTTTACTGTTGAAGGTTGGGTTTCGCTTGCAACCCTTGCCACCCTTGAAATAGTGCTTGGCATTGATAATGTAATATTCGTTTCAATCGCGGCATCTTCTTTGCCCGAAGAGCAAAGGGCGCGTGCGCGTTCAATTGGCCTTTTCCTTGCAATGTTTTTGCGGGTTGCACTTTTATCTATCCTTACATGGCTTGCAGGGCTTACCGACCCTTGGATTAATATTTTTGGTCATGGCTTTTCAAAGCGTGATTTGATTTTAGCAGGTGGCGGCCTCTATCTTGTTTATAAAGCCAGTGCCGAAATCGGCGAAATGCTTGTTCCGCACAATAAATCTGAAACCGCCGCTATCCAAAAAGGTAAATCAATTTTGATTGCAGTGATTGCGCAAATTGCAATTGTTGATGTGGTTTTTGCAATTGATTCTATTATCACCGCCGTTGGAATGACCAATCAATTGCCAATCATGATAACTGCGGTGGTTCTTGCGGTTTTTGTTATGATGTTTGCATCTGGCGTGGTTTCACACTTTATTGAGAAGAATCCATCAACAAAAATGCTGGCTTTGGCCTTCTTGGTTTTTGTTGGGGGTATATTGATTGCCGATGGCCTTGGGTTCCATATTCCACGCTCTTATATATATGTTGTTGTAGTTTTTGCCATTGTATTGGAAGTTTTGAATATAATTGCAAAAAATGCCGCCGAAAAATCTGCGCTACAAAATATAAGTGGAACTATGGTTGATGACGGCGAAATCATCGCTGAAAAAGAAAATGAGGATGAAATTTAAGCCTATATACGAAAGTATATAGCAAAATTACGTCAAATTGCGCTTTTTTTGTGCGATGCAATGCAAACAAATACATTTAAAATATTGCCTCTATTTCTTACCCATGATAACAGCCACCCGAAATGTAAAATATGGGGCAAAGATGCCCTTTGTTTTGTCGTGGGAATTCTTGATGGGCAAACCCCCATTGAAAAGCAAAGGTTGGGATCGGAAAGATAAATATGTCACAAGCAGTAGGTCGTTACGCTTCAACACTTTTTGAACTCGCTTCAGAGGACAAGAAGATCGATTCTGTTGAAAAAGACTTGGGTGCTTTTTTGCAAGTATTTGAAACTTCCCCTGAATTGATTGGCGCGCTTAAAAGCCCGCTTCATACTGCATCTGAAAAAACTGGTGTATTAGAAGCAATTGGCAAAAAAATTAAAGCATCACCATTGGTAATGAAATTCATTTCATTGGTTGCGCAAAATTCACGTGCAGGTGAATTACCTGCAATGTTCAAAGGTTTCATAGAGCTTTCTGCAAAAGCCCGTGGTGCAATGAAAGCAGAAGTTGCAAGTGCGCAAGCGCTTTCTGATGCTCAAATTGACGAATTGAAAGCAAGCCTAAAGCAAGCTTTCAATGCTGATGTTGAAATTGAAACTAAAGTAAACCCTGAATTAATCGGTGGTTTGGTGGTCAAAGTTGGCTCGCGCCTATTTGATGATTCGCTTAAAACCAAACTTGAAGCCCTAAAAAATAATTTGAAAGGTGCATAGGCAATGGATATTCGTGCCGCTGAAATTTCCAAAATTTTAAAAGACCAAATTAAAAACTTTGGTGCAACTGCAACTCAAGCAGAAGTCGGAACCGTTCTTTCGGTTGGTGACGGTATCGCTCGTATCCACGGCCTTGACAATGTTCAAGCCGGTGAGATGGTTGAATTCTCAACTGGTGTTAAGGGCATGGCGCTTAACCTTGAGCGTGACAATGTTGGTGTGGTTATCTTCGGTGAAGACCGTGGCATCAAAGAAGGCGATACTGTAAAACGCCTTGGTGAGATTGTGTCTGTTCCAACTGGTAAAGGTCTTTTGGGTCGCGTTGTTGACGCATTGGGTGAGCCGATTGACGGCAAGGGCCCAATCCAAGATGTTGCCGCACGTCAAAAAGTTGACGTAAAAGCACCAGGTATCATTCCGCGTAAATCAGTTCATGAGCCGATGCAAACAGGCATCAAATCAATCGATTCGCTTATCCCTGTTGGTCGTGGCCAACGTGAGTTAATCATTGGTGACCGTCAAACTGGTAAAACTGCGATTGCGATTGATTCTATCATTTATCAACGTGATGCACATGACCGCAATGCGTCTGAATCTGAAAAACTTTACTGCGTATATGTTGTAATTGGTCAAAAACGTTCAACAGTTGCGCAATTGGTTGCAACCCTAGAAGAGCGCGGCGCGATGAAATATTCAATCATCGTTGCGGCAACTGCTTCTGACCCTGCACCACTTCAATATCTTGCACCATTTACTGGCGCAACTATGGGTGAATATTTCCGTGACAATGGAATGCACTCTCTAATCATTTATGACGATTTGACAAAACAAGCGGTTGCTTATCGTCAAATGTCATTGCTTCTTCGTCGCCCACCGGGCCGTGAGGCTTATCCTGGTGACGTATTCTATCTTCACTCTCGCCTTCTTGAGCGCGCTGCGAAATTGAATGACGATAATGGCAATGGTTCTATGACTGCTTTGCCTATCATCGAAACTCAAGCGAATGACGTGTCGGCATATATTCCAACAAACGTGATTTCAATCACTGATGGTCAAATCTTCTTGGAAACTGATTTGTTCTATCAAGGTGTTCGTCCTGCGGTTAACGTTGGTCTTTCGGTTTCACGCGTGGGTTCATCTGCACAAGTTAAAGCAATGAAACAGGTTGCGGGCCCAATTAAAGGTGAATTGGCACAATATCGTGAGATGGCGGCATTCGCTAAATTCGGTTCTGACCTTGATGCGTCTACTCAACGTTTGCTTAACCGTGGTGCACGTTTGACTGAATTGCTTAAGCAAGACCAGTTCGCACCAGTTCCAGTAGAAGAGCAAGTTGTTCTTATCTATGCTGGTACAAAAGGTTATCTTGATAATGTTGCCTTGGGCGATGTTAAACGTTTTGAGGCTGACCTTCGCGTTGCGTTGAATGGCAAATATAAAGATTTGACCAACGAAATCAAAACTAAATTAGACATCAAAAAAGATGGCATTGAAGACAAAATCAAAGCCGCTTTGGATGAATTCTCTAAAGCTTTCGCATAATTTTAAGGGGCATAATGCCCCTTAGATTGTTTGTTTTAAAACTGGCAAAATGTAAGAATGGATAATTTTAATGGCTAGTTTAAAGGATTTTCGCACACGTATTACTTCTGTGAAATCCACACAGAAGATTACAAAAGCGTTGCAGATGGTTGCCGCATCAAAACTTCGTCGCGCTCAAGAGGCTGCCGAAGCTGCGCGTCCATATTCTGAAAAGATTGCTTTGACTGTTGCGAATTTGGCGGGTTCTGTAAAAGGTTCTGATGCTGCACCAAAACTTTTGCGTGGTTCTGGTAACGATAATGTGCATTTGATTGTTGTTGCAACTTCTGAACGTGGTCTTTGCGGTGGTTTTAACGCTAATATCGTTAAAAAAGCCCGCGAAACAATCAATGAGCTTACAAACCAAGGTAAAGAAGTAAAAATCCTTACTGTTGGTAAAAAAGGCCGTGCACCATTGCTTCGTCTTTATAAAGACAAATTAATTGGTCACATTGATTTTTCTGAAGTTCGCAAAATCGGCGCGGCACAATCTTCTGAAGTTGCGCAAAAAATGACTGCATTATTTGATGCGGGCGAAATTGATGTTGCGCATTTCATTTATTCGAAATTCCGTTCGGTAATTTCGCAAATTCCAACTGTGCAACAGCTTATTCCTGTTAAAGTTGAAGAAACTGAAACTTCTTCTGCCAAAGAAGCAGCTGGCGCTGTTTATGAATACGAGCCGTCAGAAGGTGAAATCCTTGAGGCTTTGTTGCCACGTTATTTGGACAGCCAAATCCTACGTGGTCTTTTGGAAAATAATGCGGGCTTCTATGGTTCGCAAATGGGTGCGATGGACAACGCAACCCGCAATGCTGGTGATTTAATCAAAAAATTGACTTTGCAAATGAACCGCAAACGTCAGGCAATGATTACCACCGAACTAACAGAAATTATCGCAGGGGCGCAAGCCGTTTAATATTGTGCCCAAAAGGGCGAAGAAATTTAGGAAGTGAGAAAAAACATGTCGATCGAAGCGAAAGGCAAAATTTCACAGGTTATTGGTGCGGTTGTTGACGTTGAATTTGAAGGCGCTTTGCCTGATATTTTGAACGCACTTGAAACCGAAAACAACGGCAAACGCCTTGTTCTTGAAGTTGCACAGCATTTGGGCGAAAATTCAGTTCGCACAATCGCAATGGACGCAACCGAAGGTTTGGTTCGCGGTCAACCAGTTTCAGATACTGGCAATTCAATCCAAGTTCCTGTTGGCCCTGCTACTCTTGGCCGTATCATGAACGTTGTTGGTGAACCAATCGACGAAGCTGGTCCAATCGAATCAGCTGTTGGTAAACGCTCTATTCACAAATCTGCACCTGCATTTGTTGACCAAAAACCAAATCCTGAGATTTTGGTTACTGGTATCAAAGTTGTTGACCTTCTTTGCCCATATGCAAAAGGTGGTAAAATCGGTCTATTCGGTGGTGCGGGCGTTGGTAAAACAGTTCTTATTCAAGAGCTTATCAACAATATCGCGAAAGCATACGGCGGTTATTCAGTGCTTGCGGGCGTTGGTGAGCGTACACGTGAAGGTAACGACCTTTATCACGAGATGATCGAATCAAAAGTGAATATCGACCCTAAAGAAAATGGCGGTTCTACTGAAGGCTCACGTTGCACATTGGTTTACGGCCAAATGAATGAACCTCCTGGCGCACGCGCGCGTGTTGCTTTAACCGGTCTTTCTGTTTGCGAATATTTCCGTGATGAAGAAGGTAAAGACGTGTTGTTCTTCGTGGACAATATCTTCCGCTTCACTCAAGCGGGTTCAGAAGTGTCGGCACTTTTGGGTCGTATCCCTTCTGCGGTGGGCTATCAGCCAACATTGGCAACCGACATGGGTGGCCTTCAAGAGCGTATTACTTCAACTGTTAAAGGTTCAATCACCTCAGTTCAAGCAATCTACGTTCCTGCGGACGATTTGACCGACCCGGCACCTGCTGCATCATTCGCCCACTTGGACGCAACAACAGTTCTTAACCGTTCAATCGCGGAAAAAGGTATTTATCCTGCGGTTGACCCACTTGATTCAACTTCACGTATCCTTGAGCCGCGCGTTGTTGGTCAAGACCATTATGATACTGCGCGCCGCGTTCAAGAAATCTTGCAACAATATAAAGCGCTTCAAGACATTATCGCCATCTTGGGTATGGACGAATTGTCAGAAGACGATAAATTGGTTGTTTCACGCGCCCGTAAAGTTGAGCGTTTCCTTTCTCAACCGTTCCACGTTGCAGAGGTGTTCACTGGTTCACCTGGTAAATTGGTTGCGCTTGAAGATACAATCCGTGGCTTTAAAGGCCTTGTAAACGGCGATTACGATCACCTTCCAGAAGCTGCCTTCTACATGGTTGGCAATATCGACGAAGCAATCGAAAAAGCTGCGAAAATGGCGGCGGAAGCATAGTAACTCAAAACCCCACCCTCGCCCTTCGGGCTCACTCAGGGTTTTGGATTTAAGCGGACAAAAATTTATAAAAAGCGTGGTTTTTATAAATTTTCGACATACTATTTTAGAAAAAGCGCCCATTGGGCGCTTTTTTGTTTGGGGCTCGTCTGAGTTCTTTCTCCTTCCCCGCAAAGCGGGGAAGGTGGCTCGCGCAGCGAGACGGAAGGGGCGCGAGCAAAGCGAGCCTAAAACCGAATTATAAAACCCCAAAAACCTTGAAAACAATGATACCGACTTTAACCAATAAAATCAGCAATTTATCAAAATATTGACCCTATAAAACAGCGAAATTGCTATCAAATGCTATCATTTAAAAAATCGGGAATTAAATTCCGCAGACTAAAAAATGTTAGGATTTTTAGCGAGTTAAAATATGAAAACTTCAATAAAAGCCATTTTATATTATTTGTTGTTGTGGGTGGATAATGTTTATCGAGCTAGCTTAAATTATATTTTTTTTGTGGATAGTTTTAGTCAATTCTAGTTTTTGCACTATCATAAACCCCGCCACCCTCTCGCTTACCAACCGCAACCACCACTACAGTTACTCGTTCATCTTCAACGCGATAAACCAATCTATAACCTGCGCTTCTAAGTTTGATTTTATAGCAATTTTTCATGCCGCTTAGGGCAGCGCTCGGGACATGGGGTGTTATTAGGCGTTCGGATAGTTTTTTCTTGAATTGGGTTTTTATACTTGCGCCTAACTTTCCCCATTCCTTTAATGCAGATGGTAGAAATTCAAGCTCATAAGTCATCTAATGATACTTTGATACCAATTTCATTTTCACGCGACTTAACAATGCTTGCAAGTTCCAAATCTTCAAGCCTATCCAATATTGCTTCGTAAGTTTGGGAAGGAACCATATAGGCCATAACGCGATTGTGGTTTAAAATTGCAATTGCATCATCCTTGGTATCATCCATTATTTTGGCGAAATTGCGCTTTAAATCTGAAACACTTACGGCAGTTTTGCTTTCAATTCGTTGCATAAAGCACCTTTTTAAATATTGTATTTAGTGCTTTATTTAATGCTAAATATAATATTTGTCAATAATAAACTTGCCATATTTCCCCCATCCCTAGAATCCCCTCGCATTTACGCTCTTGGTCTGGTATTTGCATGAATGGGGTGTTTAAGGATTATTTTTGGTATGCGTATCAATTTGGCATTGGTTTTTGGTGGTTTGTTGGTGTCTTGCCCAGTAGTGGCACAAAATTATTCGGTGCAGCCTGCGCCTTCATATTGGAACTTGCCGCAACAAGCGCCGCAAACACAATATCAACCACCAGTGCAACAAGAGGCACAGGCGCCATCTAAAAAGAATAAACACACCCGCCTTCTAAAAAGGGAAAAATCTGCTGAGGATCCCGTTTTTGTTGGTGAAATTGTTGATGATGCGCCAAATCAAAATGTAAAACTTGCATCAAATAATGGCTTTGCACCCGATTTACAAAATGCCATAAATTGTAGCGCATCAATTCAAGTGGTTTCATTGGCGGCGCCCAAATGGGGTAAAACCGATGGGGTGGTGAATTCATCTAATCTTTGGCTTGCCAAGGTTTTTGAATTGGCCGAAAAAAATAATGTTGGCGGTGATAAAATCAATCAGATTTTAAAAACCGAAATGGAAAAGCAAACCAATGAAAACCTTGATAATTTGGATGCTTTAACCAATCGCGCCTTTGAATGTGCATCAAACCCACCAAGATAATTGCTTTTTGCCCATCTGCTTAATAAAAGGCCAAATGCATAATCTAAAGCTGCCGATTTTTGGGCAAGAGAAAATAATTTATATTGATGATGATTTAA
>CAZKYS010000067.1:0-13446 GCA_964557085.1 uncultured Caulobacteraceae bacterium
CTTTAATAGAAACGCGCATAAAAGCGAAACCCCAAACCTTAAATCCAAAAACGGCAAATCAATGAATATTATCCAATTTCCATGTTTAAATGATAATTATGGCTATTTAATAAATGACACCAAATCAGCAAAGACAATATGTATTGATACGCCCGATGCAAAAAAAATTATAGAGGTTGCAAAGGAAAATAATTTAAAAATCGATGAGGTCTGGAATACGCATTGGCACCCCGATCACGCTGGCGGTAATCAACAAATACATGATGAATTTGGCGCAATATGTATTGGCCCTGAAGAAGTTTCAAAACATGGTTTTTTGCTGCATAAGATTGTAAAATCTGGCGAAAAAATAATGTTTGGGGAAAATGAGGCATCAATAATTGATTTATCGGGGCATACGTTGGGGCAAATTGGTTATCATTTTAAAGATGATAAGAAAATTTTTGTTGGTGATGCATTATTTGTTTTAGGCTGCGGCAGGCTTTTTGAAGGTGATGCACAGCTTGCCCATAAAAACCTATCACAATTTAATGAAATGGATGATGAAAATCTTATTTATTGCGCCCATGAATATAGTTTGGCAAACGCAATTTTTTGCGAAAGCCTTAAATTATCAAATTCAAAACTTGCCGCAAGGATTGAAGAAATAAAGCAATTGCGCAAAAATAATATTCCAACTGTGCCAACTTTATTGAGAATAGAAAAGCAAACTAATCCATACTTGCTTCCTGATTTTGAGAATCTTGTGAAGGAATTGGGGCAAGGGGGAAAAACTAAACCAGAGGTTTTTGCTTTTATACGCAAATCCAAAGATAATTTTTAATTTCCTAATATTGCCTTTTGAATTGCACGGCTTGATGGTCTACCCGAATAATCAATGCCAGGGGTAACGCCGATTTCAAGGCGGCTTCCACGTATTGTAACGTAATTTTGCACGGTTCGCTTTATTGAAAGGGTTTTAATTATCCCGCGTGGCAAATTTGATTGATCACAATTGGCATAAGCATCAAAAACCCGATTAATAGTGTCTTTTACTAAAGCTTGTGGAAGGCTTTGGTCGATATCAACGCGATTAATTGAATAATTTGCATCATGAAAACGCGAAATTGTATTATCAATAATGGTTTGCGGGTTTTGCAATGTAATTGTTCGCACATTTTCAAGTCGGGCGATTGGGCGGGTTTTTCCGCGTGAACTTGCAGGGCTGCCCTTATTGTCCTTTTGGCGATAATAGGTTACGCCGCCCAATGATGTAATTCGAACAATGGTTTCGCCAACATCATTAAGTAAAAACTCATCACCGCGTGAACCAAAAACTGAATTTAATTTCCAAACTTCATCTGAATTATCAAATTTTAACAATATTTCATTGCGGTTTGTGCGGTCAATTATAAAGCCATTTCCATTATCTAGTTTATAATTTATGGCTATGGGATCACGATTGACCATTTGCTGCGTCAATAATGCACGAAAATTTGCTGTTTCTTTTGCCGATTGGGCATGCGCCAAAAAAGGCACAAAAAGTGCCCCCAAAATAATACAACAAATTTTATGATACTTCTTAGTAAAGCCCATGCTTTTAGTATAAGCAAGATTGCGGCGAAAAAGCGACAACTTTATTAAGTATATTTCAAATACAAAAAACAGGCCCATTTTTAGGCCTGTTTTTCATGAAATAAAGCACATAATTATGTTATTATCTAAATGGCGGCTCATCAAATGAGCGTAATTTGCGTGAATGTAATTCGCGGCCCATTAATTTCATGTTTTCAAGCGCCTTGATGCCTATTTTTAAATGTTCACCAATTGCGCGTTCATAAAACACGTTCGCAGCACCTGGAAGCTTAATCTCCCCATGAACTGGTTTGTCTGAAATGCATAATAAAGTGCCGTAAGGAACGCGGTGGCGGAAACCTTGTGCGGCAACCATACAGCTTTCCATATCAACACCAATTGCGCGTGACATATTAATAAGCTGACGCTCTTGTGACCAATATAATTCCCAATTTCTATCGGCAAATGAAACCACAGTTCCCGTTCTTAGGCGGCGCTTTAATGTATCGCTATCTTCGCGCGTGATTTCAATTGCCGCATCGAACATTGCAATTTGCACTTCGGCGATTGGCGGGATTGGAACGCTTACGGGAAGAATGTCATCAAGCACGCAATCCTTGCGTAAATAAGCGTGGGCAAGAACATAATCACCAATACGTTGCGATTGACGAAGCCCGCCGCAATGCCCAACCATAAGCCAGCAATGCGGGCGTAAAACCGCCAAATGGTCGGTAATGTTTTTGGTGTTTGATGGGCCAACACCAATATTTACAAGCGTAATGCCTTCGCCTTCTTTTGATAAAAGGTGATAAGCAGGCATTTGATATTTTCGCCAATTCCCGCCTGATACACGTTCAACCGCGCCTTCGGTATTATTGACATCAATTTCAATCCCGCCAGAGCATATTAATTTATAATATGGCGTATCAGGACGCTTAATTTCTTCGGCGGCCCAACGAACAAATTCGTCAACATAACGGGCATAGTTTGTGAAAAGTATCCAAGGTTGGAAATCTTGCCAATCAGTTCCCGAATAATGCATCAAGCGTTTAAGCGAATAATCAACCCGTAGGCCATCATATAATGCCAATGGGCGGGTTGAACGTGGGCCAATATTCCAAAGGCCGTCAACAATTTCATCGCCAACAGTGTTTAATGATGGGGTTGGGAAATGCCTTGCCAATTCATCGGGCGGAACATCGCCAACGCCCAATTCATTTTGCCCATCAATAACATAGGCATAAGGAATTTCTTGCGTTGAAACACCAACTTCAATTGTTGCGCCATATTCGTTTAAAAGCGGCAATATTTGTTCGCGCAAATAAGGTGCGAAAATCTTTGGATGCGTGATTGTTGTTGTATAAGTGCCCGGTGCATTGAATTTTGCATAGGCGCGCGATGACACGGGCGGTGGACCGTCCGGGTCATAAGTAAGTGTGATTTTAGGATAACGAAACTTTTCCCTTTGTTCTTTTGTTGGCGCAATACGATTTGCAACATAATTGCCAAGCGCCGAACGTAATTGAGAAATAGCTTCTTGATATAGTGATTCAAGCTGCCCTATTGCAGCTTCTAATTTTTCTTCATTTTTCATACACCTTAGGGTGACGATAATTTCTTACTTTGTCAACCACACTTTTGTGACAATTACAATTTAGCCAAAGATTGTTCCAAATCTGCTATCAAATCATCGGCATTTTCGATACCAACTGAAATGCGAATTAAACTATATGTAATGCCCAATTTATCGCGGGTTTCAATCGGAACACCCGAATGTGTCATGCTTGCGGGATGGGACACCAAGGTTTCAGTTCCACCAAGTGAAACTGCAAGATGCATTATCTGTAAATTGTCTAATAATTTGAAAGCCTCAAGCTCCCCGCCATAAGTTTCAAAGCTAAAAGTTGAACCTGCGCCTGTGCATTGACGTTTATAAACTTCAGCTTCTTTCCAATCTTGTGGAAGGAAATCAAGGTGATAAACATCTTTAACTTTTGGGTGCGATTTTAAATAGGTGGCAATTTTATGTGCATTTTGATTTGCGCGTTCCATACGCAATGACAAAGTTTCAAGTGAACGCATAAGCATCCATGCCGAATTTGGATCAAGTTGTGTGCCAATTGCGCCGCGCAAGCCCTTAACAGGTTTTAACCATTCTTCTTTGCCTGTTGCGCCGCCAGCCACCAAATCCGAATGACCGCCAACATATTTGGTAAGTGAATAAATCGCGATATCGGCACCATGTTCAAGGGCATTTTGATAAATAGGACCAAGGAAAGTATTATCGCAAATAACGGGCGGCCTATATCCTTGCGCTTTGCCAATTTCGTCGGCAATTTTTTTCATTAATTGCAAATCGATAATTGCATTGGTTGGGTTGCCAGGGGTTTCAACCATGATTGCGCCAATTCGCCCTTTTTCCATCGCATCTTTTGCCGATACGCGCATTTTTTCTTCATCACAACCGTCATGGAAATGATGTGGGGTGATTGCATAATTTGTAAGAACTTTTTCGATTAAAACTTCTGTGCCGCCATAAAGGGGTTGGGCTGCAAAAAGCACGTCATTTGGGCGTAAATATGCCAATAATGCAGTGCTAATCGCACTCATACCAGATGAAAATACCGCCGCCATTTCGGTTTTATCATAAAGCGCAAGCCTGTCCTCTAAAACTTCTAAATTGGGATTGTTAAAGCGCGAATAAACAAGGCCACCAGTTTGCCCTTCTGGCACTGGTTTGCGGCCCGATGCATAATCAAAAAAATCTTTGCCTGCTTGTGCGCTTGGGAAAACAAAGGTTGAGGTTAAAAAAACCGGTGGCTTTAACGCACCTTCTGATAAATGCGGGTCATAGCCATAGCCCATCATTTGTGTTTCAGAACTTATTTCACGATTGCCAATTGTTTTTTTATGATAATTTCCCATTGTAACCTTCTTTATTAGTTACAATTGAAACTATACTATTTTGCGAGAATTCCAACAAAAAAAGCAGTTTATTTAAAAAAATGTCCCAAATAATCCAAAATTTTTGGTGTTAAAAAACCCAATGTAAAAATGGTAAATGCGATTATTAATTGTTTTGTATTGAGCATTTTGCCCCTCCAATAATTGCACTATATCATGCAATTGGTTTCGGTGCTTCTATACCTTGGTCAAAGTGGATTTTGCCATTGGCTTTTTCATCAACATCAAAACTTGGGCGTGGCAATTTGGGATTACCTTTATAGAGCCCCAATGCTTTAACAACGCGTGCAAGAATAATTTTAAGCGGTTCAAGGAATTTTGGTGATTTTTCAAGGCTTGGGTTAAGGCCAAAAACCCGTCTTAAATAACCGTTGGCATAAATTAAATTTGCGCGCCATGCCGCTTGCGGTGTTAAAAATTCAACAGAGAATGAAACATTTACACAATCTTGATTTTCAATTCTGTGTGGGCAATTTTGTGGCCACGTAACAAATTCACCAGGTTTCAAATCATGGATAAAGGCGTATTGTTCATAGGATTCGTCAAATTTTAATTGCTCATCTTGTTGGCGCATTAAAATTGCTTCTACTTGTTCATCACTAATACATGGCTTTTGGGCAGGATATAAATAAACGCGTTTTACACCGCGCAATTGCCATAACATTACCAAAGGGCCATCAGCATGATAATAAACATGCGCTTTAGGTGATGAAATCAAAAGCCCCATATCGTGTTTAAAAGTGCTTACGCCTGTTTTTTCTTTTACTTCGGCGAAAATCTTATCGGCAAGTTCGGAAAGTTTTGGGTTTGTAAAATTTGTTCCACGTAAATTAAGCCAAAGACGACCTTGCTTCACCGCATCCAATAATTCTTTGCCAGATAATAAATTTCGGCGCCCTAAAAACCATTCGCCCCAGCCTTTAGGATTATAACCCATGGTGAAAACTTCTAAATCATCATATGGATAATTATCGATAAGTTCGATTAAATTTTCATCGCTGAAAAGGTCATTTTCGTGTAAATGATGATTGAAAACAGTGGTTTTTTTTCCAAAATCTTTGGTGTTTTCATCATTCCATTCAATCAAATTTTTCATTATTGCCTATGCCTTAATACGTTTACCTGCACTTTTGATTGCAAAAAGCGCGCCTTTTATTCGATCCGAAGTTTCAAGCTCCAAACAGGCGATTTGGTCAAAACGGCGTGAAAAACGCGCTATTAAATTCCCAATTTTGCCAGATGGTGGCTTTTTAATTGTTCCATCAGCAAAAATTGTGCCATGTTTTACTTTGAAATGCTTGTTACAGAATGTGGATTTATATGATTGTGTTCCAGTGGATAAATCATTGAATACAATGCCTTTTTCTTTCAAGGCATCGGCGCAATCCATAAGATATATTTGACCTGGGCTATATTGTGCATATTGTGGCAAATAAGTGAAAATCCATGGGTGCATTCTGTCGCCAAGGCGCGGCCCAAATTGCCATGCTATTGGCTTATCACCTGCCATCATTGTTAATAATGATCCATGAAGCCCATCGCGCGGCGCTTCGAATAGGTTTTTCATAAGTTGTTGCACCCAATAAGGTGCAAGGAAATCGTGAACACCAGTGCGCAAAGTTTGTTCGCGTTTTAGGGCAATCATTTCATCAAAATGTGATTGATTTGTATCGTCGAAAATAAAATGCTCCGGCCCAATATTATCTTCTAAATGACGGCGCAGACGGTTTACATTTTTGCGGTGCTTTTTACTTGTGCTATGGGCGGGTTCTTCGCTTAATAAATCCATGCCATGTGCATCATCTTCCTCGCCGCCAAATTCATCACAAAGATTATATGGATCAATAAAACCGATTGCTTGAAATTGTTTTATTTGCGCAAGTTTTAACGCATCTTGCATTCTTAATTTGCAATCTGGTGCACAAATTAATGCACTATAATCTGAAAAAGGCGCGCCAATTGGGCGCGCAAAATTATTTGGTCTTTTGTGATGTGCCAAAAAGGCTATTGGTTTCCCATTTTCGCGATAAATCGCAACAAAGGCGTCATCGCGCACTTTTGCAATTTGATAGAAAAAATCAGGGCTTAGAAGTGGGCTTTTAAAATATTCATTTTGCGAACAAAAATCGCGCCAAATATTTTCGTCTTGCTTTGAAATTTCGCTCGCACGTGTGTTTTCACAAATTATCATTATCCCTACCTTTTAAGCAGGGTAACAAAAAAGCGTAAATATCGGGTTTAGGGTCATGCAACATTAATTAATAAAACGTGATGAAATAGAAATGGCTTTAGGGTGCTGCGGGAAACCGCAGTAATATTGGGCATATTTCAAGGTTTTTCGTACCTCCATAAAGCCATTTCTATTTCACCCTTTGGGCTTGATTTTAACGTCAATCTACAGCGAAAAAGCATTTTTACGATATTCATATCGAAAAAATCCTGTTTTCACTGTATATTTTAGTTATAATCAAGTCACGTTTTGTTAATTAGTGTTGCATGACCCTAGTTATTAAAATTCTTCAGGCTTAATAACATATTCGGTGTTGCAAAATTCACAGCGCGCATGAATATTGCCATCATTTTCAATCATATGTTCAATGTCAACACGTTCAAAGCCTGAAATTAATTTCACTAATCTTTCGCGATTGCAGGTGCATTTTGCTGCCAAAAGCACGGGTGAAAACCCGCTTACGCCATTTTCATGATAAAGGCGCAATAATAATTCGCCCGCTGATAAATTATCATCAAGCAATTCATCACGTTTCAAAGTGTCGAATTTGATGCTGGCTTCGTGCCAAACATCATCGGTTTCACCGCGAGTGTCGTCACCAGCGATTTTTTGAATTAAAATACCTGCGGCGCGCCATTCTTTGTGGCTTGTGCGGGTGTTTTTATTTTCACATGCAAGTAAAATCTTGGTTGGGATTTGTTCAGATCGTGCAAAATATTCAGATGCAACAGTGCTTAAATCGCTACCTTCAAATGCAATTTGGCCTTGGTAGCGCTCATTGGCATCTGTTTGTTCAAGCGTGAAAAGCATAAAGCCATTACCAAACAAATCTTGAAGGCTTGGATTTTTTTTATCCAGCTTTGCGTAAATTTCATTGTTTACTTTTGCCATTGCGCGCAAAGTTTTTTGCGTTGAATATTCGGCAACTAAAAATTCAAGTGGCGTATCTTCTCGGCCATATTCTTTGCGAATTTCGATGATTATTTTTCCATCAAATTTCAAAGAGCTTCCCGCCAATGCCGCCAATGCCAACGCCTCGCCCAAAATTTCTGAAACGGCATGTGGCAAATCATGGCGCGAAATTATTTCGTCAGCAGTTGCGGGGCCAAGACTTACAATCTGTCCACGCACAGGTGTATTGTCTAGGCCAAAGCCAAAACATATATCATCGGTCTTTTGTAATATTACAGGTGTTTCACGCATTGAGCTAATATAGTATTTATTTATTCAAACACCAGCGCAATACCGCTTTTTGTGCATGAATGCGGTTTTCTGCCTCATCAAATACTTTTGAAGATGGGCCGTCAATTACACTACTTGTAACCTCTTCCTCGCGGTGGGCAGGAAGGCAATGAAGGAAAATTGCATCATTGGTTTTTGACATCAAATCTTCATTAACTTGATATGGGCCAAGCGCTTGCATACGTTCTGAAATATTGGTGTCACCCATTGAAACCCATGTATCGGTTACAAGACAATCTGCGCTTTGTGCGGCTTCATTAGGGTCATCAACAATTGTGATTTTCCCACCTTTGCTTTGTAATTCCCAAACCATTTTAATATCAGGTTTGTAACCATTCGGGCAGGCGGCAATAATTTCAAAATCAAATGCAATCGCAGCTTCCATAAAGCTAGTGAGGACGTTGTTTCCATCGCCAACCCATGCAATGCGCGAACCTTTTAATGTAAGGCCACATTCTTCAAGTGTTTGTAAATCTGCCAAAATTTGGCATGGATGCGATTTATCAGTAAGGCCGTTGATGACCGGAACGCTTGACCATTTTGCAAGCTCCAACAATGCCTCGTGCGAATTGGCGCGAAACATTATTGCATCAACCATTCGTGATAATACTTGTGCGGTGTCGCCAATGGTTTCACCGCGTCCAAGTTGTGAAGATGAAGCATCCAATATTAATGCAGAACCACCCAATTGGCGCATACCCACATCAAATGAAACGCGTGTGCGGGTTGAGCTTTTTTCAAATATCATTGCCAAAATATGGCCTGATAATGGTGTGCCAAAATCTGTTGCACCTTTGGTAAAACCTTTGCGTTCGCTTTTCATGCGTTTTGCTTCGTCTAAAATGTGACGCAATTCGCTGCTTGGGATTTCATTAATATCAAGAAAATGCTTCATCTTTTAAAGCCTTATAGAGTTTCTTTTACCGCGCTCATGCTTTTGTCTAAAATTGCAATCGCTTCGGATACATCCTGCTGCGTGATGATAAGCGGTGGCACAAGACGAAGGACATTGCCGCCAGCAACCGCAACCAAAAGACCATTTTCAAAGGCTTTTGAACGAACGATTTGTGGGTCAATTTTAAGTTTTATACCGCGCAAAAGACCTTTGCCGCGTACTTCTTCAACCAATTCAGGGTGTGCATCTTTTAAGCTTTCAAGGCCCTGTGTTACGGCATTTGCCATTTGGTTTACATGATCAAGGAATTCAGGTTTGGTAATTTCTTCAAAAACCGCACTTCCAACTGCCATTGCCAATGGATTGCCGCCAAATGTTGAACCGTGAACACCTTTAACCATGCCAAGTGCAGCATTTTCAGTGGCGAGGCATGCGCCCATAGGGAAGCCGCCGCCAATACCTTTGGCAATTGCCATAACATCAGGTGTAATGCCTGCCCATTCATGGGCAAATAATTTACCAGAACGTGCGGCGCCAGATTGAACTTCATCAAAAATCAACAAAATATCTTTTTCATCGCAAATTTTGCGTAATTCAGTAAGATATTCATCACTTGCCGCGCGGCACCCGCCTTCACCTTGGATTGGTTCAAGAATAATACCTGCGGTATTTTCATCAATCATTGCTTTAAGGGCGTCCATATTGCCAAATTCGCATTGCTTATAACCTGGTAAAGCTGGGCCAAAACCGTGAATATAATTTGGATTTGCTGCCGCATTAATCGCGCCATAAGAACGACCATGAAAAGCGCCATCAAAACCGATAATATCAATTTTCTCAGGCTTACCTTTTTCAAAATGATATTTTCGGGTTAGTTTTAAGCACGCTTCGATTGCTTCTGTGCCTGAATTGGTAAAGAAAACCACATCTGCAAAAGTTACAGAAGTCCATTTTGCCGCCAATTCTTTTTGTAATTCAGTTTGGTATGAATTAGAAACGTGCCATAATTTATTTGCTTGCTTAGTTAGTGCATCAACCAAAATAGGGTTGCAATGACCAAGGCAATTTGTTGCAATACCCGCGACGAAATCTAGATACTCATTACCCTTATCATCTCGAAGGCGCGCACCTTTGCCTTCAACGAAATTCGCAGGGGCAGGGGGGTAAACGGGCATTAAAGGGTTGAGTGTCATCTATTTTCTCCAAAAATTGTTTGAAAATTCTTTGTAATTCAAAAAATTATTTTTTTGATGACACGCTTTGGAATATAAATGCCATTAAGCATCATCAAAGCGGGTCTATTTAGCATTTTAAAATTTTTGCACCACCCCATAAATGACAGTTTGGAAATGATTTTGCACAAAAATTTCAAAATTCGCAATTTTGGGGTAAAATTTGCCCTAAGTGCTGATGGGTAACACTACATATAGTCAACCCCCTGTGAATAAGATTTTGCTTGTGGAAAAATATTACACTAGGGCTTGTGGTTATTACACTATTTGCATAGGATGAAATGGCAAATCTTGTGGTAAACAATATATTAATGTATATTTTTACGATTAGGCCAAATACAATATATAGGGGTAAATAATGAGCTGGTCCGACGAGCGCGTTGAAATCTTAAAAAAGCTTTGGGTTGATGGTCTTTCTGCTAGTCAAATCGCAAAACAACTTGGAAGTGTGACACGTAATGCGGTTATTGGTAAGGTTCACCGCCTTGGCCTTGCTGGTCGTGCTGCACCATCGCGCCCTATTAAACGTGTTGTTCGTCCGCGTCCTACAATTGTTCAAGCTGCCCCTGCGCCAGAAGTCGTTGAAGTTGAAGCGCCAACAATTGTTAAAGAAAACACTGCAATCCCACAACAGGCGAAAATTGCGGCCTCTGATATGGCGGCACGTGTACAAAATCAAATTCGTCGTGAAAATGGTGAAATCATCGGTGTTTTAGATTTGATGCCTAATATGTGCAAATGGCCAATCGGCGATCCAACTGATGCTGATTTTGGTTTCTGCGGCTCTAAAATTCATGGTTCATGGCCTTATTGTAAAGAACATGGCGAAATTGCTTATCAGCCACAACTTAAAAAAGGCCATAATCACGAAGCTAAAATTCAGGAAGAACGTAAAGCAGTTTAATTATATTTGAACATGGGGAATGGGCGCGCGAGCTTTCTTGCGCGCCTATATTTTTTGCCCAAGGTCAAATGATTGTTTAAGCCAGTTTGTGCGTTGTTCGCTTGTTGATTTTATTGTTTGGCTAAACATTGTTGTGCGCTTAAGCTTAAATCCACAAAACTCCAAAATGTGCATTTTAAATGTTTTAACTAGCGGTGCGCCCATAAAAGTAAAATACACCCATTTTGGCGTATCAGAGGTTATAATTAATTCTGACGTTTTTCCTTGGCACAATTTATCATAGCCACCATCTTCGCGATATCTGAATGTTATTCCTGAGATGAAAACCTGATCAATATATGATTTTAGTGCCGCAGTCATAGCGCCCCACCACATTGGTGTTATTAATACAATGTGATCGCTTTTAATAATTGCCTCTTGTTGTGCCTTGACCCATTCATCGGGAATATATGTTTCATCATATCCTGCTTTAGTTTTGGCTTCAATTTGGTTTAATTTAAAAACTTCAACTTGATGACCCGCGCTTTTTGCGCCCTTTTCATATTCATCACATATTGAATTGCAAAGACTATTGGGTTTTGGATTACCCATAATTATTAAAACTCTTGCCATTTTCAAATCCTATGTTACAAGTGGTAACTTAATATTTGCCGATAAATGTTACCATTGTCAACATATTTTTTGCTGAGCATAGAATTATGACTGAAATTAAAAAAAAAGCCGCTAAATTCCACCATGGAAATCTTGAAGAAAGCCTTATAAACCAAGGGATTGCCTTAATTAGCGAACATGGGAATACTAATTTCTCTTTACGCGAAGTTTCCGCTTCCCTTGGCGTTTCGCACGCGGCGGCTTATCGTCATTTTAAATCAAAATCAGAATTAATTGCTAAAATTGCAATGCGCGGCTTTAATATATTAACGCAAAGGCTTGAAGCCATTGGTGAGCAATATGGAGCCCACCTAAATTCATATAAAACAATGATGGATTTAGGCACTGAATATATAAATTTTGGTATTGAAAACCCTGGGCTTTATCGTGCTTTATTCATCAAAGAAATTGTTGATGGCATTCCAATGGAAGAATTAGACAAAGCCTCACTTGCAAGTTGGCAACCATTGATAATTGCCATAAAACAAGGGCAGGCAAATCGTAAAATACTGCCTAATTATGATGCTTATGATATTGGTTCAATGCTTTGGGCGGCGCTTCATGGTTATGTAATGCTTTGTCTTGAAATGGATTTGGGTGGTAATCATAATATTGAATGCGTGCCAAATCTTCCAAAGCAAAAATTTCTTGAAATGGTGCATCAATCAATTTGGAAATAATTAGCGCATTTCCCTGCGTGCTAAGAATGCCAATCTTTCGAAAAGCGCTAAATCCTGTTCGTTTTTTAATAATGCGCCATAGAGTGGTGGGATTAATTTGTTTGGTGATTTTTCTTTTAAAGTTTCCAAATCAATATCATCAATCAAAAGCAACTTAATCCAATCCAAAAGTTCGGACGTTGATGGCTTTTTCTTAAGCCCTTGCACTTCGCGCATTTCAAAGAAGGACTTTAAGGCAGCATTTACAAGACGTGGTTTGATATTAGGAAAATGCACTTCAACAATTTTGCGCATTGTTTCATCATCAGGAAAACGTATGAAATGAAAGAAGCAGCGGCGTAAAAACGCATCTGGCAATTCTTTTTCATTATTTGAAGTGATTATCAAAATTGGGCGGGTTTTTGCCTTTATGGTTTGACCAGTTTCATAAACAAAAAATTCCATACGATCGAGTTCTTGTAATAAATCATTTGGAAATTCGATATCGGCTTTATCAATTTCATCAATTAAAAGAACGCATTTGCCATCATTTTCAAATGCCTCCCACAATTTACCTTTTTTGATGTAGTTTTTTACGTCTTTAACACGCTCATCGCCCAATTGGCTATCGCGAAGGCGTGAAACGGCGTCATATTCATAAAGCCCTTGAACCGCTTTAGTGGTTGATTTTATATGCCATTCAATAAGTGGCAAATTAAGTGCATTTGCAATTTCATGCGCAAGAACACTTTTGCCTGTTCCAGGTTCGCCTTTTATTAAAAGCGGGCGCTCAAGATTAATCGCTGCATTAACTGCAATTTTTAAATCTTCGGTTGCAACATAGTTTTTTGAGCCATCAAAACGCATAAATCACCTTTTCTTATGGCTTAATGGCACAAATTATCTGTGTCAAATGACAAAAAAAGCAGTAGAAGCCAAAGTTTAGTCATTTTTTCACAAACAAAAAGCAATTTGTTAACCACGTTATTTTAGGGTTAATTGATAAGCGTGCAGTATAAATCACCGCGTGGTGCATGGTGGTAATCTGTCACGGTGGCTATGGAGCGATAAATGCCATTAAAGCTGTCTTTAAAACCAGGTGAGAAAGTTGTTCT
>CAZKYS010000068.1:0-13400 GCA_964557085.1 uncultured Caulobacteraceae bacterium
AACCAATGCGATTGATAATAAAGCCCTTACAATCATAAGCCCGATTGATTATGACCATAAAGAATTTTTGGGTGACGATTTGGGGCAAATTGCGCGCGAAAAATGCGGAATTTTACGCCAAGATACGCCTGTGATTATTGGGCGGCAGCGTGATGGGATTTTTGAAATAATCGAAGAAGAAGCCCAAAAACAAAATGCAAAAGCAAAATTTTTGGGACGTGATTTTGATGCCTTCATGTCCTATGGCAAATTTTGTTTTCAAACCCAAAGCCAGTTTTTTGAATTGCCAAATCCTGCTTTATCTGGTGTACATCAATATGATAATGCGGCGTGCGCAATTATGGCGGCGCTTGATTTGGGGATTGATGAAGGCGCAATTTCGCGCGGAATTGCCAATGCCCAATGGCCCGCGCGTATGCAAAGGATTAATTTTGGCAAATTTGGCGAAATGGCAAAAGCAAATAATTGCGAATTATGGCTTGATGGTGGACATAATCCACATGGCGCAAATGCGGCGGCAGGGTTTATTGCAAACCTGCAAAAACAAAGCCCGTGCGAATTAATCCTAATTTGTGGCCTTTTGGCAAATAAGGATGCGGGCGGTTTTTTTGCCGCCTTTGCGCCATTAAAACCCAATGTCTATTGCGCCCCAATTCAAATGTCACCTAATGGCGAAAACCCTGAAAAATTAACACAAATCGCAAATTCGTATGGCCTTGAAGCGGCGGCTTATGAAAACATAGAAACCGCAATCCAAAAAGCCATACAAAGCAAAAATGCGCGCATAATTATCTGCGGCTCACTTTATTTAGCAGGTGAGGTTTTAAATCTTAATCAATGAAATAGTTTGGAATATTTCTATATAGTAACAAATTGACAAAGGAAGATAAGAAATTATCTTATAATTATGCGTATATTCAATTTTTTTATTCCGTTTTTATTCTTGACATACTCCAATGCCGCTTTTTGCCAAAGTACGACCAAGGAATTGGAAATGCCGACTGACTGGGGGAAGGCGACAATTGACGACGCTCAAGCAATACATGACATTTTTTTGGACAGCCACCCCGGAACTTTCGATAAACTAAATCCAGGTTTCAAAATATATCTTGAAGATGGTTTGAAACTTACAAAATCCCGTGCAAAAAATGTAAATGATAAATATGGTTGGTGGTGGGCATTACGTGCTTATGCTAATGGTTTTAATGATGGCCATGTGTCAATTGGTTCAAAATTTACAATTCTTGATAATCAAAACTGGGCAGGATTTTTGACCAAATTGAAAGGCAATAAAGCCATAGTTGCTTATGTTTCTGCAGATTACACAAATATCCCGCCAATTGGGTCTGTTTTGCAATCTTGTGATGGAATATCTTCAAGCAAGTTAATTAAATCGCGATTGGCAGATTTTCGTGGTAGATGGCAATTGCTTGCCCAACGTGAAAGCTTTGGTGATTTATTGTTGGTGGATTTACATAATCCTTTTATTTCTAACCCTAAATCTTGCATATTTAAAACATCAAAAGGTTTTCAAAAATATGATTTGAAATGGCAAGTGCTTGATAATAAAAAATTATCCCAATTGCGTGATAGTTTAAATCCAAGACCTAATTATACAGTTTCAATAAGTGACAAAAGAGGAATTAAATGGGTTTCCCTCTCAGGGTTTGATTCCCATCCTGATGAAGCTAACTTCAACCAATTGCAAAAAGTTGTGGGTGAAATTGAAAATAACCCTGAAATATTTCGAAACTCCAAAGCAATTGTTTTTGACCTTCGTGGTAATGGCGGTGGTTCTTCTGTTTGGAGTTTGAGAATTGCCAATGCAATATGGGGTGAAAAATGGGTCGAATTTCATGGGGCGAAAGGTTCTGATTCCGTTGATTGGCGTGCGTCAAATGCTAATTTGAAAAGTTTAGAAGATTTCTTAGCGCAAATAAAAGATGCAAACCCCGACCCTTTAACATTAGATTGGACTAATAAAACAATTAAAGGTTTTAGAAATGCGATTTCTAAAGGCGAGGTTTTTTATATTGAAAAAGATGATTCATCTATAAATAAGCCGCCAAAAGATTTGAGGCCAAAATATTTTGGCAAGAGTTTTGTAATAACCGATGAAGGTTGTGGTTCTGCTTGCCTCGATGCGGTTGATACTTTCAAGGCACTTGGCGCAAAACAAATTGGGCGCGAAACTTCTGCTGATACTTTATATATGGATATTCGCCAACAGACACTTCCAAGTAATCTTGCAAATATTACAATCCCAATGAAGGTTTATCGCGGTCGCCAACGTGGCAATAATGAACCGCAGAAACCAGATATTCTGTTCGATAATATTACAGATGATAATGGTTTATTAATGACAATTAAAAAGACTATTGGGAAATAATCTATATTTTTAAAAGCTCATCCTTCGCTTCATTCAATGATTTTTCAATCGTATCGACCATGAAGTCAATCTGTGATTTTTCGATAATCATTGGTGGACACATTACTATGCTATCGCGGATGCCGCGAACCATAAGGCCATTTTTGATGCAGGTGTCGCGCACGATTGGGCCGGCTTTGCCTTCTTTTCCGCCAAAGCGTTTGTTTGTGCCTTTTTCGCTTACGATTTCAACCGCGCCAAGAAGACCGTAAGAGCGCGCCTCACCAACCAAATCATGCCCATCAAGGCGTTTTAGGGCGGCGGCTAAATATGGGCCAGTTTCATTTTTAACCCTTGATACCAAATTTTCACGCTCGATAATTTCAAGATTGCGCAGGGCAACGGCGGCGGCAACTGGATGGCCTGAATAAGTATAGCCGTGAACAAAATCCCCGCCTTTTTCGCGCAATACTTCAACAATATCAGATGAAACCACTGTTGCAGAAATTGGCATATATCCCGATGATAATTGTTTTGCGGTGGTGATAATATCAGGTGTTACGCCATATGATTGGTGACCAAACCATTCGCCCGTGCGCCCGTATCCGCAAATAACTTCATCGCAAACTAAAAGAATGCCGTGTTTTTTACAAACGGCCTCTATTTTCTTCCAATAGCCAGCAGGTGGGATGATTACGCCGCCGGCGCCCTGAATTGGTTCGGCAACAAAGGCGGCGATTTTTTCGGCGCCAATTGCGTTGATTTTATCTTCTAATTCTTGAACCGCACGGTTGCAGAATGCTTCTTCGGTTTCATCAAAGCCAAGATTGAATTTATAGGGTTGCATAATATGTTCGATACCTGCAACTGGTGCGTCGCAAATATTGTGCATCGCGCTCATCCCGCCCAAGGACGCGCCCAAAGTGGTTGAACCATGATAACCATTGGTGCGGGCAATGAAAATATTACGCTCTGGTTTGCCCATTATTTTCCAATAATAGCGAACCATGCGGAACATTGTATCAACTGCTTCTGAACCCGAAGAATTGAAAAATACGTGTTGAAGTTTTCCGCCAGTTAAAGATGCAATTTTGGTTGCAAGTTCAATTGTTGGCACATTCGCGGTTTTGAAAAACGAATTATAATATGGCAATTCAAGCATTTGCGCATGGGCAACATCGGCAAGTTCGGTGCGACCATAACCTACACCAACGCACCAAAGCCCTGCCATACCATCAAGATATTCCTTGCCATCAATATCCCAGAATGAGCAATTGTTGGCGCGTGTAATGATTTTTGAACCGCCAATATCGCGAATATGACCATAATCAGCCTGCGCAGGTAAGTGGTGCGCCAAATCTTTGCGTTGTAAGTCTGCTTTGTCATAATTGCGAATTGGTTTGTTCATATCAACCCCGATAGTTTTGAATTTGTTATAACAAATTATCGTTTTTTATTGTTTCGTCAATGCCTGAAATAAAATGAATACATTTATTGATTGACCACGCAATTTCAAACAATCATAATACCTATGTGTCAATCATTTCGCGTTTATTTTCCAACGATTCTATCAGCAATCCTTCAAGCCTTATGCTTGAAGATGGAACGCAAATTCTTGTGCATTTTAAGAAAATGCCCCAATCGCGCAATTTTCGTATGCGCCTTGCACGCGATGGTAATTCGGTAATTGTTACATTACCACAGCGCCAAAGCCTTAAATCTGCCCTAAATTTTGCGCAGGGGGCAAGGGGTTGGATTTTGGCGCAAAAGGCCAAACATAAAAGCGATGTAAAAATTGAAATTGATGGCGATATTCCAATTTTTGGGCGTAAAACCATTTTGAAAATTGCCCCACCCCGAAGCCCAATGTCTTTGGTGCGTTCTGATGATATTCAAATCCTAAATATCGGTTCAAAACCCGAGAATTTTCAAGAAAAAACTAAATCCGCGCTAAAAAAACTTGCGCATGAAGCGGCGCTTACTCATTTGAAAATTCTTGAGCCCAAGCTTGAAAAACCGCCCACAAAATTAAAAATTACTGATACAAAATCGCGCTGGGGTTCTTGTACGCATGATGGGATAATATCACTTAGTTTTCGTCTTGTGATGGCGCCGCCCGATGTGTTTCATTACGTAATTGCACACGAACTTGCGCATTTAAAAGAAATGAACCACAGCCCCAAATTCTGGAAAGAGGTTGAAAGGCTAATGCCAAATCATGCAACGCATAAAAACTGGCTAAAGAAAAATGGCCTTATGCTGCATCGAATTGGTCTATAGACATGGCGCTTATTTGTGAAAATTGGGAATTTTATGCATCGCAAAATCAATCAGTTGAAATTGCCCCTGATGGCTGCCGCGATATAATATTTTCCATTTCACCAAAGCAAGGCGAAGGCCTTCACCTTTATGAACTTGCAAATTCAACGCATGAAATAGTAATCGAAAAAGATTTATATCTTTTGGGGTTTCGATTAAATCCTGCGGCAATAATTGATTATAAAATGTTGGCAAAATTATTTTTGCAAAAAAATATCAATTTTGAAAATTTACATGATTATATAAATGAAATTGCGATAATTGATGAAAATATTAATGAGGCTTTGCATTTCTTTGGGCAGGGGAATTTGAGAATTGAAACTTGCGCAAAAAATTTGGGTGTGTCGCTTCGAACATTGCAACGTGAAGTTTTGAAAAAAACACAAAAAACACCAATTTTCTGGCAGCAATTGGCGCGTGCGCGCAAAAGCGCAAAGTCACTTTATCAATCATCGGATCTAAGCCAAACGGCCTATGAATTTGGATATAGTGATCAGTCACATTTCAATCATGAAATGAAAAGGTGGTTTAATAAAACCCCGCTTCAAATCGCCAAAGATAATGATTTGTACAAAATGCTTTGCGCGCCTGCTTATTTTTAGTTTTGATAAATTGGGCTACAGATTTCAACTAAATAATCATTTAAGTCAGCAACATAGGCAACGTCCTGACCCCATGGCATATATTCGGGTGCGCTTATCGGCTTTGCACCATTTTTTATTGCGTGTTCATAGGCCGCACTTACGTCATTGGTTTCGAGGGCTATTTCAAATACTGGTGATTTTGAATTTGGGTTCTGGGTTTCTTTGCCAATATTTTTCATTAAATTCTTGCTGCAAAATGATAGTGAACAATCACCCGTTTCAAGTTCGCCATAATCATTTTCACCATGTATCATTTTTGTTTTTATGTTAAAAGCATCATTATAAAATTTAAGACTTGCTGCGACATCATCAACATAAAAAATTGTGTATTTGAATTTCATTTTACCCTCCAAAAAGGTTTGAATAAATTTTTCTTCGAAAATTTTATTGTATAAAAACGACAAACAGCAGTTGAAATAAATATAGTAATTGAATGCGGCAGCTTGCGACACTAAATAAAGCGCAAAGGAATTAGTCATGACTAAAAAATTGCGCGTTGCCCTGCAAATGGATCCGATTGAAAATATCAATATTGCGGGTGATACTTCATTTGCAATGGCAGAAACAGGTCAAGCGCGTGGGCATGAATTATGGATTTTCCAGCCGCATCATGTTTTCTATGAAGAAGGTAAGGTTTTTGCCTATGCCAAGCCTTTAAAGGTTAAACGTGAACAGGGCAATCATTATCAATTGGGTGATGAAAAATTACTTAATCTTGCCGATGATTTGGATGTAATTTTCATGCGCCAAGACCCGCCATTTGATATGAATTATATATCGGCGGCGCATATGCTTGATTTGGTTTCAAAGCAAACTTTGGTGGTCAATGATCCGTTTTGGGTTATCAATAGCCCCGAAAAAATCGCCCCGCTTATGTTCCCCGAATTAATGCCTCCAACTTTGGTAACAAGCAATAAAACGGCAATTAAAAACTTTCGCGAAAAACATGGCGATATTGTTATCAAGCCATTATTCGGCAATGCGGGCGCGGCGGTTTTTCGTATTAAGCCAGATGATGGCAATATGGGCGCACTTTTGGACCTATTCTTTAGCGCATCAAACGAACCATTAATGGTTCAAGCCTTTGTTAAAGAAGTTTTTGCGGGCGATAAACGAATATTTTTAATCGATGGCGAACCAGTTGGCCTTATTAACCGTATTCCTAGCGGTAATGATATACGTTCTAACCTTGCGGCGGGTGGTTCGGCGGCGGCAACCGAATTTTCGGATGCTGATTTGGCAATTTGCCGTGCAATTGGCCCAACCCTTAAGGAGCGTAATCTTCTGTTTGTTGGGATTGATGTTATCGCGGGGCGTTTGACGGAAATTAATGTTACTTCGCCAACAGGTGTGCGCGCCTATTACAATTTCACTGGTATTAATCTTATGGATAAATATTGGGATGTGGTTGAAGCAAAGGCAAAATAATAAGGGGCAATTGCCCCTTATTTCTTTTTGAAAATAATATTATCCGCTGAAAATCTTCCTGCGCCAAATATTATCAAAACCGCCAAAAGCATCATCCAATGATAATGATCAGTTGTCCCTGGATATACGAAAAGTTCAATCGTAAGTGTAATTCCAAAAAGAATGAATGCGCCAATTGGGGTTAATAACCCAAGCAATACAAGGCTTCCGCCCGTGATTTCGGCAATTGTTGCCATGATTGCGGCGATGGCGGGCGGCAGAATTGGAAGGTGATATTCATTTTCAAAAAGTGAAATTGTTGCATCCCATGGCGCAAGTTTCAAAAGGCCAGAACGTATAAAAATATTGGCAATCCAAAGCCTGATAACAAGCAATAAAATATCCTTTGCCCATTTTTGCAATGGGGCAATTTTTTGCAATAACATTGTTAAAAATCCTAAACTGTAGTGAAAATCCCAAGATTGCAAAGCTCTATAAATTCGCTTTGCGCTAATTCTTGATTTTCGATTTTTGATAAAGCCTGTGAAAGGGCGATTGTTATTTCGCCAGTTTTATTCATTTGATTTATTAAATCTTTGGCAAAAGGTGTGGCCAGTTTGAATTGGGGGTTAAAATCTTCATCCACCCAAATCAATATATTTTGTGGGGTTTCAATAATGGTGCATTCATCGACTTCATCATTCAAATGTGCAACATAAATATCGAAAACATTATATTTAGTGCTTATGATATTTAGGCATTCACGCAATTTGATTCTTGAATGTTCGCCATATGCAAAAGAATTGGCGATAACCTCGAAATCAATAGTTTTTTCAAAAGGGGCAATTTCGGCATTAAATCTTTGCCATTCAATTTGTGCAATTTCGCCAATATATTGAATGTCAAATTCATTGCCAGTTTGACCGATGAAATTGGGGAAATTATCCCCGAAACTATTATTTTCGCCAAATTTTTGCGGGTTTTGTGCAATATATTTTTGCGCAGCATTTTCAAAAAATGAATTGCCCAAAATCATTTCACAAATTGGAAATTTACCTTGTAAATTTTCCACCAATCCCAAAAAGCAATTATTGATATAAATATCAAAATTTTGTGCATAATCTTTGCTTGCCAAAAATTGCGAAAAATCGCCCTTTTCATATATTGCCCGCAAAAATTGCGCTTCATAGGTTTTAAGCATATTCATGATTTAAAGCCTTTTGCTTTATTGAATTGGCATGGCTTGCTTCTTTAAGAAGAATTGCCAAATCAGGAACATCATTATCCCATTCCAAAAGGGTTGGAATATCGCCAAATTTTGCAATTGCATTTTTGTAAAGTTCCCAAACTTTTGGAAAAACAAAATCACCATGTGTATCAAGGAAGATTTCCTTGCCATCATTGCGGGTTTGAATTTTATAACCTGCAAGGTGGATTTGTTTCACATATTTGGTTTCAAATGCCGCAATAATATCATTTGGTTCAGCGCCAATATTTTGGCGGCAAACTTCAAGATTATTGACATCCAAAAGAATTCCACAGCCAGTTTTTTCACAAAGCCCATTCATAAAATCTGCCAAATTATAGGTTTCCCCAATTGGCGCAAAATAGACCGATGGGTTCTCAATTAAAATTTGGCGTTTGATTTTATTTTGAAAAGTTTCAATGTTTTTGCAAAACACCGAAAAACTTTCTTCATTCAATGGTACGGGCAATAAATCGGGGGTAAATGCACCGCCAAATCCTGAAAAGCTAAGGTGATCTGATACTAAAATGGGTGCAAATTGCGTGACCTCATTGCTGATTTTCTCTAAGTGCGCGCCATCTAAACCATCTGCACTTCCCAAGGAAAGGCCAATCGAATGTAATGAAAATTCGTAATTTTCACGAAGTTTCAAAATTTTTTGATAGGCCGCCCCTTTGGCAAAAAGGTTTTCAGTATGAAATTCCAAAAAGCCGACTGTGGCAGTTTGCGAAAGCAGGGCATCAAAATGCTTGGGCTTGGGATTAATGCCACATATTTGCATTTCTTTGCCCGCCTTCAAACCAATTAACCAACAACTTTACCATTTACCAATTTAGCACAAGTGCCAGCAGGAACGCTTACCCATTCTTTTGCATCGCCATTTTTCTTTGCCATACCAGCGCATGAATGACCATTTGCAGCACAATCATTTTTGCCAGCTTTAACAACGCCAGCACATTTTTCCATTTTGCCTTTGCCAGACATCATCATGTCACCAGCATTTGAATTTTGTGCAACAATTGATGCACCAGCAACAAAAGCAAAAACAGCGGCAGTAGCAATAATAGGGGTTTTATTCGACATTTTAATCTCCTTGATGGGGTGTGTAAGTATCACCATAAACTGATATGATAGAAATTGGAAAAAGGTTACAACAGGTTTTAATTTTTTTCACTTTAAATTGAAGTAAGCAATCAAGCTTACTTCAGTTTTCAATTACATAAGGTTACCATTTACAAGTTTAACGCAAGTTCCTTGTGGTAAATCAACAAATTCTTTGGCATCGCCATCTTTCTTTGCAATGCCAGCACATGAATGACCGTTTGATGCGCAATCATTTTTGCCTGCTTTAGCTACGCCATAGCATTTTTCCAATTTGGGCGCGTTTTCCATTTTCATTTCATCGGCGCGCGAAGTTTGTGACATTATTGAAGCACCTGCAACAAATGCAAAAACTGCTGCGGTGGCGATGATTGGGGTTTTGTTTGACATTATTCTCTCCTTGGCGGGTTTCTTGTCAGCTAAAAAGGAATACGTAGCGGTGGTGGGTTTGGTTACAAATAAAAATAATTTTTTTCTTGTAACTTTTTTTGAAATAATGCGTATATGAAATTATGGCTTCTTTAAACAAAGACAAATGGGCGCATTGGATGCAAAAAGCACAAGATGGCGATAAAGTAATTTATCGCATGCTTTTGGACGAATTGCGCACTTGGCTTTTGGCATATTTCAACAAACGCGCGCATGGCGCGATTGTTGAAGATTTAGTTCAAGAGACTTTGATTGCAATTCACACCAAACGCGCAACTTTTGATACGTCACGTGAATTTGGCCCGTGGTTATCGGCGATTGCGCGCCATAAATGGATTGATAGATTGCGTAAGCATTTGAAACATATTGAAACTGAATTAACGGACGATCTTTCAATCCCACAAAGCCAAAATGAATGCGCCAAATATGATGTGCAAAATCTTTTAAAGGTTTTACCGCAAAAACAGGCGCAAATAATCGAATTAGTTAAACTTCAAGAATATTCAATCGAAGAAGCCGCAACAAAACTTGGCCTTAGCCAATCTTTTGTAAAGGTGGCAATTCACCGTGGAATAAAAACCATGCAAGCAAAAATTTCGGAGGGTTCAAATGAATAATACCCCCCTTATTGACGATTTAGTCGCAGATTTAAAACCCGTAAAACCTTTGAAAGACAATGCGCTTTTTGCACTTTCTTGCCTTGGGTTTATCGGGGTTTTAATCTTTGTTTTTTCATCAATCGGTTTTAGGCAAGATATAATTGCCGCCTTTAATAATGGAACTTTATTATGGAAAAATGGTGGCCTATTACTTGGAATAATTTGTTCGCTTTATGTGGTTTTGAAAACTGCAAGGCCGCAAATACAAAACCTTAATCTAGCAATTATACCAATAATTATTTTAATTGGGCTTATTTTTTCGCAATTCTTGCCACTGATTGAAAATAAAATTTTCATGAAAGAAATGACGAATATCAATATGGGTGGCTGGCAAATGTGCCTTGGCACTACTTTATTTGGTTCGTTTGCGATTTTCACCATTATGTGGAATTTTTGGCTTAAAAATACGGCATCAAATAACCCGCGCCTTTTGGGCTTTGCAAGTGGGGCATTAAGCGCGCTTTTGGCGGCCTTTGCCTATTCATTCCATTGCAATATGGATGGTGTTTTCTATTATCTTATTTGTTATTGGATACCAATTTTTGCAATCGCAATGCTAGGTTTCTTTATGGGTAATAGGCTTAAATGGTAGATTAGGTAATTTTATGAAAACGCAAAATCTATATTCAAAAATTGCAAAAGCTGCTGCCAAATTTACTGGACGTCCAATCGTATTTAATTTGGCGGTTTTGACAATTGTAATTTGGATTGTAACGGGGCCGATTTTCCATTTTTCCGATACGTGGCAATTGGTAATTAATACAGGCACGACAATCATTACATTCTTGATGGTTTTTCTTATTCAAAATGCCCAAAACCGCGATACCGAGGCTATTCAGATAAAACTTGATGAATTAATCCGCGCCACAAAGGGTGCGCATAATATGCTTCTTGACCTTGAAGAATTGGAAGAAGAAACACTTGACGAATATAGGGCAAGATATGAAAGTCTTGCTAAAAAAGCACGTGAAGCAAATATTATGGGTAATGATGATACCGATAATGAAGAATTGGAAAAATAATTCTTGCGTTCTGTAAATGTTCTGTTATTGTTCTTTTGTTAGAACATCTGTGGAAGTTTCGCTAGCGAAACGAATGGGGGCTTTATGGTTGCTTCAATTGTTACTTATGCATTCGATGGTGCGCGGGCGCGCCGGGTTGATGTTCAGGTTCAAATTACCGAAGTTGGTGTAAACCCATATTTTGCCGTTGTTGGCCTTGCTGATAAAGCCGTTGGCGAAAGCCGTGAGCGGGTTCGTTCGGCATTTGCGGCGATTGGTTTGGCGCTTCCTGCAAAGCGCGTCGTGGTTAATTTATCCCCTGCTGATTTACCCAAGGAAGGTTCGCATTATGATGCGCCCATCGCGCTTGCGATTTTAACGCAAATGGGGGTTTTGCCATCGGATTGTTTGGATGGTTTGGCTTGTATGGGTGAATTGGCGCTTGATGGTTCATGGCTTCCTGTGGCGGGTGCATTACCTGCGGCGATTGCCGCAAATGCCGAAGATTTAACTTTCATTTGCCCAGAGGCTTCGGCGGGGGAGGCCGCATGGTCTGGCGGCAAAGTTATTGGCACCAAAAGCCTTATGGCCTTTATTAATCACATTCGCGGTCAAAATGTAATCGCCCCTGCAAAAGCAGGTGAATTATTGGAGGATAATTTTGCCCTCGATTTGCGTGATGTGCGCGGACAGGAACAGGCAAAGCGCGCGCTTGAGGTTGCGGCGGCGGGCGGGCATAATCTTCTTATGGTTGGGCCGCCCGGCGCAGGGAAATCAATGTTGGCGCAAAGATTACCAGGCTTATTGCCACCATTAAATGCCAATGAATTACTTGAAGTTTCAATGATACATTCGGTTGCGGGAAATCTTGCAAAAGGTTCTTTAAGCCGCACACGCCCATTTAGGTCGCCCCATCATTCGGCATCAATGGCCGCGCTTACTGGCGGTGGTAATCGTGCCAAGCCGGGGGAAGTTTCGTTGGCACATCATGGTGTATTATTCCTTGATGAATTACCAGAATTTGGGATTCAGGCGTTGGATGCATTGCGTCAGCCGATTGAAACGGGTGAGGTGATGGTTGCGCGGGCAAATCGCCATGTTACTTATCCTGCACGCTTTCAATTAATTGCGGCAATGAATCCATGCCGTTGCGGTGCACCGCAAGGGCGCACATGCGGCAAAGCGCCAAAATGCATGGCGCAATATCAAAGCCGCATTTCAGGGCCAATGCTTGATAGGATTGATATTCAAATTGATATTCCTGCGGTCACTGTTTCAGATTTGTCACTTCCTGCACCGCAAGAAGGAACAAAGGAAGTTGCCGCGCGGGTTGCGCGCGCCCGCGAAATTCAATTTGAACGTTACAAAGAAGAGGGCATAAACCCCGCCTTGAACGTTGTAATATCGGGTAATTTGTTGGAAAAATATGCAAGTCCCGATGCTAATGGCGCGGCGCTTCTTACCAAGGCGGCTGAGGCAATGCGTTTATCGGCGCGTGCCTATCATCGCACATTAAAGGTTGCGCGCACAATTGCCGACTTGGATGGCGATGATAATGTCAAACGCGTCCACATTGCCGAGGCCTTGGCATACAGGCGCAATGACCCATTGGAAATGCAGGGGCAAAATATTTCAAGCCCAAATTATGCCAATAAATTTATGTAATTATTCTTCAACACTTGGTTTTAAAAAGCGCCAAATTCCCATGGCATGACCGTGGCCAATGTCATATTTTTCTTTAAGATAGTTTTTGACAATTGTTGCCGTCGTGCCCTTTTTGGTAAAGCCTTCTTTTTTTAGTATTTCAACAATCTCAAGATAATGAAGGCCCGTTTTGGTTTTTACACCCGCCATATAGGTTTCAACATCCATTGCCATATTTAAACACCCGTTGAGCCAAATCCGCCGCTACCGCGTGCGGTTTCATCCAAATCATCAGTTTCCATCCAAACTGCCTGCGTTATTGGGGCGATTACCATTTGGGCAATTCTATCGCCGCGTTTAATTTCAAATGTGTCAGCGCCGTGATTAATCAAAATAATCCCAACTTCACCGCGATAATCGGCATCAATTGTTCCAGGGCTATTTAAGCAGGTAATACCATTTTTAAGCGCAAGGCCAGAACGCGGCCTTATTTGCGCTTCATAATTGGGCGGAAGGGCGATTTTCAAACCTGTTGGAACCAAAACCCGCGAACCACTTGGCATAATAATTTTTTCATCTTCA
>CAZKYS010000069.1:0-13327 GCA_964557085.1 uncultured Caulobacteraceae bacterium
CGCTGACCTTAGGAGAGAAAGTTATGAAAAGTCATTTGGATATCCAAATCGACATGAAGGGAGGCGAAGCTTATGGGTGCTAAAGTCTCTACTGGTGGCTCTGCTAAAAGAGGGTCATACGATACCAATGCTGATATGAACATTATTCCGTTCATTGATATTCTATTGGTTCTATTGATTATCTTCATGGTTGCAGCGCCGGTTCCAACAACAGACGTGAAAGTGGATTTACCGCCACCGGTACCGCCGCCGAATATGCCTGATAAGCCTAAAAAGCCAACTATCGTTAATATTCTTGACGATAAGCAAGGTGGCTATCAGATTTTCGTTGATAGTGAGTTGGCTGACCCTTCACAACTTGAACAGGTTGTTTTGGCACATGTTGCACAAAACGTTCCTGGTACACCAAACCGTTTGCTCGAATCTATTAGGGTTCGTGCGGATCAAACACTTCCTTATGGCACAGTTATGGGAACCATGGCATTGCTACAAGAGAAGAATTTCCAAAAAATCTCGTTGGTTGCTGAAGATGCAATCCCAGCAGATCAAGTTCAATAGGGAGGTTTAGATATGGGAAAATATCGTGGACTTTTCTTATTGCTTTCTGCAGTAATTTGGGCTTTTGCCCTTTGGGGTATCTCTAAGATTAAACCTGCAAAGTTTTTTGAAGAAATTCTTGATTCTGTAACAGTGCAAGCTGATAAGGATAAGCCAAAACCGCCGCCACCGCCACCGCCGCCACCGCCTGAGAAATTGCCGCCTCCACCACCATTGGTAGAACGTCAAACTAAGGTGATTGCGAACGTTGCGCCGCAGCCGCAGGAGGAACCAAGGAACGTAGCTAAAGAAGCAACTAATATTGCTCCTACTAATGACTACCATCCTGATCCGCCGCCGCCGCCGCCGCCGGGGCCGCCACCTCCGCCACCACCTCCTCCGCCACCAGAGCCTAAATGCTCTCCAACGGATGTAAGGCCATTGGCGAAGTTTGACCCAGGTGATGCATATCCTGCTGAAGCTGAGGAAAAAGAAATTGAAGGTTCGGCAACTGTTGTGGTTCAAGTGGACGCTTCTGGTCGTGTAACTGAAGCTTCAGTTACTTCGGCAAGTAACCCAGTTTTCAGATCTTCATCTGTAACACGTGAGGCACGTTCTTTGCGCTTCTCACCTGGTCAGAACAAAGATTGTGACAAAGTTGGCGGAAGCTATACTTTCAACGTTCAGTTTAAATTGGACTAATTGAAATATATAAAAAATTAAGGGCTGTTCGTTTGAGCAGCCCTTTTTTTTACCTAAAATTTATTATTCGCCATAATATTGACATCAAATTACCATAATATGCCACAATCCAAACATAAATAAAACTAAATACAATAATAACCTTCCCCTAGGGAAAGTAGGATTATTTTAAATGTAAATGCTTAATTAGACTTATTCTTCCCTATTAATATTCACTGCTCAAACTCTATGCTTGGGTTTAGAAAGGGGAGAAAAATGTCAAAATATCGTAGCGTTTTTATTATCTTATCGGCCTTTGTATGGGCTTTCGCGCTTTATGGAATATCAAAATTCAAACCTACTTATTTCGTTGAAAATTTTCCAGGGCCTGTGGTTGTGACTGGTGTGCCAGATATACCGCCGCCACCGCCGCCCCCACCACCACCGACAGATGATCACCCACCACCACGCCCTTTAAAAGACCGTCAGACGTTAATAATACCAAATATGACACACATACCACAGGACCATCCTTTTAAAACGGCTGCAAATGTGCCTAGTGTTATTCCAACTAATTTTGTCAATTCTGAAGAAACCACAGAATTGCCTCCTAAACCCGTTGCTATAATTCCGCCACCGCAGCCACAAGAACAAGCAAAATGTAAAGCGTCAGGGCCAATTAAGCTAAGCCAATATGATATTTCTGGCGCGTACCCTTCAGAAGCCGAAGAAAAGGAAATACAAGGCTCAGCAAGCATTGATGTTAGTGTTGATAATTCTGGTCATGTTTTGGGTGCAAAGGTTGTTGCGGCATCTGATAATGTCTTCCGTTCAACATCTGTCGCGCGTGAAGCAAGGTCACTAAAATTCAAACCTGCAATAGGTGAGGATTGTAACCCAATTTCAAGCTCATATACAATTAATGTAGTTTTCAAATTATAAAAAAGGGCGGTTAAAACCGCCCTTAATCTATTTTTCAAATATATCTGCCCAACGTGGACGCTTGCGGTTTTTCCACGCACCGCGGTGATACGCATCGGACATGATAAGCGGAACCACGGTTGTAGCTTCGGCATAAACCATTTGCTCTAAAGCAACAGAAACTTTACCCCAAGAGCAAGCCTCTTTTAATGTTGATGATGAACATGCACCATCACGAACGTCTGCAACAGTGATTTGAACCGCATAAGCGTGCATTTCAGCTTCTTCACCAAGGATTTCCGCACATACCACAGTATCTTGCGCAAAATTCTTAGGAACGCCGCCACCGACCATGAATAGGCCAGTGCGACCCGCCGCAATTTTAATATCAGTCAATTCACGGAAATCCGCGATTGCATCGATAATCAAATATGGCTTACCCGCTTTTGCTTGCTCTTTTTGATGTTTTACAAGGCCGAAACCTGCAGAAGAATCAACAAAGGCAGGGCAGAAAATAGGAACGCCTTCTTCATAACAAGCCTGAATTAATGAACCTTCTTTTTTAGCATTACCTTCTGAAAGCCATTTACCCATTTCTTTGATAAATTCACGTGAAGAATAAGGGCGCGGCTCAAGGCTATTGGCAATTTCAAAAATAGTGCCATCACATGCCTGAAGCTCTTCTTCGTCGATATAAGTGTCATAGATACGATCAATATATAGAGAGCGCAAAGTTTCATCATCTGGAACTTCTAATGCTTGATAATGGCTAAAGCCCAAAGCCTCAAAGAAATCCATATCAATGATTGATGCACCGGTTGCAACAATCGCATCAACCATACCGTTTTTAACCATGTCACGATAAACGTGCATACAGCCACCCGCAGATGTTGAACCCGCAAGTGTAAGCCAAACGCTGCATTCTTTATCTTCTAGGGCAGTATTAAAGATTTTTGCCGCGCGCGCAGTATCACGCGAAGTGAATGACATTTTGCCCATTGCATCAATGATTGGGCGCGCGTCAAACGTAGTAATATCCACATGCTCGACCTTTGTTGCCAAAAGTTCGGCTTTACGATTATCAGTCATTTTGATTTTCTCTTCTATTTTTTGAAAAATTGGTTTTTCGAAATTTCTTTGGTTTCAGTGAACATTGAAACATGCGCATCATCGCACGCAATTACTTCAATATTTTGACCAAAACCATTAAATCTTGTTGTCATGGCAACACCATAGGCGCCAAGCATCTTAAACTCAATATAATCGCCTTCTTTTATATCAATCGGAAGGAAATATTCATTATTAAGTTCGTCAATCCCATCACAAGTTGGGCCAAAAACACGAAACGCCTTATGCTCGCTTGAGCCTTCGCCATCAATACGAAGGTGCTTGGTTTCAAATGGCCAATTTACGTGGGTTGCATCAAATAAATTGCCATAAGCGCCATCATTAAGATAAATGAAATCATCCTTTACCAAATCAACACGTGCGATAATGCTTGTAGCTTCTGCAACCATTGCGCGACCCGGTTCACACCAAAGGGCGCAATTTTCAGTAACAGGCATAGTTTCAAACTTTTGCGCAATAACTTGCATATATTGGCTCATAGGGGCGGGGGTCATATCGCGGTAATTAACAGGGAAGCCACCACCAACATCGATAATATCAATTACAACGCCTGCTTGAATGATTGTTGATTTGGCAACATCCATTGCTTTTACATAGGCCTGTGGATCCATACATTGTGAACCAACATGGAAGCAAATTCCCAAATCTTCGCGTGTAACCGAACGGGCGGCACGTAATAATTCAACCGCTTTTTCGCCTTTAATGCCAAATTTGCCATCCAATGAAATTGAAGACGCAGAATTTGAAACCGATAGGCGAACCATAAGGGTTAAATCTTGGGCATAATTTGTCGCCTCAAGGATTTTTTGCAATTCTTCCATTGAATCAAGCGAAAAAATACGAACACCAAATTCAAAATAAGCACGTGTAATCGCATTGCGATTTTTAACTGGGTGCATGAATGCCAATGTCGCCGAAGGGAAACGATTGAAAATAGTCTCAACCTCGACAATTGATGCAACATCAAAATGGCGCACACCTGCTTCCCACATTGCATCCAAAACCCAAGGGCTTGGGTTGGCTTTAACTGCGTATAATACGTCACCAGCGAAATTACGTACAAACCAATTCGCCGCGCGTTTAACAGCATGTGGACGATTAGCGGCAACTGGCAAATCAGGAACCAATTGCGAAATAATATCAATAGATGATTTGAAGTTTTCCATGCGGAACCCCCCTAAACCTAACAATGCACGGATTAAGTATCAACGACTTGCGCCCGCACGATCAAACTAAAAGCCCCCAAAAATTTTGAAGACGACGAATTTGCGGCGTTAGTCGGACATGCTAGGGTGTTTTACGCCCCAAAATGTTGTCAGGTCCACCTTGGTTTTGGACGCCAAAGTGTTAGTGGACTGGAGGTGCTGTTTCCAGGTCCGCCGAAGTATGCGCATTTATAGATTAAATTAGTAAATGCAATATTTTTTTCAGGCAAACTGGCCTTTTTATCTGTGATTTTTTCACTAATCGCTTATTTTATAAGCTATTGGCGCAAATGTAATTTTTTTATGGGGTATGGCTTTGGCAAAGCTTGAAAATATTTTGATAATTGGCGCAGGCCAAGCAGCATCGCAAGCGGCAAATTCTTTACGACAAATGGGGTTTGAAGGAACGATTCGTATCTTTGGTAATGAAGGCCAACCACCATATCAACGCCCCCCATTATCCAAAGCCTACATGCTTGGTCAAATGCCTGCCGAGCGTTTGTATTTCAAGGCAGCCGAACAATGGGAAAAAGATAATATTGATTTGAAAATCGATGAAGAAATCATTTCAATTGATGCGGCCAATAAAAATATAAAATCAAAATCTGGTAATCAATATGATTATGATAAATTAATTATCGCTACTGGTTCAAAAGTTCGCCATTTACCCGCCGAAGGGGCGCAATTAAATGGCGTGCATTATTTAAAAACCATCCAAGATTCCGATGATTTGGGAAATGAGATTGATAATGGAAAAAATCTTGTAATCATTGGCGCGGGCTATATTGGCCTTGAAGTTGCTGCCTGTGCGCAAAAAAAAGGTTTGAATGTTACAATTATTGAGGCTGCGCCCCGCATTTTGGCGCGTGTTGCAAGCCCTGAACTTTCGCAATTCTATGAAAATGTGCATGAACGTGCGGGTGTGAAAATTCTTACCCAATCTGGCGTAACAAAAATTAATGGAACTCAAAAGGTTGAAAGCGTAACCCTTAGTGATGGCACCAATATTGATGCCGATGTGGTTCTTATTGGTATTGGCATTATTCCAAATGATGAAATTGCAAAGGCGGCAAGTATTGTTTGCAATAATGGTATTGATGTTGATGAAAATGCAAAAACGTCAAACCCTGATATTTATGCCTGTGGTGATTGTGCCAATCGTATGGTCGATTTGTATGGTCAAAGAATGCGCCTTGAAAGCGTTCATAATGCCATTGAACAAGCAAAATTGGCGGCGGCAAATATTATGGGGCAAAATGCGCCAAAGCTTGATGTTCCTTGGTTTTGGTCGGATCAATATGATTTGAAATTACAAATTGCGGGTTTGGCAATTGGCGCAACGAAAACAATTTTAAGGGGCGATATTGAGGCAAGAAAATTTGCGCTTTTTCATCTTGATGATGAAAACCGAATTTTGGCAATTGATGCAATAAATTCACCCCCTGAATTTTTAGTTGGCAAAAATCTTATTGCTACGCGTGCAAAAATTGAACCAGATATTTTGCAAGACATAAATATTTCAGTCAAAGAACTGGCAAATCATATTCAAAACTAATATAGAGATTTGCATCAAAGAGGCTTAAAATGGCAAAAATCACATTCATTCAACATAATGGCAAATCACAAGATATAGAGGCAACAAATGGTGGCACAGTAATGGAAGCTGCGACCAAGCATAATGTCCCTGGAATTGATGCCGATTGTGGCGGTGCATGCGCCTGTGCGACATGCCATGTTTATGTGGATGATGCATGGCTCTCAAAATTAAACCCAATGGGTTCGATGGAGGAAAGCATGTTGGATTTTGCTGATAATGTGCAACCAAATTCACGCCTTTCATGCCAAATTGTTGTAACTGAAGATTTGGATGGCCTAGTTGTTACGGTTCCAGAAAGCCAATTTTAATCTTTCATTTTAAAAGCTATGTTCATTTTATATTCGGATGATACAGCCGCGCAATTTGTATAAGCTGGTCTAAACTTCATTTTAAAAGAAGATTCGTTGATATTTTTTTCAAAAACGCCAACGGGTTGGGCATTAATTACTTCAATATTTTTAATATGTCCTTTTTCATCAATATGAAATTTTAATTCTAATTTGCCTTCAATTGATTTATCAAGTGCTGATTTAGGGTAAAGTTTTTTAATATCTAAACCACCCAAATATGTTACCGGAAAATTTTTTCCTTCACAATTTTCTGGTCTTGATGCCTTATTCTCGATTTTGTGAAAAATCCAAAATAAAACAGCGAATAATAGTAAATCGATCAAAAAGAAGCATGTAATTAAAATGCCACCTAAGTGAGGGTATTTTTTGATAAAATCGCGAATTGTTTTTAGTGAGATTTTAATTCGATTGTTGACCAATATATTTTGCCAATTCTAAATTCATTGCCTCATAGTTCTTTGGATATTTTTCCAAAATCGTTTTACGCATCATATTGGCAAGGAAGCCTGAAAAAGCTTCGCCATGCGTGAATAAAGTGCCATTGCCTGCGGGCGCAAGGCGAAAATAATGAACGCCATCAAAAATCCCAGGGATGAAAAATTTCCCTTTCCATGCGAACATTTTGTTTTCTTCTAAAATCATGACTTTAGGGTCAAAACGCATAATCCGCCCAGAATTATCTGGATTGCGAACATGAATATCAAGTTTTGCACCCTTTTCCTGATTGCCTTTAATTTTTAGAACAAAGGGATTCCATTCAGAATATTTGTCAAAATCCATCAAAACTGCCCAAATTTTTTCAGGCGGCGCAGATATAAAAAGTTCGGTTTCTATGCGTATCATAATGGCGAATTGTGACTTAGATTGTTAGTCACGTCAACATTTCTGGCACATTATTTAATCTTTTATTTCAACGTATTTTGAAAATAATATTAAATGTGTATTTGCTACTAATGAATGCACAATCTTTTTGAGCGGGTATAAATTTCGTATTCAATGCAGTTTTAACAACAGAATCAGCATTGAAAACTGGGTCTGAAAAAGACTTAATCTCAGCGTTATTTACATTTCCATCTTCATCTACCCAGGCAACAACTGAAACAGCACCTTGTATTTCTTTTTCCTGTGCTTTTACAGGATAAGCGGTAGTAACCTCATAAACCCCCAAAGGGATTACTTCATGATTGGGCAAAAGGCAGGCTTTTTTTACATCATTTTCTTTTGTAGGCATGGTTAGTTTGAACTCAGGGTATTCAAAAATATCTTTAAACTCTGTTGTTGATAAATAAGAATATAATTCGTCATTAGATTTTATTAGTTGAATAAATGGACCAAACTTCTCTAAACTTTCCTTATTATTCTTCGTTGCAATAATTTTGTCAAAAATTTCCACATTTACAGCAGCATTTTCAATAAGAAATTTATTCACCGCTTTAAGGAAAAGATTAGCTATATTTTTGTCGGCACCAATAAAATTTGCGCATGTCACAATGTTTTCTTTATCAATTTTATTCCATTTTAGCGCTTTAATATAAGTCTCATAATCAATATCTTTTTTTCCAAATGCTTCAATAGTTTTTTCTATTGAATTTTCGAAGCTTGAAACAAGGATTTTATTTTGAAATTTTGCGTCACTATCATTCTTTAGAAGTTCGCTTTTAAAATTAGATTTAAAATTATCACTAGCAGAATTGGCAATATCAAAAGCATTATAATTTGAATATTTATGAATAAATCCAAGGCAATTTATAGCATTATTCCAATCTTTTGCAGAAGAGGGTGATGATATAAAAATGAATGCCATTGCTGGTAAAATAAATTTAATTTTTTGCATTATTTATAACCAATAAAATAGATAATTATTAAGAATATAACGCAAAATTTTATTTTACAATTCCAATTCTGGATTATCTTCACTTGGCTTGGCATTTACTGGTAAGTGGCAAGTAATTGTAAGTGTATCAGGGGTTTTTGAACCCATGGCAATCCAGCCGCCGTGTAATTCAACGAATTTTTTAACCAATACCAACCCAAGGCCGCCATGGCGTGAACCTTCGGTAAAGGCGTCAAATTCCAATGGTGCGCTTAATGGGTCAAGATTATGATTTGGCGCAGTGATATAAAGCCTTATTGTGTCGGCAAAACGTTTTGCCCCAATTTCAATATTATCGCCTGCCTGAATATTGCGCATGGCATTATGAAGAAGGTTAAACATAATTTGGCGAATTTTCTTATCATCGGCGCGAATAATTCCGCCGTCATTTTCGCCAATATTAATGTGAATTTGTGAATGTGATAATTTGCTTCCCGCGATTTCTTGGGATTGTTGAAGGACATCTCTAATATCAACATCACCCAAATCAAGTGGGGCATGGCCTGCATCAATTGTTGCCAAATCAAGCAAATCGGAAATCATTTTTTTTAATTGCTCACCTGCCTCGGAAACCACGCCCAAATATTCGCTTTGAAGCGGGCTTAATTCCCCACCAATCCCCGTAAGCAATACATCGGTATAGCCAGTAATGGTTGTAAGCGGCGTGCGCAATTGGTAGGAAACTTTTTCCAAGAATTCGGTTTTTAATTTATCAGCTTCACCAAGTGCCAAGGCTTTTTCACGCAAAACACTTGCAATGCGGTTTTGTGCGGTAATGTCATGGAATGCAACCATTGTTGCACCATCAGGAAGTGGCCTTGTAAGCCATGCAAGTGTGTTTTGATTACGAAGATTTATTTGCCCCGATGTTTCGCGGCGCCCGCTTGGGGTCGGGTCGCAAATGCGGGCGAATAAATCATTCCAAAATTCTTCATCGGCATATAATTTATTTGCGCGGCGTGAAAATTCGCCAAATTCTGGTCTTGGCTCTGCAAAGTCATTTTCCAAGTCCCAAATCTGAACAAAGGCACGGTTCGCAAGTGTAAGGCGACCATCGGACGCAAAAACTGCGACCCCTTCTTGAAGCCTATCAAGCGTTGCGCGTGAAACTTCGATTTGGGTTTTAAATTGCGCCTGTAGTGATGTATTGTCTGAAATATCTTCGAATAGGGTTAAAAGACCGCCTGTTGGTTGCCTTTGGCGCATTACACGCAAAATACGCCCATTTGGCAATGTCCATGTTTCATCGGGTATTGATGTTGTGGCTTGATAAAATGCAATCTGTTCATTGCGCCATTCAGAATAATTTCTTTGAAGCGGAAGCCATGATTTGGCGCGTAATTTATCTAAAACTTCTTCGTTGGTTGGGCGCTCATCAAGCCATGATGCGTCAAGCCCCCAAAGTTTTGCAAAGGCGCTATTATAAGTTTGCAATTGCCTTTGTGCGTCATAAACCGCAACTGCATCATTAAGGTGGTTAAGGGTTTCAACATGGGCTTTGGCTTCGCGTTTTAAAATATCTTGGGTGTTGATTTCTTCGGAAATATCAATGGCAATACCAATTGTTCCGTCAAAAGCAGGGGCGGTAAGAATTCTAAGATTTTTTCTTTGCCCATCAATTGAAACGGCGCGTGTATCAACAAGGCTTTGCCCTTTGAGCGCAGACATAGCCTCTATTTGTGCCTTGGCATCAAGGCGCATATTGTCTTCTATGGCTTGGTCAAGGTTTTTGGCCTCTACAGCTTTTAAAAACGCATCATTTGCCCATGATAAATGACCGTCTGAATCAGTTTTCCAGATTGGCGTATAAATGCCATCGGTTGCCCTTAGGCCAAAATTGGCGGGGGCATTGCGAATTAAAAGACAAGCATTTGCATTAAAGGTGAAACCATTAATTTCAAGACCCTTTGATAACCAAGTGAAATTGCTGCCATTATTGCGAAGCTCTTTAATCTTATCAATTAATTGCGCATCATTTTGCGTAAGGTTTTGAACAATATTTTCTTTATCAGAATTTAGCTTAAGCAATATTTCATTTTGCGCATTAATATCGCCAACAAGTTCAAAATCCCCGCTTAAATCATCATTATCATCATCTTCGTGCCACATAATGGCGATAAGACCCGAATTGTTGAAAATAATATCTTCGTATTTTTTCGGTGCTTCTGTAATGTTTTTTTTGTCATTTTGGTTGTCAACATCAAAAATGTGACGAAGCAAAAAACCAAAAGATGCGCCAAGCAATGTCGCAAAAGCGATTAAAACATAGTCAGCACTGATAGTATAAAGGGAAATCATGTTCTTAATAATGGATGGTTTAATTATATTTCTCAAGCATGATTGTGGTTAATAAAACAAAAACCCCCCTGCTAAAAAAAGCCCGAAACAAATTTCGGGCTTTTTAAAAAATAATGAAGTCAACAAATTTCAAAAACCACGCTTTTTGAAATTTGTTGTCCGCTTAAACTAACTTGCTAAGTGAGGCCGTAAGGCCGAGGGCGGCAAGTTAAATTAATACCTATAATGATTTGCCTTAAACGGCCCATTTACAGGAACATCAATATAATTTGCTTGTTCATCAGAAAGAACGGTTAAAGTTGCGCCAACTTTTTCAAGGTGAAGGCGGGCAACTTTTTCATCCAATGCTTTTGGTAATACATAAACTTTGTTTTCATAAGCAGACAAATTGGTATGCAATTCAATTTGTGCCAAAGTTTGGTTTGTGAATGATGCCGACATAACGAATGAAGGGTGACCAGTAGCATTACCAAGATTTACAAGGCGACCTTCAGAAAGAAGGATGATTTTGTGACCATCAGGGAATTCGATTTCGTCAACTTGTGGCTTCACATTTGACCATTTGTAATTACGAAGTGCCGCAACCTGAATTTCACTATCAAAGTGACCAATATTACAAACAATTGCACGGTCTTTCATCGCGCGCATGTGGTCAATATTGATAACATCCTTATTGCCAGTTGAAGTAACGAAAATGTCTGCACGTGGTGCAGCTTGTTCCATTGTTACAACTTCATAACCCTCCATCGCAGCTTGCAAAGCGCAAATTGGATCGATTTCAGAAACCATCACGCGGCAACCAGCATTACGCAAAGATGCAGCAGAACCTTTACCAACATCACCAAAACCGCAAACCATTGCGATTTTACCAGCCATCATAACGTCAGTACCACGGCGAATACCGTCAACTAATGATTCTTTACAGCCATATAAATTGTCGAATTTAGATTTTGTTACGCTGTCATTTACGTTAATGCCAGGGAATGGCAATTCGCCGCGCTCTGCCATTTGGTATAGGCGGTGAACACCAGTAGTTGTTTCTTCTGAAACGCCGCGAACAGATGCCGCCAAAGCAGAATAGAAACCAGGCTTTTCAGCCAAGTATTTTTTCATCACCGCAAACAAAGCTTCTTCTTCTTCATTTTGCGGGTTTGAAATTACAGACGCATCTTTCTCAGCTTTAGGACCAAGAACACAAAGCAAAGTTGCATCGCCGCCATCATCCAAAATAAGGTTTGGATAACCGCCATCGTGCCATTCCATTGTTTTGTGAACATATTCCCAATATTCAAGCAAAGTTTCGCCTTTTTTAGCGAAAACAGGAACGCCGCTTGCTGCAATTGCTGCTGCTGCTTGGTCTTGGGTTGAATAAATATTGCAAGATGACCATTGAACATCAGCGCCCAATGCAGTCAAAGTTTCAATCAAAACCGCAGTTTGGATTGTCATATGAAGACAGCCAGCAATGCGCGCGCCTTTTAAAACTTGTTTCGGGCCATATTCGGCGCGGGTTGCCATAAGACCTGGCATTTCGATTTCCGCAATATTGATTTCTTTACGACCCCAATCAGCAAGGCTGATATCAGTTACTATATAATTCGACATTTTAAATCCTTCTTACACCATCAGGGTGGTGCGTATGACATAAAGATATAAACAAATCTTTATATGATTGCAATTGCTATGTTTCATGCAACACACAATAATGCTAGTAAATTTGTATGACAGAGTTTGCCTTACATCTAAAAAATGAAGAAGAGACACAAAAATTAGGCGCAATATTATCTAATTTTGTGCGTACTGGTGATTGTTTTGCCCTTTTCGGCGACCTTGGTGCGGGAAAAACCACATTCTCACGTGGCTTTATTCAGGCGATTTTGCAAACCAATGAAGAAATTCCAAGCCCGACTTTTACCATTGTTCAAACCTATGAAGTTGATGGTGAAACCCTATATCATTTTGACCTTTATCGCCTTGAAAATGAAGAAGAAATTTGGGAATTAGGGTGGGAAGAAATTATTGATGGCATATCATTAATTGAATGGCCCGAACGGGCAAAAAAATACCTTCCGAAAAACCGTGTCGAACTTAATATAAAATTCAATGCAGCAAGTCGAATTGCCAATATTTCTATATTTGGTAATGGGGAATTTATAGAATATTGGCAAGACAAATTTGGAAAAATAGCAAATGACTTCATTTGAAGCTGCGATAGAAAATATAATTGAACAAAGCGGCTTTAAAGGTTGCGAACGTATTAAACTTATGGACGATGCCTCAACCCGTTCTTATGAGCGTTTGGTTAAGGATGGCAAAACCGCAATTTTAATGAAGGCGCCGCCAGAAAATGAAATTCCGCCATGTCCAAAAGATGCCGATGTTGCAACCCGTTTTGAATTAGGTTGGAACGCATTATCGCGCCTTGCAGCTTCACGTGTTGAGGCATTTGTTGCCATTGCTGATTTCTTACAAAATAAAGGTTTTTCAACACCTGAAATTTATGCCGCTGATTGTGTTAATGGTGTGGCGGTTTTGGAAGATTTGGGCAATGATTTATATGCCGAAATTCTAAAAGGTGATGGCATTGCCAATGAAGATAAACTTTATACACAAGCTGGCGAATTATTGGCTTATTTGCATGAATTGGATATTCCAAAAATCTTACAGGCGCCAAATACAGAATGGCCAATTTTAGATTTTGATGAATTAGCTCTAAGCGTAAATGCAGATTTATTTG
>CAZKYS010000070.1:0-13256 GCA_964557085.1 uncultured Caulobacteraceae bacterium
GCCCAAGCGAAGCGTCACAAACCTCCACCTACGGTGGAGGTCATGACTTTTGTTTATATTGTAAACCTTACGTCATTTATAAATCAAATGACTAAAGGGTGGTCGCTTAATTATGCCAATGCGTCGGCTACTTCTTTGTATTCCTCAATTTGGTCGAAGTTCATATAACGATAGACTTCGTCTTTTTTGCTATTAAGAACGCCAGTTTCAGCCAAATATTCAGCAACAGTTGGAAGTTTGCCAAGTTTAGATGCAACCGCCGAAAGTTCGGCAGAGGCAAGGAATACATTGGTATTGCGGCCCAAGCGGTTCGGGAAGTTGCGGGTTGATGTTGAAACAACCGTTGCGCCTTCATGAACTTGCGCCTGATTACCCATACAAAGCGAGCAGCCCGGCATTTCGGTTCTTGCGCCTGCGGTTCCAAAAGTTGAATAAACGCCCTCTTTAGTAAGTTCGGACGCATCCATTTTGGTTGGTGGTGCAACCCAAAGGCGGGTTGGAATGTCGCGCTTATCTTTCAAAAGCATTGCAGCTGCGCGGAAATGGCCGATATTGGTCATGCATGAACCGATAAATACTTCATCGATTTTTGTGCCTGCAACATCACTTAATAGGCGTGCATCATCGGGATCATTTGGCGCGCAAAGAATTGGTTCTTTGATTTCGTCCATATTGATTTCGATAATTGCGGCATATTCGGCATCTTTGTCGGCTTCAAGAAGGACAGGGTTTGCAATCCATTCTTCCATTTTTGAAATGCGGCGGGCAATGGTTTTTTCGTCTTTATAACCATCAGCAATCATGTTTTTCAAAAGCACGATATTTGATTTCATATATTCAATTATCGGCTCTTTATTCAATTTAACCGTGCAACCAGCCGCAGAACGTTCTGCGGATGCGTCGGTCAATTCGAATGCTTGCTCAACTTTTAAATCTGGTAAGCCTTCGATTTCAAGGATTTTACCGCTAAAGACGTTGATTTTGCCTGCTTTGGCAACGGTCAAAAGACCCGCTTTGATTGCATAATATGGGATTGCATGAACCAAATCACGAAGTGTGATACCTGGTTGCAATGAACCACTAAAACGAACCAAAACGCTTTCAGGCATATCAAGTGGCATAACGCCAGTTGCCGCACCAAATGCCACAAGACCAGAGCCCGCAGGGAAAGAAATACCAATTGGGAAACGTGTATGCGAATCGCCGCCAGTTCCAACAGTATCAGGAAGCAACATACGGTTTAACCATGAATGGATAACGCCATCACCCGGACGAAGTGAAACACCGCCACGATTATAAATGAAAGATGGTAATGTTTTATGGGTTTTCACGTCCACAGGTTTTGGATACGCCGCCGTATGGCAGAATGATTGCATTACCAAATCCGCAGAGAAACCAAGGCACGCCAAATCTTTCAATTCATCGCGCGTCATCGGGCCAGTTGTATCTTGAGAGCCCACAGTTGTCATTTTTGGTTCGCAATATGTGCCAGGGCGCATACCTTTACCTTCAGGAAGGCCACAAGCACGACCAACCATTTTTTGCGCCAATGTAAAGCCCTTACCAGTATCCGCAGGAACAGCAGGAAGGCGGAAAATATCACTTGCGCCAAGGCCAAGGAAATCGCGCGCTTTCGCGGTTAATGAACGCCCAATAATAAGGTTGATACGACCACCCGCTTGAACTTCGTCAAGGATTACATCAGATTTTAATGCAAAATCGGCGATTTTTGCGCCATTTTTTTCAACTTTGCCGTCATATGGGTAAATATCAACAACATCGCCCATATTCATTTGGCTTACGTCAACTTCGATTGGTAATGCACCTGAATCTTCTTGTGTGTTGAAGAAAATAGGGGCGATTTTTCCGCCCAAAGTTACACCGCCAAAGCGTTTGTTAGGCACGAACGGAATATCTTCGCCAGTTGCCCAAATAACACTGTTGGTTGCTGATTTACGGCTTGAGCCCGTGCCAACAACATCGCCAACATAAGCAACCAAATTGCCTTTTGCTTTTAGGTCTTCGATGAATTTCATTGGGCCGCGAACGCCATCTTCTTCTGGTGTTATGCCATCGCGCTTGTTTTTAAGCATTGCAAGATAGTGAAGTGGGATATCAGGGCGGCTCCAAGCGTCTGGGGCAGGTGATAAATCGTCAGTATTGGTTTCACCAGTTACTTTGAAAACTGTAACGGTGATTTTGTCGGCAACTTTTGGCCTTGAAGTAAACCATTCGGCATCGGCCCATGATTGAATGACTTCTTTGGCATTTTCATTGCCACCTTTTGCAAGTTCGGCAACATCATTGAAGAAATCAAACATAAGCAAGGTTTTTTTCAATGCATTGGCGGCTATTTTGCCAACTTCGGCATCTGGTAATAAATCGATAAGTGGTTTTACATTGTAACCACCAACCATTGTGCCAAGTAATTCGGTTGCTTTTGCGCGCGAAATAAGGGCGCATTTAACATCACCATCGGCAACAGCGGCAAGGAAAGATGCCTTAACATGCGCCGCATCATCAACGCCAGGAGGCACGCGATGGGTCAAAAGATCAAGCAAGAATGCTTCTTCGCCCGCAGGTGGGTTTTTAATTAATTCGATTAAATCCGCCGTTTGCTGTGCAGATAAAGGAAGCGGTGGAATTCCAAGGGCGGCACGTTCGGCAACATGTTCACGATAAGCTTGTAACATTTTAAATCCTCTTATTATTTAAACCTGCGCCATACGAGGTCACAGGTGGGTTTTGAACTATGCCCCCTTAAGGGTGTGCCCTTAAGAAATGGTGGCGACCAAATTCTGCCGTCAGGCAAGGGGTGGCGTGTTGGCATTAACCAACACCCTTCACATAGGCGCAATTGGTAAAAAATAAAAGAAGAAAAGTGCTAAAATTCACGCTTTATAGCGTCAGACTTTTGGGTGAGTTTATCAAAACCACTCCTGCCACGCCCTGTCAGTTGCCGCCTGATACAAAGCGCAAAAACAGGAGAATGTGATGTCAGAAGTTTTAGAAGTCGTTGAATTTTATCAAACTAAACAATCAAGTAAAATAGAGTTTTTGGCGGCGGCGCAAAAGGCGCTTTCGTTTGCTAAGTCTTTGGAAGGCTTTATTTCAACGCAATTGGCGCAAGATGAAGATGGAAGATATATAAATATTGTTAAATGGCGCGATATGGAATGCGCGAAAGCTGCGGCGCAAAATTTTATGACCTATGCCGAGGTTCAAGATTTTATTTCTGTGATTGACCCAAATGGCATGAAGATGCATCATTATGAAATTGGTTTTGAAATTAAGGAATAGATTTGCGCAAAATTGATAGATTATTCGAAATTGTCCAAGCGTTGCGTGGGAAAAGATTGCGCACCGCGCAAGAAATTGCGCGCGAAATTGGCGTTTCAGTACGAACAATCTATCGCGATATTGACGCATTGGTAAAATCTGGCGTCCCGATAGAGGGGGAGCGGGGGATAGGCTATATCATCCGCACCCCAATTGAATTGCCACCACTTCAATTTAATGCGCGTGAATTATCGGCATTAAAATTCGGCCTTGATATTGTTCGCGCAATTTCGGACAAGGAAATTGTAAAAGCTGCCGAAGAAGCATTTTTGAAAATACAGGCGGTAATTCCGCTTAATTCAAAAAAAATAAAAACCCCTGCATCAATATTTTATTCTTTTGATGATGGAATGCGCCAAAAATTGGAAATAATACGCCGCGCATTAGAAATTAACTCAAAGCTTGAAATTGAATATATTGATTTGAATGGCGCGCCTTCGGTTCGAATAGTCCGCCCCTTAGGGATTGAATATTGGGGTAAGGTTTGGACACTTTCAGCATGGTGCGAATTGCGCGGCGGCTTCCGGGTGTTTCGAATTGATAAAATCACAAAATGCGTTGAAAAGGGGGGGGCTTTTTTGAAACCGAAAGTGATAAAAATTACGCCGCCTTTTGCAAAACCCAATGCCTTGAATATTGCGTTCAAAATGGGATGATTTAAGAAATTCACTCATGATAAGCATTTTTTAAAATAAAAATTTAAAATGACTTGAAAGACGCGATTTGTGAAACTATCTTTAAAACATGACCGACCAAAACGATTTAAACAATAAACCAATACCAAAACTTGCCCCCATTCCATTGCTTATTTTTTCAAGCCGATGGTTGCAATTGCCGCTTTATGTTGGATTGATTGCCGCGCAAGGTGTTTATGTAATTAAATTTCTTAAAGAGCTATGGCATTTATTATCACACGCATTGACCCTTTCCGAGCAGGATATAATGCTTGTAGTTTTGGGGCTTATTGATGTTGTAATGATTTCCAATTTGTTGGTTATGGTTATTGTAGGCGGTTATGAAACATTTGTTTCAAGGCTTAATTTGAATGGTCATCCCGATCAACCTGAATGGTTATCGCATGTAAATGCGGGCGTATTAAAAGTTAAACTTGCAATGGCGATAATTGGCATATCGTCAATTCACCTTTTACGGACTTTTATCGAGGCTTCACAAATTGGCCTTAATGGCGCACATATTACGTCAGAAGCAGTAATGTGGCAGACAATTATTCATTGTGTTTTCATCGTCTCTGCAATTGGTATTGCTTATGTTGATAAACTTACGCAAGCAAAACATTAATGCAAAAAGAACCCCGAATTGGCGTTGGCGCCGCGATTATAAAAGATAATAAAATCCTGCTTATAAGGCGTGTAAAAGCGCCAGAGGCCGATCATTGGGCTTTGCCTGGTGGTAAGGTTGATTTGTTCGAAACCTGTGAACAAGCTGTCACACGCGAAGCCAAAGAAGAAATAAATGTTGAAATTCAAAATCCATTTCTTTTGACATTAATGGATATGTGGGATGAAGAAAAAACCCATCATTGGATTGCGCCAATTTACCTTGTAACTGAATTTATTGGCGAACCTGCGATTCAAGAGCCGCACAAACATTCCGGCCTTGATTGGTTTGCAATTGATGATTTACCAAACCCTTGTGCCAAGGCTGTTAAAGATGCGGTAAGTGCTTTGAGTTTAAAATAATTTATGAACCAAATTACGACTTTATCACTTTTGTTTTTTTCAAACCTTTTTATGACTTTTGCATGGTATGGGCATTTAAAATTTAAATCCTTGCCGCTTTGGATTGTTATTCTGGCATCGTGGGGAATTGCGTTTTTTGAATATTGCCTTCAGGTTCCTGCCAATCGCTATGGTTCAAATTTTATGAGTGCATCGCAATTAAAAGCCATACAAGAATTTTTCTCACTAAGTGTTTTTATAGGATTTTCCTATTTTTACCTTAAGGAGCAAATAACATGGCATGTGATAATTGGTTTTGCGCTTATATTTATTGGCGCGGTTTTAATTATGAAACCTTGGAATTGATTATTTTTGTTCTTTTTTACTTTCTTCAAGTTTAAGGATATTTTTGATTAAAGCCTCATCGCTTGATTGTGCAAAGCCTTCAAAACCCGAACGAATTTCGCCAACAGGAATATTGGCTTTAATTCTGAATAAGAATGGATGATTTTGCAAAAGCGCAGGGTTCGAGCCTTCAAGCAAGATTGAAAATGTCATATCGCCAGTAATGCGACCATCAACATCGATTTGAATTACTTTATAGTGCAGTTCACGCAAAGCCTCAATTGCAATATCGGTTGCGCTTGGTAATGGTTTGCCAAATATTTTTTCTTTTAGTTTTTGTGTTCCTGTTGGCTTTGGTTTTTCACCGCCAATTTGTGGGCCAGTATATCGCAATATACCTTCACCTTCGCCATATAAGTGACCGCCAACAATTTCAAACGTATTGTCGACTATATTAATAGGCAATGTCCCACTCATGACGCCTTCAATTTCAAGATTGGGGATTTTTGCAAGGCGTAATAATTTGGCAATATCAATGTCTTTGGCATCAATAATAAGTGATTTAGGTGATTGCCCAAATGGAATATTTATAGGGCGCATACTTAATGTGCCATTTGAAAATGCCCATTTTACAAGATTTATATCAATTGAATTATTGCCACTTAATTCGAAGCCCAATTCGCCATTTTCAATTGGAAGCCCTGGGTCAAAACTATCAACTTTTATTATTTGTTGCTTCTCGGTGCGCAATTTCAAAATATCGGCAATTTCAATTGTGCCCTTTATCCCCTTGGCAATACCAATTGGCGGGTTAAACCCAAGATCATCTGTGCTTATACGTGCAAAGGATTTTACAGGCTCATTCGGTGCCCATGAAATGCCCGCCCGAGTATCCAAAACCCCCTCAGTGTCATTAAAAATACCTTTTAAAGGTGGGATTATGTCTTTCGCTTCAAGCTTGATGCTTTCATTGCCTTTGATTGCAGGGATGAATGTAAGGCTTGAGGCGTCAAACAAAACATTACCAACCCCGCTTTGTAAATTATGCTCAAGGAAGATTTGGGAAATATCGCCATCATGGTTTTCTATTCGCGCATTACCAAATAAATTGACTTTATCCTCTTGTAATTGCCCGCGTCCATTAATGATGAAGGGGGCAAACATTGGCGAAGTGTTTTTATCGCTTACAATAATATTCTTAAGCTCAAATTGTGCATTGGGTTTTTGCCCGCTTGGGATAATCATTTTTCCATTAAGCGCGCCAGATGCATTAATCGGAAGGTTTAATGCATCAAACTTTTCAATATTGGCATCAATTTGTGTGCCTGATTTGGTGTTTACAAGATTTATATTGGTATTTTTGGAAACAATTTGTGCCCACTCATTTGGGCTAGTTTTGAATTGTAGTTTTAAATCAACCGCATTGCCATCAAATTTTTGACCATTTTTGCCATTTGGTGAAAAGCTGCCCTTTAATTGATTAAGCGAAATGATTGGCGCATCAGGTGAATTACCCATTTTTAAAACGCTTTTACCAATATCGGTTTGCGCATAAATTATTGTGCTATTTTTGTTATTGGCGAATATGCGCCCCATTTTATCAGGGCATAATTTACCATTAGTATCATTTAAGGATGCGCTGGCGCTTATTAATTGTTCAAACTCAATATTTATACAATTTGTGCTATTAAGGCCTATGCCGTCTTGGGCAATATTAAGCCTTATATTGCCATCAAGTTTTGGCTTTTTAATATAGGTTTCAAACGCATTAAAATCATTGGCATTTGCATTAATTTTACCATTAAAAATTGGGGCATTATTTAGCCCAATAATGCCATTTGCATTAAGTGAAATTTGGTTTCCTGAAATATCTTTTGTATTTATTTTACCAAGATTGATTTTGGAATTTATGGAAATTGCACTTTTTGTATTGCCATTAAGATTTGCGCTTAAATCAAGGTTTTGCGCCTTTATTCCTTGGGTGTTTATTTGCGCAAAATTTCCTTTTACGCTGGCATCAATTATATCAGAACTGATGTTGCCCGCAAAATTTAAGCGGCCATTGATTTCTTGATTATGAAAATCAGAATTGCCAAGAAAGCTTCCGCTTAATTTATTATTTTGATTTATAAAAATATGGGCATTTTTTAAATTTGCATCAAAAATTTGGTTTTGAATTTTAATATTTTTTGCGGATGTATTTTCAAAAACCAAATCAATATTATTGTCTTTAAAATTGAAAGATTTTAAGATCCCATCAAACTTTAGGCCACTTTTGTCACTTGCATTTAATCGCCCGCCAAGTGAAATTTTTGGCAATCCTGTGCCAATATTTATAAGGTTCGGGCTTAAATTATTATCGGGTGTAAAATTAAGAACTGCACCATTTGCTCCATTAAGTTTTAAGCTGTTTTTTGGCTTTAAAATAATATTTTGTGCATAGCCATCAATCGCAAAACTTGCTGCGATATTGGGGTTTTGTAAAAATGGATTAAGGTTGGAATTGTTAATTGATTGGTTGTTTTTCACAAACTCAATAAGTTTAGTCCCATTTAGATTTGCATCAATCTCACCCTTAATTGGGGCATTTTGAAATTGCGATAAATCAATTATTTTAGCGTCAATAATACCCTTTGCATTAATATTATTGCTTTTAATTCCCATGGCAAAATTATTTGCAATTGATTTGAAATTCAGACGGCTTTGACCATTTTCGATTCGCGCAAGTTCGAATAAAATATTGCTTTGACCAATATTATTTTTGCCAATATTCAAATTTGAAAAATTAAATTCACCAGATGTGCTTAAGGCAATATCTTTTGCAATATTTTTCCCAAGCTCAGCATAAAGGCGCGATATTTTAAATTCAGGGGTTTTAAATTTAATTCCCTGTGCTTCAAAAAATTGTGAACTTATCTGGCTTGGTATAATTTCTATAATTGGCGGCTTTGAATTTTCAGGCACTTGCATTTTCGCACCAAGTGAAATTTTGGTTTCACCAAGGCTGATGCCTTTTGGAATTATAGAATTACCAAATATAATCTTATCGCCATTTATTTGTGCGCTTAAATTAATTGGGCCATTGTTAATCGTGCCTGTTTTTATATCGATTTTGGGCTCTTTATTACTATTAGTTTTGATGATTTCTTGGGGCGAATATACAAAAAAATTGCCGTTAATTTCTTTATCGCCATCACCAATAAGTGGGCCAACAAAGGTGAATATACCTTTTTGCGTTGCAAGATTTAATTTTAATTCACCGATTTTTATTTCTTTAATAAAGCTTTTTGAACTACTTTTTTTGCCACTAAAAAAAGGCTTTAAAGCACCATAATCAACGCCATTTTCATTAATTCCAATATTAATATAAAGATTTTGCGATGATAATTTATCAATCACTAATTGTCTTTTATTGTTTAAGTGCCAATTAATTTCGCCATTTGTTGCGTAAATTGTATCTTTGCCATCTTTTGACAATTTCATTTGCGAAAATTTGGCATGGTCAAATTGCAATTCTTCAAAATCAATTTTTGCATCAATGCCTTTGGTGTGTAAACTTGCCTCTAAGGTTGATTTTGCAACTTGGTTTCGGTTCATCCAAAGCGCAAAAACACAAAGCCCAACGGCACCAATTATAATGGGTAAATTATGTGAATTCTTTTTTGATGGCTTTGCATCATTTTGTGTATCAGCATTATTCTCTTCATCATCTGACATTTTTTATAGCCGAACTAATCCACAAAATTTTTCCAAATAATATAATAAACACAAAACCAAATTTATGATTCTTAAAGTTCATTTAGGTGTTACATATCACCGCAAGCTACAATATGCGAGGCTTTGTAACTTGCCCCATGCGCAAAAATGTGTAAGTTTGAAACCGAATAGAAAATTCTTTAACCATAAGCGGAAAGTTTTTGGACACAGCTTGTTAACCATTTCACCTAAAATTGGCGATGGTTTTTAAGCTACTCAATTTGCGTGGGACAAATAAAATTGCTAAGAATTTCAAACATTTTTGCGCTTTTAAATAAAGATGATAATAAAATATCGCGGCGCAATTTATTGACATTTGGCGCAGCTTTTGGCGGCGTTGTTTCAATTGCAGGTCATGATGCAATTGCCCAATTTGCAGATGGAGGTTCTAACCAAATTGAACGTCAAAAACTTGCAATTGGAAGCAAAGAAAATATCACACAGGCATTGATTCGCGCGGGCGCAAATTCAACAGATGTAACAACTGCCGTGCGCGCTTTGGCGCGTGTGATTGATATTTCCGATATTAAAAAAGATGACCAATTAACAATATTCTTGCGCCAAGATGGAAATATAAAGCGTCTTTTAGGCTTTAACCTTGCAAGTTCGGCGCAAAAATCAATTACAGTTTCGCGAACCGTTGATGGCAATTACAAGGCGCGTGAATTAAGCACAAGTTTCAAGCGCCGAACCCTTCGAATAGCTGGAACAATTGGTGCAGGCGGCCTTATGGCAAGTATTACTGCACAAGGTGCGCCAGAACGTACCGCAGAAACTTTGGCTGATGCATTCGCTTATGACGTTGACTTTGAGCGTGAAATCGGCCCTGGTTGCTCATTCGAATTAATGTTCGATAGAATTTTTGACCAACGCGGCGCGGTTGTCCGCGAGGGGGAGCCTACTTTTGTTACAATCACACTTTTAAGTGGGCGTTCAATTTCCCTTTATCGCTATCTTGCCCCCGGCGCGAGTTCGGAGGAATGGTTTGATACTTCTGGGCGTTCGGCGCGAAAATTTTTGATGAAAACGCCAATTAATGGCGCGCATTTGACATCAGGTTTTGGAATGCGTTTCCATCCCGTCCTTGGTTATACTAAAATGCATGCTGGTGTTGATTTTGGCGCAAAAGTTGGCACGCCTGTTTTGGCAGCGGGTGATGGTGTTGTTACACGTGCGTCAATCATGGGTGGTTATGGCAATGTTGTGGATATTGATCATGGTAATGGTTGGTCAACAAGATATGCGCATTTATCCCGCTTTGGCCCAGGTTTAAGGGTTGGCGACAGGGTTCGCCAAAATAGTCAGATTGCTTTTAGTGGTAATACTGGTCGTTCAACTGGCCCACATCTTCACTTTGAAGTTCGCAAAAATGGCGAGGCGATTGATCCATTAAGTGCGCGCGTTCCATCTTCAAGGGTTTTGGATGGTGATGCTCTGTCTAAATTCAAAGCACAAATTTCAAAAATCGAACAGGATAGACGCCAAGCTGTAACGGGCGCAAATATATATGGCCAATCAAGTATGTTTGGCTAGATTCCATTTTTCAACAGAACCTAGTTTAATCAATAATCCTACGTTTACGCTTAAGTGAAAGTGCGCTTTTCACCCTTTGCCAAATTTTGCGTCTTTCCATTAATGGAACAGGGGCAAGATTATGGAAAAATTCTTGGGCGCAGGCGCGCCATGTATAATTTTGCGCGGTTTTTGCAACTTCTTCGCGGTCAAGCTTTAGAGCCGCTTCAATATTTGCCTTTAAATCATCGCCAATTATGCCCGCTTTTGTCCCCGGAAGAATATCACGCGGCCCAGGGGCATCAAAGGCAGCAATTGGGGTTCCGGTTGCCATAGCTTCTAAAATCACCAAACCAAAAGTGTCTGTAAGGCTTGGGAAAACGAAAACGTCTGCATTGGCGTAACATTCGGCAAGATCTTTGCCAAATTTTGCACCCAAAAATACAACATCTTTAAAGCGGTTTTTTAAATCATCAAAAGCTGGGCCTTCGCCGACAACAACTTTTGTTCCTTTCAAATTTTGTTTTAAAAAGGTTTCAACATTTTTCTCAACTGAAACCCGCCCAACATAAAGATAAATTGGCCCTTCCATATTTTTAAATGGGCCACGGTCTTCAGTTCGAAGGCTTGGTGAAAATTGTTCAATATCAACACCACGCGACCAGATTGAAAGGTTTTTAAAACCCTTACTTTCCAATAATTCTTTCATTGTGCGGGTTGTAACCATAACCCGCCCCGACATTTCATGGAACCAGCGCACATAAGCATAGCCCCAGCTTTCAGGAATAGGGAAACGTGCTGAAATATATTCCGGATATTGCGTGTGATATGATGTTGAAAACGGAAATTTATTTTCAATACAAATGCGGCGCGCGGTTAGACCCAAAGTCCCTTCGGTTGCGATATGAACGGCCTCAGGCTCAAAAACTTCAAAGCGATGTTCAATATCGGCGCGCGCACCAATTGCCAATTTAATTTCAGAATAAGTAGGAAGTGGTAAAGTATAATAACCGTCAGCAGGTGTCACAAGTTCAATTTTATGACCCATTTCTTTTAATTCTTTTATGGTTCGACCTAATGTGCGCACAACGCCATTAACTTGTGGTTCCCAAGCATCGGTAACGATCATAATACGCAAAATATTCTATCCTATTTTATAATAATGGCATAAAGTTTCAACTTATGCGATTTTAGGGCAAAATATTCCCGCAACCGCATAATCCACTTGAGCATTTATACCAATGAATTTAGCGTCAATATAAATCATTGCAAGCAAATTCGGGAGTCATAAATGGCAGTTTTCTTTAACCACAAATTTGATGTGGCGGATAGCGATAAGTATCAAGATGAAAGCGAGCTGTCAAAATTTATGTTAGAAAACAACGCAATAAATGCAAATTTGCTTGATAAATCATTTCAAGATGCATGTGAATTGGTCAAAATTGCCCGTGCAAAACCACGCCCTGCGGGTGTTTTGGAAAGCTTTTTGGAAGAATTTGGCCTTTCAACCCCTGAAGGTTTGGCGCTTATGTGCCTTGCCGAAGGACTTTTGAGAATTCCAGATCAAGAAACCGCCGACTTATTAATCGCCGAAAAAATCAAAAGCGGCAATTGGAGTGATAAATTAGGCGGCAGTGAATCGATTTTAATTAATGCCTCTATTTTCGGCCTTATGCTTACTGGCAAAGTTGTTGATGTAAGCGCGGAAACCAAGCAAGATTTCGGTGGTTTTATGCACAAATTGACCCGCAAGGCAGGTGAGCCTGTAATTCGTGCGGCGGTCAATGGTGCGATGAAAATCATGGGTGAACAATTCGTTTTGGGGCGCACGATTAATGCGGCGATAAAGCGTGGTGCGGGCATGATTAAAAAAGGCGAATCAAGTGCCTTTAGTTTTGATATGCTTGGTGAAGGCGCGCGAACTGATAAAGACGCGCAAAAATATTTCAAATCTTATGCTGATGCGATTGAGGTTTTGGGGCAAAATACCAATAAGGAAGATGGCCCAGTTAAATCATCGGGTATTTCGGTAAAATTATCGGCGCTTCATGCACGCTATGATGCAAAACAACCTGAAAAAATTCAAAATGTGCTTTATCCACGTGTGCTTGAACTTGCGCAAATGGCGGCACAAAGAAATATTGGTTTTTGTATCGATGCCGAAGAAGCCGATAGATTAGGCATAAGCCTTGAGATTTTATCAAACCTTGCCCATGAGCCGTCATTAAAGGGCTGGGAAGGGCTTGGCCTTGCTGTGCAGGCATATCAAAAACGGGTTCGCCATGTGATTGCTTATTTGGGTGATTTAGCCAAAGAAAGCAAAATGCGCTTCATGGTTCGCCTTGTTAAGGGTGCATATTGGGATGCAGAGATTAAAAAATCCCAATCAAATGGTCGCCCCGATTTTCCAGTTTTCACGCAAAAACACGCAACCGATGTTTCATATATTCGTTCGGCACGCGATTTATTGGCTTTATCGCCATATATTTATGCGCAATTTGCAACCCATAATGCGCATTCATTGACAACAATCTTAAACCTTGCCGACAGCATGCAGGTTCATGAATTTGAATTCCAACGCCTTCATGGAATGGGTGACACGCTTTATCAAGTTGCGCGTGAAAG
>CAZKYS010000071.1:0-13217 GCA_964557085.1 uncultured Caulobacteraceae bacterium
GCAAAACCCCAACATTCGCACTCATGGAAAGGCGCAATTTTTGTAAATTATCATGTGAAAGCGGGGCAAAGGTTTGGGCATCGCAATTTTCCTTGGGTGAAATTTCACGATTTGAAAGATTAATCGCCACCCTATCGGCAAAAACCACGGCTTCAAGAAGTGAATTAGAGGCAAGGCGGTTCGCGCCATGCACACCCGTTGATGCACATTCGCCAATCGCACAAAGCCCATCAAGCGTGGTATTTCCCCATAAATCAGTAAGAATACCGCCCATGTGATAATGTTCAGCAGGGGCGACGGGTATCATTTGGGTGCGTGGGTCAATGCCTGCATCCATACAGCTTGCGAAAATTGTCGGGAAATGTTCGGGGAAATGATTTCCAACGGCCTTTGTTGCATCCAAATATGCGCCACGTCCTGACTGGTTTTCTGCAAAAACCGCGCGCGCAACAATATCGCGCGGTGCAAGGTCTTTTAATTCATGGTATTTTTCCATGAATGCTGTGCTATCTTGATTGCGTAAAATCGCGCCATCGCCGCGTAAAGCCTCACTGGCCAAGGGGGCGGGGTCTTTGCCGATATTTATTGACGTTGGATGAAATTGCACAAATTCAGGGTCACGAATTAATGCACCTGCGCGCGCCGCCATTCCAAGACCCTGTCCACGCGCCTCAATTGGATTAGTGGTAACTTTATAAAGCCCGCCAATTCCACCAGTTGCAAGAATTGTGTATGATGCATCAATACGAACGGAGCCATCTGAATTGGCGCATAAAGCCCCGCCAATTTGCCCATTTGCATTTTGTAAAAGTGCCAATGCCCAATGATTTTCAAGGATTTTAATATGTTCTGCGGCCTGTGCCTTTGCGATTAGATAGCGCATGATTTCACGCCCCGCCAAATCACCCGCAACCCTTGCCACGCGCGCTTTGGAATGCGCAGCTTCAAGTGATAATTCTAAATTACCATTTTCATCCTTATCGAATGGTACGCCGTAAGCAAGTAAATCGCGAATTCTATCAGGGCCATGTTTGGCAATTAAAAGCGCGGCAGTTTCATCAACCAAACCCGCGCCAGCGATAATTGTATCTTGGGCATGAAGTTCAGGTGTATCAGATGGCGATAAAGCCGCCGCCATGCCGCCTTGTGCCCAAGCCGATGATGCACCTTTGCCAATTGGTGATTGTGACAAAACCAAAACTTTGCGCGGCGCAAGTTTTAGCGCCAAAAAAAGCCCCGCAAGCCCCGCGCCAATTATCAATATTCTGTCATTAGACATTAAATTTGCGCCAATTCAAAACTATCGGGAACAATGGCCTTAACGTCATAAACATTGGCATTGCGTGGCGGTAGCGCAAGCATGGCATCAACCGCCGCGCGTGCTTTGACAATCATTTCAGGGTCAACATCAACTTCGTATTTTTCATCGCGCAAACATTCATATATTGCCTTTAATGAAATGCGTTTCATATGTGGGCAAAGATTGCATGGGCGGATAAATTCAACTTCAGGGTTTTCAATCGCCACATTATCGGACATCGAACATTCAGTTATTAAAACAACTTGTTTTGGCTTTTGCGATAAAACAAAATCATTCATTGCCCCTGTTGAACCTGCAAAATCAGCCTCGCGAACCACATCATTTGGGCATTCGGGGTGGGCAAGAACCACAATACCAGGGTAGGCGGCACGTAATTCCTTTACATCATCACCTGTGAATAATTCGTGCACCTCGCATGCGCCTTTCCATGCGATTATTTTTATGTCGGTTTGGGCGGCAACATTACGCGCCAAATATTCATCAGGAACCATAATAACGCGGTCAACGCCCCATTGTTTGGCGATTTCCTCAACCACTTGCACGGCATTTGATGAGGTGCAGCAAATTGTGCTTTCGGCCTTAACATCGGCGGTGGTGTTGACATAAGTCACCACAGGAAGCCCCGGGTATTTTTGTTTAATAAGCGCCACATCACGCCCCGTAATCCCCGACGCAAGTGAGCAGCCCGCCCGCAAATCAGGAATAAGAACCTTCTTATCAGGACAAAGGATTTTTGAGGTTTCAGCCATAAAATGCACGCCGCATTGAACAATCAGACTTTGTGGCACTTTTTGCGCTTGGCGTGCCAAATAAAGTGAATCGCCGCGAAAATCGGAAATACAATGGAAAATATCGGCGGTCATATAATTATGCGCCAAAATAACCGCATCTTTTTCCTTTTTAAGGCGGTTAATCGCGGCGATATAGGGTGCATGAATTACAAATTCATCATAAGGCATAACATGCTTTACACCTTCATATAAATGATCAGTTTCTGCCTTTACCTGAGGGTCAATTTTCAAAAGCTCAGCATCTTTTTTATTGGCTGAAATATCAATTTCACATGCTTCAAATTTCATTTTGCCGCTCCCTTGAAAGGCGTGAATTATATATCGCGATTTTATCAACGATATTCAATGCATTTCAAAGTATTTTGCAGTATTTACAATTTAAAGAAACTTATTCAGGCTTTTCCCACAATAGCATAAGGCTTGTGCCTGCAATCATGCTTAGGTTTTTGTCGGTTTCACTTGCTTGTTTGGAAATGTAAATTGTATTGGTTCCTGTTTTTTCAACCGCACCAACAACTTTGCCATTTAAAGAAAAACTATAACCAATAGGGGCAATGCTTCTTGCGCCGCCTTCGCGCTGATGAATTGAACTAACATCATATACTACATCGCCAAAATCAATTGTTCCTTCACGAAGATTGCCACTGCTTAGTTTAAAATTTGGATTTTCTGCTAATTGCATTGAGAATTTGATAGCGCCAGTATAATCACAATTCATTGACCATTTTGCTGTTTCAATTCTTATAAAACTTCCGCCAACAGATTTTTGAAGAGCATTACAATTGCCTTCAACATTTTGTGTGGTTCTCGTATTTACCAATTGCACAGAAACTTTTGCACCAGTTCGTTCATTGGTTGCACCAGAAAAACCGTGAGAATTACTACCTAAAGAACGTTTAAATGTTCCATCATAATCACCAATAGTAATTTTTCCATTCTGCCCCCAACCCAATGGTGAGCTTTTTAAAGCATCGAAACCATCAGGAAAAAGATTTGCTGCATCAATCTTTGTCAAAGATAGTCCAAAACCGCATAAAAAAATTGTTCCCAAAGTTGCAAAAGCAAGTCTTTTCATTGAAACCCCCTGATTTTTTTACTTATTGGTATGATAATAATTAATCATTGAAATACAACAATAAAATAAAATTATTTTAGGGGAGCTGAAATTCGATAAAAAATTTTAATTTACAATGTGTTAGATTGTAAGTTATGACAAATTTTGAATTTCACTAAAACGATTGGTCATTTGAATTTGTGCTTCTTTTGCGCTTAGGGGTTCGATGTTTATTTCTAGCCCTTCGGGTGGTGTAATGAATAAGCTGTCGGCTTCTTCGATGGAAAAACCAGCCAAATGGACGGCTTCAAACCATGCGCAAATTCTGTCGGCTTTTTTAATTAGTTTTTTTAATGTTGGTGGGGTTTTTGGTAAAAGGCCGAAACGAAGGTGGATTGCGCGTTCTAATTTATCTTCAAAAATTCGATAATCTATGCCAAGCGCGTTTTTGAACGGGCTAATCATATCGCCAATTACAAATTCGGGTGCATCATGCAAAAGTGCCATCATGCGTTCTTGTGGTGTTATATTTGGTTTTAGAAATGATGCGATTTGTTCGACAATTATTGAATGTTGTGCAACTGAAAATGCATTATCGCCAATAGTTTGCCCATTCCAACGCGCAACACGGGCAAGGCCATGTGCAATATCCTCAATTTCAATATCAAGCGGTGAGGGGTCAATTAAATCAAGCCTTCGTCCTGATAACATTCTTTGCCATGCGCGTGGTGATTGCGCTGTTTTAATTGCTTTTTTCATTTATTTTTTGTCCTGCGACCAATTGTCTGAAACATTTTTTGTGTGAAGTGTTATAATGCTCGCAAAAGCAAATTCCATAGCTTTGAAGATTTAAAGCTGTTGATAAGTGAGGGTATTATGACTTATGGTGAATTTTTAGTTCCGATAACAGGCGGCGCAGATGATGCAAAAATTTTGCCACGCGTTGCAGCTTTTCATAAAACATTTCCAAATCCCGTGACGCTTTTTTATGCTGAACCTGACCCAAGTGATATGTTGGTTTGGTCGGCAGATGGAATGGTTTCTGGAATGAATGCCACACTTGTTGATACTATGAAAAAATCATCACAAGAAGTTTGGGAAAAAATCGTTCAAGAAGTAGGAAGATATAGCGATTTTTCACTTGAACGTGAAACAGGTTTGATGGATTCAATTTTGCCAGAGCGTGCGGCATTGTGCGATTTAATGGTGGTTTCTGATTATTGCGCATGTGGAAAATCATCAATTTCACCGGCGTTCGAAGAAGCATTGATGCATAATGGAATTCCAGCATTGGTATTGCATGACCGCGAAAAATTTGATTTTTCAAATATTGCAATTGCATGGGATGGTTCGCCGCAATCGGCGCGCGCTGTTAAGGCTGCGATGCCATTTTTAAAGGTGGCAAAATACGTCACCATATTGCATGTTTTGGGCGGGGCAACCCAATCAAAAACTTTGATAAAAGATCCTAATAAACTTAAAACCAAACTTGCAAATCATGGCATTAACGCCGAAGTTTTGGTTCAAGATATAATTGGAAAAAGCGTTGGCGAAACCCTATTATCCCTTGTAAACAAACTTGATGTTGAGCTTATGGTTGCGGGGGCTTATGGGCATTCAAGGGCGCGCGAATTTGTATTTGGCGGTGTAACAAGATGTATGCTACGATGCGAAGATGGGCCGCATTTAGTAATTTCACACTAGCAATAATTTCAAACTTTTAATTACAAGAAGGAAAAATAATATGAGTGCTTTGACACGTGTAGTTCTTCAACTTGGGCGTAATCCTGATGCGGGCTTTCCTGATGGTGACCGTCACCAAGGATATATTTTAAATGCCCCAATTGGTGCCGACGGAAAATTGGATGCCGAGCTTTGGAAAAAATATAAAAATGATTGCAAAGTTGTTCGCTACGGCGATGAAGATGATGCTGCGGACGGTCTTTTGGCGCATCGCGGCGATAAATGGTATTTCGAATATGACGAAGCCAAAGAAGGTCCAGATGAAAATCTTTATCACCTCGGTGATCACCGCCTTTGGGTTGGTGATTATGTGACCATTCACTCAAAAGATGGTAAATCACTTATTTATGTAGTTTCTGAAACTAATTAGTTTTTTTTTCAATAAATTCAAAAGCCCGCACTTGTGAATCTGCGGGCTTTTTTATTTCCCGCAAGTAATCTGGAATTTTGTTATTCGCCAAATCGGCAATCAAACTATCAGGTCTATATTGCACGAACGCAGGAATTTCGAGGTGATACATACAAAGCGCGACATAATTAATGTGATGCGCCTTTATTTTTGCCTGTGCCTCATCAGGTTTTGAAAGGAAAATATCATAGGCGGTTTCACGGCCAAGGTCGCGGTGAAATGGGGTTGTTATAATATCATGTTTAGTTTGAATTAATGCCTTCATTCCAACATCAATATTATTAAGGATTAGGCCTTTTGGAATGTTTGCAAGGTGTGAAAAATCTTGCGCGCTATCACAGCCTTTTAATTCGCCAAATTCCATATTGCCTTTTGTAGTGTTTTTTGGTTTTGCGATTGAGGCCAATGGCGTAATCACAAAAATTACCATTAAAATTAGAGTTAAGTTCCGATTTGAAATTAAGACAGGCAAAGCGGCGCTTAAGATTATTATTGCAATTACACTTACATGTGGATGCACACGATTTTGCCAAAAATACGCCATTAGGCTTGAAACAATCAAAAGCAAAATAAGCAAAATCCATGATGGTTTTTGACTATTATCGGATTTTTTGAATGAAATAATTGCGCATAATAATGCCAAAAATGCGGGCATTAAAACTGACAATTGGCTTGTTAATGGTAATTGATAAAGCGGCATAACTTCGGCAAATTTATCAAACCAAAGTTTGCGTAAAACTGGCGAAACTTGCCAGTAAACGGGTTTATGCAATTCAGTGAATTGCCATGCAATGCCTGCACCAATCATTGCCACAAAAACTAAAGTTCCAAATCGCATTTTTGCGTTTTTTGGATTTATAAATTTGATTGAAATCAAAAGCGTAAAACATACGCTTAAAATCGGAAACAATTGGGCAATTGATAGAAAATCATTGGCTTGGATAAGATAGTTTGTGGGGGCGACATCAATCACAAAGCCAAATAAAATACTTGCCGCAAGGCTTATGGCGAATGAAATTAGCTGCGCTTTACGATTTTCATCAAAAACCCAAAATAGGCATAAAAGCCCGATGGCAATGATTTCAAGCGGCAGCATTTCAAAACCAATTGTTATGCTTGCACCCAACGCAATACCACTAAAAATACCGCCCTTTTTATCGCTTCGAATAATTCCATAAATTATTGTCGTAAGGGCGATTAATTGTAGATTATGGTGATCCACACGCCCAAAAACAAAGCTTAAATTCGCCGATGCCGAAAATGTTACAAAGGCCGCCGCTATAAAATATGAAAGATAATTGCCGCCAAGCCTTATGGCAATTTTCCCAATTATAAAAACTAATATCGCGCCAAGGATAGGCGGTAGAATAAAGATGGCAATTTTTTCAGCTAAAACCGCGCCAAAAATCGGGCTTAAAATCAATTCTAAAACGGCAAGTGGTGTATCCGAAAGGCGTGACCAGTGAATTGGGCCACCAAATGGCGGATTGGCACGATATTCAAGATTGTCATAAAAACCCTGCCCAGAAAGCCATTCACGAACGCGCAGAGTTCGCATTATGTCATCGCTATCGGGCAATACAAAGCCCGAAACTTTTTGCCATTGATGGATTATTTGGGAATATGAAAATAATAAGCCAATCGCAATTGCAATTATGAAAGGTAGATATTGTTTTGCTTTTCCCATTTTGCTTTAATAAAATAGGAAAATTGATATTGGCTTAATGCGCGCTATTATAAATCATATTTATAATAGCGAACGATTTTATCGTCACTTATTTGCCTGTCTTCAATTTCTTCAAATCCAAGTGCAAGATGGAATTCGTGTGAAATGTCATTTGGTGGTTCAACATTTACTTCGCATAAAATAGATTCAGCACCTGCTTCTTCGGCAAGTTCGAAAAGGCATTCATAAAGCGAAGTGCCAATTCCCATACCTTGTTCGGCTTTTTTAACGATAATTCTATCAAGATAGATAAAGTTATCAAGTTTTTCTTTTAGATATGTGTAATGAACACCATCATATTTTGAGTTTTCATCATAGGCCAAAAAGAATGCAATATCAGGCGAAATGGCGATTGCCGCAAAGGCTTCTTTAATCATAAATTCAAGACGTTCAATATCAAGTTTTGAACATTCTTTTGCAAATTGATTATTCAAATGCAGGATTTTTTTAATTTGTGAATTTGATGTATCTTGTAAATCTATTAAATCAACTGGCGCATCTGTACGCTTAATTTTTGCCATTTTTAGCCCTTAATTATTATTTTTTATAAGTTTTTGCCCTTGGCTTGTAAATCGACAATATCAGGCCAACAAACAATAATGCAATAAGTGATATATTTATAATCGCCGCCATTGATAAAGGTATGCCCGATAATAATTGATCGAAAATTTTTACCAAAGACGGCAATTCACGTATGAAATTTTCCGATAAATATATAATAAACATTATCGGAATTGCGCTTCTATATCTTACCATTATCAAGACGCTTAATAAGCTTAAAATAAGCATATCAAGGCCCCAAGATTGCGCCATTGAAATAATGGTTTTACCAGCTTCCATTGGATAAGTGTCTAATGGAACACCGTCAACATGGGATAAAATATATTCGGTTGGAATAAAGGGGTTAAAGCCGCCAATGTTTATTCCCATAAGCATTTTTACAATTGTGATTAATGCAAGTATCACAATTGCAATTTTTGAGCCTTGATAATTATTGTCAATTTGTTTTGGGAATAATCTATTTAACATCATGCAATCCTTATTTATGCATGGTGTATTATCACACTAACACATCAAGAGTCAAATATAGAATACCCGCTATTAACCACGTCCGCGATAGGTTGGAACACCTTGTTCAGGTATCCATGTGCCGTCTGGTGCGTTTCCAGTTTGCCAAAATACATCAATTGGAATTCCGCCACGCGGATACCAATAGCCGCCAATACGCAACCAAACCGGTTCAAGCAATTCTACAAGGCGTTTTGCAATATATATGGTGCAATCTTCATGGAATGCACCATGGTTGCGAAATGATGTTAAGAAAAGCTTTAAAGATTTTGATTCAACAAGGTATTTACCCGGCACATAATCAATAACAATATGCGCAAAATCAGGCTGTCCAGTAACAGGGCAAAGCGAGGTAAATTCAGGCGCAGTAAAGCGCGCAACGTAATTTGTGCCATCATGTGGGTTGGTTACACGTTCTAAAATTGCGCTTTCAGGTGAATCATAACCCGAAACCATTTTTCCAAGGCTTTCAAGGTTTGAATATATATTTTTATCATCAGTCATTTTTTGCAATTAACAAATTTCGCGCAAAAAAGCAGCATGTTTCGCACTAATTATGCAATAATCATACAGTTTACCGCAAATTTGTAATGCAAAGACAGTTGCAGAATTGAAATTTTGCCCTTAGCGTGTGCTTCAATGGAATGGTGCTATTTTGGCTCCATTGCGGATAATAATAGACTCTAATTGACAAAACCAACCATAGAGGCTGGAGGGATTATAATGAATAACTGGCGGATTAAGCCACTGGATGCAATTCTTGCAACGGCGCAAAAAAAATCATTGCATCGTTCACTGGGCGCATTTCAATTAACAATGTTGGGTATCGGGGCAATTATCGGCACCGGTATTTTTGTATTAACTGCTGAAGCTGCACAAAAAGCAGGGCCAGGTATGATTTGGTCATTTGTTATTGCTGGCGTTGTTTGTGCCGTTGCCGCACTTTGCTATTCAGAGCTAGCGTCAATGGTTCCAGTTTCTGGATCTGCATATACTTATACTTATGCAGTTTTGGGCGAATTGCTTGCTTGGATGGTTGGCTGGGCGCTTATTCTTGAATATGCGGTTGCGGCCTCTGCGGTTTCGGTTGGCTGGTCTGGCTATTTTGTTGGGCTTTTAGAGCATCAAATGGGCATTGTAATTCCACACGCATTGGCAGTTGGGCCTTTTTCTGGCGGTATTATCAACCTTCCTGCGCTTATTATCGCACTTGCTGTGACTGCGTTATTGGTTGTTGGAACCACAGAAAGTGCGGCGGTAAATTCGGTTCTTGTTGTGGTTAAAATTACTGCGCTTACATTCTTTGTAATCCTTGCCTATATGGCAATGGCAAAAGACCCAGCAAGCGCAAAGGCACATTTTGAACCATTTGCACCACTAGGATTTAAAGGTATTTCGGCTGCTGCGGCGTCTATTTTCTTTGCTTATGTTGGATTTGACGCGGTTTCTACTGCAGCAGAGGAAACTAAAAACCCACAAGTTAATATGCCAATTGGCTTGATTGGTTCTTTGGCAATTTGTACTATTTTCTATATGCTTGTTGCCGGCGGCGTAATTGGTACAGTTGGCGCGCAACCAATGCTTGACGCAATGGGTAAAGGTATTTCACCAGGCACAGCTGAATTGACTGCGGCTTGTGCGGATCATGGTGCAAATTCTGTTGTTTGTTCTAAAGAAGCATTGGCTTGGACACTTCGTCAAATTAATCATCCATTGGTGGGAACATTAGTTGGTGCGGCGGCTGTTTTGGCGCTTCCAACCGTTATTCTTATGATGATGTTTGGTCAAACCCGTATTTTCTTTGTAATGAGCCGTGACGGTTTATTGCCAGAAGTATTTTCAAAAATTCACCCTAAATTTAAAACACCACACGTAATTACTATTATTACTGGTGCTGCGGTTGCATTATTTGCGGCATTCGGAAGCGTTGGTATTTTGGCGGATATTTCAAACGCGGGAACATTGTTTGCCTTTGCAACCGTTGCAATTGCCGTTGTTGTATTGCGTTATACAGATCCAAAACGTGAAAGACCGTTTAGAACCCCTGCGGTATGGGTTACTGCATCACTTGCGGTTATAGGTTGCGTTTATTTATTTGCTAACCTTGATATGAAAACCATAAAAATCTTTACTATATGGGCAATATTGGGGCTTGTGGTATATTTCTTATATTCCAAAAATAGTTCGCACCTTGGGCGTGGTCATGTTGAAGTGCATGAAGATGACCCCGATGCACCGCCAACGTCGGTTCCACCTATCGAATAAGATTTTGGCGGGCGTTGTGCCCGCCATTTTTTTGCCCTAAACTTTTATTACAAATACAAATAAAAGGGGATTGTAATGAAAAAATCACATAAATTATTAGTGTTACCTGTCGCAATAATTTTTGGTGCTATTGGCTATTTTGCATATTCAAAAATCACAAGCAAAAAACCTGAAATTTCTCAATCTAACAAGCAAGAGCCTGCTTTATTATCCAATGAAGTTGCAAATACAATTTCAAATCAATCCCAAACTTCTGATGTAATTCCCAATGTGGAATTATCAAAAGATAAGGCGTTTATGATGGCGTGGAATTTAAAATCCCCTTCAATGAAAACGCAGATTGATGGGATTGAATTTGAAGCGCAAAACCTTGTTGATATGGGTAATAATAAGAAAGCCCTTATAAGTGTTGGCGGGGCAGTTGATCCATATCCAATTAACCCTGGTTATTTGAAAATTCATTATTTTGAAGTGAAAAACGGCGCTTACCAATTAGTGAAAACGCCAGATTTTACAATTGAATCAGGTTCAATGGGGCAGATTGCCGATATTGGGCTTAATGATGAAATAACATCAAATATTGTTATTTTCATCGAAGGCTCAAGCTCGTCACAGGGTATCACATGTTCAACCACCGACTTAGTTGAGCTTGCACCCGAAGGTCCGCGTACAATCTATTCAGATTTAACCTTCATGAGTGATGAAAGGGGCGAAACCAAGGGGCTCATTGGTAATATCAAAAAAGACACTTCATTTGATGTTACATATAAAGGCACAAATGCTGGCATTAAACATTATGTCAAAAATGGTAAAACATATTCTACAAATTCAAAATTAAAACTACAATGTTAAATAAAATCCGCCAATTAGAAACCGAACGCTTAATGCTTATTCCTGTAAGTATTGAACACGCGCCGCAGATTCAAAAAACATTTCCACAATGGGAAATTGTGAAATATTTATCGGACCGTGTGCCTTGGCCGTATCCTGACAATGGGGCAATTGATTTTGTTGAAAATATTGTAACGCCAAGCATGGAACAGCAAAAAGCATATTATTGGGCAATTTTCCCAAAATCTTCGCCTGATGAATTAATTGGAATTATAAATCTTGGCTTTGAAGAGGGGCGGCACCGTGGATTTTGGCTTGCACCTAAATGGCATGGTCAAGGTCTTATGTCAGAAGCTGCACAAATTGTAACTGATTTTTGGTTTGATGATTTGGGCATGGAAGCAATGCAAATACATAAAGCAATTGAAAATACTGCATCAAGCAACATATCAATTAAACAAGGTATGCGTGTCATTAAAGAAGAAATGCGAAAATATATTGCCGGCGAAAGACTAAGCCAAACATGGGAAATCACGCGCGATGAATGGCACGCAAGACGAAAATAATTTTTTAGGGTTTTTGTGATATAAAAAATTATGGAAAAATTTAAACTATCAAAAAAACACCTTTTTATTTTTATAATCGTCGATACTATTGTTATGCTTGGAGTTGGGGCTTTTATATTTTTTAAATTTCTAAATTAATATGCTATAATTTATTGCTTTCCTCAATTTTATATTTAGTCTCAACCATATTAATATATGGGTTGATTAGATGTTAAAGAGATTTTTACTTGCAATTGGATTTTTATTTGTGTCGACAAATTGTATTGCCGATGATTTAAAAAATTATGTCATTAAAGTCGATGGCAAAGAAATAAGTATTAATATTGGCGAGACTAAAATTATAAAAGATAATAATGGCAAAGAAATTAATGTTAGCCTTGAAAAAAACAAAGCTTCTTCATTTCGTGATGGCATAATATATTTTGAACATGACAGTAATTATAGTGTTAGCGTAACAAAATTAAAGGGCCTAAAGCAATTAATGCTTACAAATGGTGTTGGCTCTATAATTATGATTCAAGAGTATGACGAATCCCCTAAAATTATGATGAACACTATGCTCCTTGATTCGGCATTACAAATGCTAAATATTAAAAGCACGCAGAGTGTTAGAAAAAAGATAAACACTAAAATTAGTGACGGTCACACATTAGAAGGTGTCGAGCAATCATTAGATCTTGCAATGGCAAAAATAGAGGCCAAAACTGGTGAGATTGATATTGACCAAAAAAAATATGCATTAGTATCAATTAATATGGTTGGTGAAAATTTAAGCGGTAAGGATATGGTTGATCTATTCTGGAAAAGTCTGCGGCTTTCAAAATAATTTATTCAACCCAAATTTGTGGTTTGCGATTTATCCATGGATTTGCTTTCTCAAATTCAAAACCTAATTCTAGTAAGGTGCGTTCATTTCCAACATCACTTGCTAATTGTATTGCAATTGGAAGACCTGATTTGCTTTGACCCATTGGTAATGCAAGGGCAGGGGCGCCTGATGCATTCATAATTGCGGTAAAGAATGGGGCGAATTCTACAATGCGTTTATAATGCAATTGTGGCTCAATCGCAGGTGATAAAAAACCAATTTGCGGCGCAGTAGTTGCAACAACCGGTGATAATAACACATCAAAATTAGGCAAAAATTGTGTTTTGAAATTCTTTTGGAGATTTCCTAAAACCTCTAATGCTTTTGGGAATTCTTCGCGCCTTTGAACGTATGTTTGGGCAAGATAAAGTGTCCATGGTTCAAAATATTCGGGGCTTGGCTTTTTGCCATTTGCTTTGGCCCATTCATCAACCCCTGATGCTGCCCCAGCCGCCCATAATAGCATGAACGCATTTTCTATTGCTTTGGCATCAATTTTTGGTTGGAATGGAATAAGTTCATGCCCTAAGGATTTTAAAATATCGGCGGTTTTTAAAACTTCTGATTTGATTTCA
>CAZKYS010000072.1:0-12807 GCA_964557085.1 uncultured Caulobacteraceae bacterium
TTTTTTTACCGCATCTTGGCGGTTGGTTGTGGCATAGCAAATATCTTCTTTGTGCGGCTTTGCAATATTTGGGAAACGCGCCTCAAGAACTTTTACAATTTCAATTGTATCATCAACCGAAAGCGTGGTCTGCGTTACAAAGGCCAAAGAATTTGGGTTTTTGGGTGTAAAGGTTTTTGCCTCTTCAACATCTTGAACCAGTGTGACCGCGCCCTCTGGTAATTGCCCCATTGTGCCGATAACTTCGGGGTGACCTGCGTGACCGATAAGGATTATTTCATGACCTTCTTGATAATGACGCTCTGCGCCGACATGAACTTTTGAAACAAGTGGGCAGGTGGCATCTACATAAATCATATTACGTGCTTTTGCAGAATTTGGCACAGATTTTGGAACACCATGCGCCGAAAAAATAATTGGCCTATCATCGGGGCATTCGTCAACTTCTTTTACAAATACAGCGCCAAGTTTTTTTAAGCGCTCAACCACATGTTTATTGTGCACAATTTCGTGGCGCACATAAACGGGTGCACCCCATTTTATAAGCGCTTGTTCGACAATATGAATTGCACGATCAACGCCAGCACAAAAGCCGCGCGGACTTGCCAAAAGGATTTTAAGTGTTTTCATTGCTATTATTTAATCCTCTAATTGTAACCACCGCTTGAGATTGTTTCAACTTGGCCTTAAAGCTATTTTTGAAAAAATCCAATATGGGTTAAAATGCGGCTTTTCAAGATTGAATTTGGTATAAATATGCGTTCTTTAAGTGTTTCTGTTTTAGTTTTATCGGCTCTTGGCCTTTCGGCATGTGCTTCTTTCAATAAAAAACCGCCCCCACCACCGCAAGCAGAATCAGAAGAAGCTGCACCGCCAAAGGTTGATGCCCCAAATGATGGCGTTGAAAGAATTGAAAATAACCAAATTGCACCACCAAAGAAAAAAGGCTTCTTTTCAAGATTAAGCAAGGCATTAGGTGAAGATAATCAAACCCCTAATGCTGGCCCATGCCCTGCGGTGCGCATTCTTTATGATACATCACGCTTTGTTGAAGTTGATGGCGATAATAAATTTGATAATGTTGGTTATACTGGCGAAATGCAAAATGTTAAATCAATATGCCGCTATGTTGGCGATGACCCAATCGAGATGAGCCTTGCAATCGATATGGCACTTGGCAAAGGGCCAAAAGCAACTGGCGATTTCAAAGATGTAAAATACTTTATTTCTGTAACCCGAAAAGATGTCGCCCCGATTGAAACAAAAACTTATACTGGGCGTGTTTATTTTGCAAAAGGTGAAGATAGAACAAGATTCTTAACGCCTGTATCAAACATAACAATACCGCGTAAAAACAAAGAAGTTTCAGGCGCAAATTTTGAAATTCTTGTGGGCTTTGACTTAACTGAAAAGCAATTGCAATTTAATCGTGATGGTATTCGCTTTAAAATTGATGCCGGAACAAAAAAATAGATTTCTTGATTAGTGAATGAACATCGTGAATAGCAATTTATCCAAACGCCTAGGCGAAGAAATAGGCGCAATTTTTCAACAACTTGGTTTTGAGACTGAGTTTGGGCAAGTTGTGCGCGCCACAAAGCCTGAATTTGGTGATTTTCAATGTAATGGCGCCTTGGCCTGTGCCAAGAAAAATGGCAAAAATCCGCGCGAACTGGCAAGTGAGATTGCAATTCTATTATCATCAAACCCAAACCTTGCAAAAGTTGAGGTTGCAGGCCCTGGATTTTTAAATCTATTTTTATCAGATGCGGTAATCACAAATCGCGCCAATGAAATTGCAAATGATGAACGCAAAGGTGCATCATTAATTGAAAATCCACGCAAGATTATTGTTGATTATGCAGGGCCAAATGTTGCAAAATCAATGCATGTTGGGCATTTGCGTGCCACCATTATTGGCGATAGTTTAAAACGCCTTTTTCGTTTTCGCGGTGATCAAGTTTGGGGTGACGCCCATTTTGGCGATTGGGGTTTTCAAATGGGGCTGCTTATTGCCACATTATCAATTGAACACCCGCAATTACCATATTTTGACGAAAATTTTTACGGCGAATATCCAAAAGAATCACCTGTAACACTTGCTGATTTGGAAAGAATTTATCCAGAAGCAGCAGCAAAAGCCAAAACAGATGAAACCTATCGCAATATTGCACGTCGTGCGACCGCAGAACTTCAAGCGGGACGGGCGGGTTATCGCGCTTTATGGCAGCATTTTGTGAATGTATCGCGTGAGGCTTTGAAACGTGAATTTAGCGCGCTTGGCGTTGAATTTGACCTTTGGCTTGGCGAATCGGATGCCGACAAATTCATCCCTGAAATGATTGAAGATTTAGAGCATAAGAAATTATTGGTCGAAGACCAAGGCGCCAAAGTTGTTTTCGTTCACGATAAAATGGTTCCTGCCAAAGATGGCGGGGAGCGTCCAAATGTTCCCCCTTTATTGGTGGTTTCTTCCGAAGGTTCTGCAATGTATGGCACAACTGATTTGGCAACAATTGTGCAACGTAAAAAAGAATATGATGCCGATTTGGTTTTATATTGTGTTGACCAACGCCAAGGTGAACATTTTGAATCTGTTTTTCGCGCTTCTGATTTGGCGGGTTATTTACGACGTGACCAATTGGAACATATCGGCTTTGGCACAATGAATGGCAATGATGGAAAGCCATTTAAAACGCGTGAAGGCGGTGTTTTAAAACTGCATGATTTAATTCAAATGGTGCGCGAAAAAGCCGCCGCAAAATTAAATGAGGCAGGTGTTGCCGCCGATTTACCAGAAGAAGAACGTGCAAAAATTGGCGATATGGTTGGCATGGCGGCATTAAAATTTGCCGATTTGCAGAATTTTCGTGGCACTTCTTATGTTTTTGATTTGGATAAATTCCTATCATTTGAAGGTAAAACCGGCCCATATCTTCTTTATGCCTGCGTTCGCATCAAGGCGATTTTGCGCAAGGCAGAAGAACAAGGTGTTAAAGCGGGCAAAATTGAAATCAAAGAGCCGCAAGAGCGCGATTTGGTTTTAATCCTTGATGGTTTTGAAAATGCATTAAATGGTGCGTATGAAAAGCGTGCGCCGCATATTTTGGCCGATCATGCTTATGCATTGGCTGGTGCTTTTTCGTCTTTCTATGCTAATTGCCCAATTATGTCTTCAAATGGGGAAGTGCGCGAAAGCCGCCTTGCATTGGCAAGTGCGACTTTGGGGCAATTGGAAATTGCGTTGGATTTATTGGGGATTAGTGCACCTGAAAGAATGTAGTGTTAAACTCATTCCCATTTAAAGACGGCCTCTAAATTTAATCCAAAAACATCGGCGATTTTGAACGCGGTCTCCAGTGTTGGGGAATATTTATTGGCCTCAATTGCCGCAATAGTTTGGCGGGTAAGGCCAAGTTTTAAACCTAATTCGGCCTGACTCATTTCATTGGCAGCAAAACGAAGTGCCCTAATATTATTGCTTATAGTTTTCACGATGATTGACGCTTATAGCTTAGGATAGTTGATGAATTGCGGGTTATTTCGGCGATGCAAACTGCCAAAATTGTGCAATTTACAATTTTCCATTTAGTTTCTGAAAATGGTAAAAAGCAACCTACAAATAACATTGCATAAATCAAAACACTATAAGCTATTTTTGTGGCTTTGGCCTCTATTATAGTGTCGCGTTCATCTCTTGCTAATCTGTCAGCTTTTTCATTGGTTCTGATTAGCCATAAATGTCCTATTCCAACAATTATTGCGTTTAAAGTGCCCAATATCGCTAATGGTTTGAATTGATCTAAGAAATTCCATGAATAGAATGTGGGATTAAAGATTAAAAACGCAAAATATGCACCAAAACAACCAACCATCCCAAGCAAATATAGCCACGCTAATTTTTCCTTATATGCCATTTTTATACCTTTTAATAAATCTATTTACGCCTGTTGCGTCATTATATGTTAATAATATTTAACACGCAGTCAAGTATTATTAACATATAAGCCTAAAATTTAGATTCAATTGAGAAACTTTACATTTTCTAGAATAGTAAATTCGCTATCTTTTTGTCACACAAAATTCGGCGATAACAATTGAAACACTTGCCATTTTCCTTAAATCCCAATAAATGCAACCCAATTATTGGAGAAAGAAAATGCACGACATTCGCGCCCTTAGAGAGAACCCAGAATATTATGATAAAGCATGGGCGCGTCGTGGCTTGTCATCACAAACACCGCGCATTTTGGAAATTGATGCCGAGCTTCGTGCCGTAAAACATGCGCGCATGGAAGCTGAAGCATTGCGCAATAGCGCGTCAAAAGCAATTGGAGCCGCCAAAGCACAAAAAAACGAAGAAGAAGCCAATCGCCTTATGGCAGAAGTTGCCAAAGCCAAAGAAGTTTTGGAAAATAGCGCCGAAAAAGAAGCCCAGCTTCAAGCGCAAATTGATGAAATATTGCAAACCCTTCCAAACCTTCCTGCCGATGATGTGCCACAGGGTGCGGATGAAAATGACAATGTTGAAATCCTAACATGGGGCACACCGCGCAAATTTAATTTTGAACCAAAAGATCATGCCGAACTTGGTGCGGGTGTTACTGAAAACGGTTTTAAATCTATGGATTTTGAAACTGCGGCACGTATTTCAGGTGCGCGCTTTGTTTTGCTACGTGGTCAAATTGCACGTTTAGAGCGTGCGCTTGGCCAATTCATGCTTGACACGCATACCGAGAAAAATGGCTATACAGAGGCAAGCGGGCCAGTTTTGGTGCGCGACAATGCAATGTATGGCACAGGCCAATTACCAAAATTCGAAGAAGATTTGTTCAAAACAACCGACGGGCGCTATTTAATTCCAACCGCCGAAGTTTCAATGACCAACACCGTAATGGGCGATATTGTTGATGAAGAACAATTGCCAATCCGCCTTACATCTTTAAGCCCATGTTTCCGTTCGGAAGCAGGTAGCGCGGGTAAAGACACCGCAGGTATGATACGCCAACATCAATTTTGGAAAGTTGAATTGGTTTCAATCTGTGCGCCAGAAACCAGCAATGAAGAACACGAACGCATGACCGCATCTGCTGAAAGCATTCTTCAAGCGCTTGAATTGCCATATCGCAAAATCATTCTTTGCACGGGTGATATGGGTTTTGGCGCACGTAAAACTTATGACATTGAAGTTTGGGTTCCTGCGCAAGATAAATATCGCGAAATTTCATCATGTTCAAATTGCGGTGATTTCCAAGCGCGTAGAATGAATACACGCACCCGCAAAAAAGGCGATAAAGAAACCCGTTTTGTGCATACATTAAACGGCTCTGGCCTTGCGGTTGGGCGTACTTTGGTTGCAGTTTTGGAAAATTACCAAAATGAGGATGGCAGCATCACAATTCCAAATGTTTTGCGCAAATATATGGGCGGTTTGGAAAAGATTGGCGGTTAATTCTGCTTCCCCATGATTGGGGAAGCTGTCATGCAAATGCATGACTGAAGGGGTTGAAAACCTTCCAGCTAAATACGAAGATTAGAGAAAAACCCCTTCCGTCGGCTTCGCCGCCACCTTCCCCAATTTTTGGGGAAGGAGAGCTAATCCAATCCATCCAAAACCTCTTTAATCACGCCAAATAATTGCTCTATATGTTCTTCCTCAATTATTAAAGGTGGGGAGAGGGCGATTATGTCGCCGGTTACGCGGATTAAAACGCCTATTTCATAGCATTTTACAAAGGCATCATAACCGCGCGCACCAATTGCGCCGTTCCTTGGTGCAAGTTCGATTCCTGCGATAAGGCCGATATTACGCACATCAATAACGTGTTTTGTGCCCTTTAATCCATGCGCGGCTTTTTCCCAAATCGGGGAAATGGTTGCGGCGCGGTTGAATAGGCCTTCGCGCTCCATAATATCCATTGTCGCCAAGCCCGCCGCGCAGGCCGCAGGGTGGCCAGAGCAGGTGTAGCCATGGAATAATTCGATTAATTGCTCTGGCCCTTTCATGAAGGCATCATGGACTTTATCATGCGCAAAAACCGCGCCCATTGGCAAATATCCGTTATTTATCCCTTTGGCGGTAGTGAAAATATCGGGCTGAACGCCAAAAAACTGGCTTGCAAATGGCGCGCCTAAACGTCCATAACCCGTGATAACTTCATCAAAAATAAGCAAACAACCAACGCGGTCACACGCGGCGCGTAATTCTTCAAGATATCCCTTTGGTGGAACAAGAACACCTGTTGAACCAGCAACTGGTTCAACAATCACGGCGGCAATTGTTTCAGGGCCATGAAGGGCGGCAATTCTATCAAGCTCTTTGGCAAGGTTCATGCCGTGTTCGGGCTGCCCTTTGGCAAAGGCATTTTCAGGTAAATGTGTGTGCGGTAAATGGTCAACATACGGAAGCGTTTGGAAAACGCGGCGATTATTTACAAGGCCACCAACCGAAATGCCGCCAAAGTTCACACCATGATATGCACGCTCGCGCCCAATCAACCTTACACGGCGACCATCACCCTTTGCTTGGTGATAGGCAAGGGCGATTTTAAGGGCGGTTTCAACCGATTCTGAACCTGAATTTGTAAAGAAAACATGCCCAAAACCCTCGGGTGCAATTTTGGCAAGGCGGGTGGCAAATTCAAAAGAAATTGGATGCCCCATTTGGAATGATGGCGCATAATCCAACTGGCTCATTTGTCTTGTTACGGCATCCACAATTTCTTTGCGGCCATGTCCTGCATTAACCGTCCAAAGCCCCGCCGTTCCGTCTAAAATGGTGCGATCATCATGGGATTTATAATTCATTCCTGATGCCGAAACCAAAAGGCGTGGGTTTTCCTTAAATTGACGATTTGCCGTAAAGGGCATCCAATAATTTTTAAGGTCAGGTGTGTTGGTCATATTTGCCCTCTTGCAGATTTGTTATAACAAAGATTACATGAGGTAGAGGTTTTGGCAAGCCTTCAAATGATTTACGAAATTATTTTCGCAATTCCCCTAATGCCATGAAAGTTTTTGGGCGGAGTACCTGGTTTTGCGGTTACATTATGGCTATTAATTTCTTTCCCACATTTATTACATTGAAAAATTGGCTCAAACTCTTGATTGCAATCATTATGTATGAATTTAATCGGCGGGCTCATGCCATCATACGCCCATTTATGCCCCCAATTTGTAAGTGAAAAGATTACTGGAACTAATTCATTTCCCTTTTCAGTCAGGGCATAGATTTTAACTTTGTTGGATTTTAGATTAGGTTTGAGTTCAATAATACCTTCATTTTGAAGGTGCTTTAATCGCCGCGTCAATAAATTGCGGGAGATTTCAAGGTTTTCGACCATGGCATCAAAATTATTTACGCCAATATATATGTCGCGAATTATTAATGGTGTCCACCATTCGCCAACAATTGAAAGCATTCTTGCGAATGCGCATCCTGAATCATTAAAAGATTTTTTTTCCATAATTTATTTTAATTCGTTGCATTATAAGGCGCAATTGATATTATAGTTCAATTATTGAACGGAAGTTATAATGTATCACTTTATTGTAAAAAATAAAATTATATCATTCTTCAAAGATATAAATAATGGAAATGCCGAAAATATAATCAATGGCTTTGATAAAAATTTCATTCACACTTTTGTTGCCCAAGGGGCATTAGGCGGGCGGCGAACCAAATATGATTCTTTGGTTAAATGGTATGATAGATTATTTAAAATCATGCCCGATATTCATTTTAAAATCGCGCGAATTGAAATTTCTGGAATGCCTTGGAATACAATTGCTTATGTTCATTGGTATGAATGCAATTCAGGCACGGATGGGGTGCGAACCTATGCTTATGGCTATCATATTGTAAAAATTGTGTGGGGGAAAATGCGCGAATTATTAATTTGCCCCGATGCAACAATTGTTAAATCCACACTCGATAGATTAATTGCATCAGGCAATGAATATGCAAGCCTTCCACCAATTGCGGATATTGAAGACTAGTTTGGTAACATGCGGGTCTTAGATTATGTCTTAGATTATGTAAGACCCGCATTCTAATGTTATATTATTTATTCACTTTGCAAGTATTGATTCCCAAAAGTGTATAAAGTGGGCAGAAGCCGATTAGGCCAGTTAGCAATGGCACAATGCCAACCCAACCCCAAACCGCTTTTGGGCCTACAAAAACCAAAGAAATAAGAGCTAATCCAACGATTACGCGCAATAGTCTGTCAATTTTTCCTTCATTACATGGCATTTTAATTTTCCTTCTAGTTTGATGGCTAACTATTGCACTTTGAAATGAGATTGTATGTGACTAAGTCACATTTTAAGATAATATTTTAAGCCTCAGATAATTTTTTTAAACCTTCTGCCGATTTGACTTTTATTTCACCGCGCGAAATTTCCACTAATTGTTTTTTTGCAAGGCGGGTAAGGTGGCGGCTTACAACTTCACGTGCACTTCCAATTTCATTGGCAATCATTGCCTGCGTATAATGGATGCATCCTTCATTATCCATCAATCGTAGCAAGGATTTTGCAAGTCTGTGCTCAATTGAATTAAGCGCGACATCTTCGACAAGGCGTTCAATATCAGAAAATCGGGCCGCGACTGCGCTAAAAATTCTATTTCGAAATTGGGCATCATCAGAGATTTTTCGCTGAAATTCTGATACTTTTATAAGGTTAAATTCAATATCGGTTTCGGCAATCCCTTCGGCGCTATATAATTCGCCTTCGGTTAAACAGCGGAAAGTTTGTAGGCAAATCTGTGATGGTTGCACGCGATAAAGAATAATCTCGCGCCCATTTTCGGCGGTGATTTTTACTTTGATGCTTCCTGAAATTAAATCAACAAAGCCCGCGCAATTTTGGCCCGCATGAAATAAAATATCGCCTGCTTTTGCTTTTATTGACAAATTATCCACCCCTTTCATGGAGTTGAATGGCAACATCAATTATTGTCAACCAATTTTTCCAATTTATCGACTAAATCAGGTAATTTCATCAAAGTTTCGGCAAGTTTTTCAAGGTGCTCTTTGGTGCGTTTTGCCATGCCTTCGGGGCCAAGTTCGCGTTTCATAAAGGCTTCGACGATTGGGGCGGCGCATTTCCAGATATCATGATCAATATCAATATTGCGGGTTACGCCCTCAACTTGAACCATAGTTTTTTGCAATAAAACCAATTCGGGGCGAAGTTGCATTCCGAATTGTTCGGTAACGTCAAAAAGTTGCAAAAGCACTTTACCCATTGATACTTCGCTTGCTTTACGCCCCCAGATTGGTTCGCAAACGGCGCGCATTGCAATGGCAAAATCGCCTTCATTTTGATCTTTTGGAACATAACCTGCGGTAAAATGAACGCGTGCCGCGCCACGATAATCGCGTTTGATAAAGCGATAAAGAATTTCGGCCAAATATCTGCGCTCATTTTGCCCTAGGCGCCCCATAATTCCAAAATCAACCACATAGGTTTTGCCATCATTGCCAATTATCAAATTACCTTCATGCAAATCAGCATGAAAAAAACCGTGTTCAAGCGCGCTTATAAGGAATGAAGTATGAATATCGTGGGCAATTTTTTTCCTATCCACTTCATCAAGTGCATCGGGTGATGTAAGGCTTTTGCCATCAATCCAAGTGGTTGCAAGTGTGTTTTTGGTTGAATATTTCCATTCAACTTGTGGAACAGCAATAAGGCCGTTTAAATCACCAATGCTTCCATAAGCATCGCACGCACCTGCCTCTTGGCGTAAATCAATTTCTTTTGATAATGCGTCACGCACAGTTTGCACCAATTCAATTGGTTTAAGGCGGCGTGATTTTGGTGAAATGAAATTGATGATTTTTGCGCCCAATAATAATGCATCCAAATCGCGCATTATTTGCTTTTCAATATTGGGGCGCAAAATTTTAAGCGCCAAATCGCGCCCATCACTGGATTTGATTTTATAAACTTGTGCAACCGATGCGGCGGCAATTACGGGGCCAATATCGCCAATAAAGTCGTTGAGTTTTGAAATATCGCCATCGCAAAATTCGCGCGCCAAAATTTCTTTGGCCTGTGCATCGGGGAAGGGGGCAACTTTATCTTTTAGGCCTGCCAATGCTTTGGCGGGTTCAATGCCGATAATATCAACGCGGGTTGATAATATTTGCCCCAATTTAATCCAAACAGCGCCAAGTTTTTCAAGGGCGTTTGATAACCTTTCGCCAATTGCACCATCTTTTTTTGCGCCAATGCGCAAAATGCCGCCAATGAATTTTGCACTTGGTGGCAGAAGGCTTTGGAATTCGCGCGGTAAAATCGCATCATAACGACCAAGCGTCCAAACAACATTGATAAGGCGAAAAATTCGGGATGGCATTATTTATTTTACAACCCAACCTTGATGAAGGGCAACAATTCCGCCCGAATAATTGGTCACTGAAACGCGTTTAAAGCCCGCATCTTCAACCATTTTCTTAAAGGTTTCTTGGTCGGGGAATTTCGCAATTGATTCGACCAAATATTGATATGGCGCACCATCACCAGTTACCATTTCACCGATTTTTGGAATGGCATTGAATGACCAATAATCATAGAATTTTTCCAAAACATCAAATGTTGGTTTTGAAAATTCCAAAACTAAAATACGCCCGCCAGTTTTTAAAACGCGATGCGCCTCACGTAATGCTTTTGGTATGTTGGTTACATTGCGAATACCAAATGAAATTACATAAGCATCGGCGCTATTATCCGCCATTGGCAAGTTTTCGGCATCACAAACCATCCATTCAAGACCGCCATCGCCGCGTTGTTCACGCCCCGCCATAATCATTTCTTGGTTGATATCGGCAACAATGATTCTTGCAGGTTCGCCGCCGCGTCTTTGCATTGCTTTATCGGCAAGCGCTTTAAAGCGGCGCGCCAAATCACCTGTGCCGCCTGCCATGTCAATAATGGTTTCGCCAGGGCGTGGGTTAAGGCGCGCGCTTACGGCATCTTTCCAAATTCTGTGCATCCCGCCCGACATAAGGTCATTCATTATGTCGTATTTTTGCGCAACCGCGTCAAAAACACCGCGCACTTTACTTGCTTTTTCGCTTGCAGGGACGGTTTGAAAACCAAAAGAGGTGGTTTCAGTATTTGGATTTATATTATTCATAGAATTGCCATAGACCTATAAAGTATTTTTTTCCACATTTATCGGCATAAATTATTCGTGAAATTCGTTTATTTCTGGAATTCTATTAAATGCAATTTTTGCGCCAACAAAATTGTGCAATTTTGTTTTGGGGCCGATGGTTATTGTGTCTTTGCCATATTTTTCATTTAGCTTATCTAAAGCGCCCAAAACATTCATGTGTTTTTGATTCTCTTGTCTTTCGATTGACCAGCCGAATAAATCTTCTTGTGGGGTTATTTCCACAATTGACAGGCAGGTTATTGATATTTTTTTTATGCGTTTTGCCCCAAGTTCGCGCACGCATTTAATCCATAATGGTTTTAAGGCATCCAATAATTTGAAACTATCCGATGTTGCATCAAATTGTGCAAGTGCTTGCGCACGACCGCCTTTGTCGCCCCTTATGGATAAATGAAGCCTTGAACATTTGTAAAATTTTCGCCGCATTCTTGAACCGCATTTGGCAACAAGGCGCCGCGCAACATTATAAGCATCTTTTACAGGCCGCAATGGCCCCGCAAGAACATGCGAATGACTTATTGATGAGCGTGTGGTGACAAGTTCGGGTGGGTCAATGCCATGCAGCGCATAATAAAAATTTTCGCCAACAACCCCACCCCATAATCTTCGCATCCGACTTGGGCTTTGATGCCAAAGGGCTTTTACGTTACAAACACCCGCCGCCAAAAGGCGTTTTGTCATGGAATGACCAATACCGGCAAAATCATTTATTTCTAAATCAAGCAATTTGCCCGGTAATTCATCCATGCGCAAAATCGTTAGCCCAAGTGGCTTTACAATATCACACGCAGTCTTTGCCAAAAGCTTTGATGGCGCAATCCCAACAGAGGCGGTAAGGCATTCACCCACATCTTGCATTATGATTTTTTGAACATCAAGCCCAATTTTTCGAGCATTTTCTTCAAGTTTTTGTGGTCCCATAAGCAGGCACGCAAATTCATCAATGGAACATGTGTGATCAATTGGTATTACTTTATCAATGGCTTTTTTTACTTGCTCATATATGTTTACATAAACATCGGGGCGCGCTTCGGTAATTATAAGGTTTGGGCATTTTTGCTTTGCTTCAAGAACACCCGTTCCAGTTTTAATACCGAACGCTTTAGCCTGATAACTTGCGGCAATGGCACATGTATAATCAGACATTGTTGGAACAACAATTAATGGTTTGTTCCGAAATGATTTTTGCGTTTGTTGTTCGCAAGATGCGAAAAAAGAATTCATATCAACATAAAGCCAACGCAATTCACCGCCATCGCGCCAGCGGTTATCTTTAGCAATATCTTTTCGTAAGTTTTGTTGTAAAGCACGCCACATAAAAAGAACATAACATGAACATTTATATACGTAAAGAAAGTTTTTTGATTCAAATTCATTGATATAATTCCCACAATAAAATTGCGACAATCGGTCACGCGACAGCCCGCCGCGCGACAAGCTGCCCAATTGCGCAACTGCACAAAAAGTTCGAAAAGCCACCCATCGCAAACGTGCCCAATTCGGCAGGGCTAATATTTTGCCGTTTATTCTGAGGGGAATGATAATGAAAAAATTAATTCTTGCATCTGTAGCAGCATTGGCTTTAAGCGCATCTGGCGCAATGGCTGACGGTTTGG
>CAZKYS010000073.1:0-12611 GCA_964557085.1 uncultured Caulobacteraceae bacterium
TCACAATACGCCTCCGCCTGCGTCTCCCTTTCCTATATTCACTTGTCAAACAACAGTTTGCGAAAATTACGCAAACAAAATAAGCAAAGCGCAAAACTTTTTGGCGAGACGGCGAACGCCCCGTCATTATGCTTCAAACTCTTTGCTTAAGGGCGGCCTCTATACGAATTAGAAGCAACCGTGTCAACTGCGTATTGCAGTTAATTTTGCATTTAATTTTTATGATTGAAATCACTATTATTAAAAGCAAAATTCCAAGCTTTAAAACATTGTCACTTAAGCAAATTTTCATTTATTTAAGGTCGATTGAATGTTTCATCCGCTCGGGTTTGGCGTATCTACATATCCGCCATGAATGAGTCAACAAAACTTCTGCACTTAATTCAAAGAAATGTCACAAAACTAATTAACACATTGTATTTACAGTATTTTTCTATACAGCCATTAATTTGCGTTTATTTTTAGGTTAGTTTTTCACCATTTAATGACCTGCACCAAGCCAATACTTTATGAGCTAATTCTTTTCGGCAAATTAGCAAGTCAGATATAATGACGTCTTCATTATTATATGTGATAGCAATACCATCCATTCGGGATACATGAAGGCCATTAGCGCGGGCAATTGCGACCGGTGCGCAATTATCCCATTCTTTTTGTGCCCCTATATGAAAATAAATGTCCGCATTACCTTCTACAACCGCCATTGCTTTTACGCCGGCGGATCCCATTGGAATCAATTCTGCATTAAGATATTTTGCCAAATCAATTACGCATTGCGGCGCACGACTTCGACTTACGGCAATTCTTATTGGTGGTTTTGCATCTTTTATACTTATCAAATCATTTGATGAGTAGATTTTATTTAGCGAAGGGATAGCCACAACACCCAATTTAGGCTGCCCATCTATTGCAAGACCAATATGCACGGCCCAATCATTGCGCTTTTCACAATATTCATTCGTGCCATCAAGTGGGTCAATTATCCATACACGCGAACTGGAAAGTCTTTTTTTATCATCAAACTCTTCTTCGGAAAGAATCGCATCATTTGGGCGATACATTTTAAGAGCGTCAATAATGAATTTATTTGCCGTTTTATCCGCAAAGCCACCTAATTCTTTGCCTTGCAAATTAGAATCAGCAAGTATGTTTGATAAAATACGCCCTGCACCCTTGGCAATATGTAATGCAAGCGCCCCATCATTATCAAAATTTTCCAAATCAACCCCACAAAACTTTTGCAATTATTTATGAGGTGATTCCATTTTGGACAATATTATAAAGCAAAAACCTAATTGCTTTCAGCAATTGGGGCTTTGTAGAATTTTAAAATTATATCAACCGCACTTTGAACAACTTGGTCGCGTTCTTCTTTAGTTATTTTGGTGCAAGTTTGGAACAACAACGGCTCACTTAAAGGGTGGACAATAAGGGCAAGGAATTGCCGTGCAACTAAAACTGGATCGCATTCAACGATTGTGTGATTATCAATTTGGGTTTTAAAATATTCACTTAAGCTTTCATAAGTGCATTTTTGCCCCTTTTCATAAAAGAAATTTGCAATTTCTTTTGAGGTATTGGGCGCAACAATCATACGCCTTGCAGCGATGATTTGTGGCTGGGTAAGAAATTCGGTTAGTTTTACGCCATATCGAAATAATGCTTTATCAATTCCCAAACCATCATCGTTCAAAATTTCCAATAATGCCTTACGTTTTTCATCGGCAAACTTTTGAACGGCGCAAGAAAAAATCTCTTCTTTTGATTTAAAATAGCTATAAATAGTGGCCTTAGAGCCGCCAACTTTTGCGGAAATATCAGTCATAGACGCATTTTCAAATCCATGCTTGGCAAAAATTTTTGCCGCTACATCTAGAATTTTCTGCCGTCTTTCTTCGCTTTTTGTGCGCAATTTGATATCTTTCCTGTTAAAACTGAACTGAACGTTACAGTTTTCTATTGACAAAGTCAATGCTAATTGAATATATAAATGTACTGAACAGTTCAGTTTATAATCAAAACACCAATCACAATAAATCAGGATGCTTTTATAAATGACAAGTAAGGGTTTCATTTTCGCCAAAGGCGATGTGACCAATAGGGATAAAAAATCCCCATCCTATAATAATGAGTATCAAATGGCTTCCTCCCCTTATTCCGTAAGAAAAAAAGCAAAAAACAAAATGCATTATAATCTGTTAGGACGGGTTAGCGCTTTGGGGCTTTTGGCATTTGCTTTATCTGCATGTGCCCAAATACCAAATCCTAAAAGTGCAATCGCACCAATTGCGACCAATACAATTGATTTAAGTGCTAACATCACCCAAAATGGCGCCGAATGGCCCAAAGAAAAATGGTGGATAAAATATAATGATGCACAATTAGATAATTTTATTGAGCTTGCATTCAATAATTCACCAAGCATTGATATTGCCAAAACCCGCATCGAACAGGCAATTATTTATTCTGAAGGTGTGGATGCAACATACGGCCTTCATGCCAATGCGGATGCTTCGGTATATTTACAAAAGCAAACATATAATGGCCTTTTCCCAAAAGCTTTTGCCCCAAAAGGCATCAAAGATTTTGGACAAGTTACATTATCAGCCAGCAAAGATCTTGATATTTGGGGGCAAAGGCGCGCCGAACTTCAAGCAGCAGGCGCACAAATTGATTCTGCGCGTGCCGACGAGGCTTTTGTTAGAATCAATCTGTCATCTGCGATTGCCAATGAATATGCAAGATTGCAAAATCTTTATAGCCAAAAGCAAAGCCTTGAATTGCTTTTGAATAACGCGCAAGAAACCGCAAAACTTATTAATTTGCGATATAAAAATGGCCTTGAAATAAAAGCAAGGACCAATCAGGCACAGGCACAAATTGATTCAATCAAATTGCAAATTAAAACCAATGATGAAAGAATCAAACTTGAAAAAAGTGCAATAGCCGCATTAATCGGCGATGGGCCACAAGTTGCTTCAAGCATTCATGAACCTAAAATTTCACCAATTTTTGAAGCACAAATTCCATCTGATTTGCGCGCTGATATATTGGGTCATAGACCTGATATAATTGCCGCCAAGATGCGCGCAATCTATGCAGCGAAAAAAGTTGATGTTGCGGTTACAAAATATTATCCCAATGTAAGTCTTGCGGGAAATATTGGCCTAAGTTCACTTGGGATTTCTAATTTGCTTGATAAAGGGTCTTTGATTGGGCAATTTGGCCCCGCTATTTCCCTGCCAGTTTTTGCACAGAAAACACTTGATGCAAATCTTGGGAATTCAAACGCTGAATATAATCTTGCAATTGCCAATTATAATAAATCATTGATTGACGCTTTCAATGAAATTGACGCCGCAGCCATAAGTTTTGTTGAATTAAAATCGCAAATTGATGCCGCACATTTGCAAACCAGCGAATCGCGCGCAGCTTTTGAAAATATTCGCCTTAGATATAAAGGCGGCGTTGGAACTTATTTGGACGTATTAAATGCACAAGCAGCATTATTAAACGCCCAAAACATTGAAACCAATCTTCAAGATCAAAGATTAATTGTTGAAATCGCCCTTATTAAATCATTGGGCGGCGGATACGTTTTTAAAGAATAAACAATAGAGAATAATCATGTCACAGACTGAACAACAAGAAATTGAAAATACTAATCCTCCCCCTGCCCCGGCACAAAAAGACGCCACCAAAGCTCGTTTAATCGGGTTTAGTGTCTTGGCGATTGTTGCCGTGGGCGGTTATTTTTTATATCATTATCTTGAAACTAATGCTTCGCGCTATGTTAAGACAGATAATGCATACGCAGCCGCCGAACTGGCACAAATTACCCCAAAAATTGCGGGAACAATTACTGAATTGAACGTAATTGATACCCAATATGTTCATCAAGGTGATTTAATTGCCAAATTAGGCGATAGCGACCAAAAACTTGCAATCCTTGAAGCTGAGGCACAATTGCAAATGGCACAGCGCAAAATCACCGGCCAAATGGCAAGTGACAAGCAATTTGCCGCGCAAATTGCAGCGCGTGATGCCGATATTAAAAGCGCATCAGAACATATAATTGCGGCCAATATTGATTTGGCAAAAACCAAAATTGATTTGCAACGTAGGCAAAACCTTATTGGTGCGGGTGCGGTTTCTGGTGATGAGCTTACTAATGCCAAACATGCTTATGATACTTCAAGATATAATCTGGCACTTGCGCAGGCGGCACTTGAACAAGCAAAAGCCAATAAAATGGCGGCAATTGGCACACGTACATCCAATGCTGCAAGTTTTGCAAATAGCACGCTTAGCGATAATCCAGAAGTATTATTGGCAAAAACCCGCCTTCAACAAGCACGAAACAACCAAGACGACACCAATATTTACGCCCCCATTTCAGGCGTAATCGCACGCAGACAAGTGCAAATTGGGCAAAAGGTTCAAGCGGGTGCTTCATTAATGGAAATTGTTCCAGTTGACCAAATTCACATAGATGCCAATTTCAAAGAAGTTCAATTACGTGATGTAAGGCTTGGTCAAAAAGTTGAAGTAACATCGGATTTGTATGGCGAAAAAGTGGTTTACCATGGAACAGTTGCGGGCTTTTCTGGCGGAACGGGTTCGGCCTTCTCATTAATACCTGCACAAAATGCAAGTGGTAATTGGATTAAGGTGGTTCAACGTCTTCCTGTTCGTATCAATATTGACCCAAAAGATTTGGCGAAAAACCCACTTAAAGTTGGGCTTTCTATGAAAGTTACAATTGATACATGGTCTGACAAAAATAATTCAAACGCCGCAAAAGGCAAATAGGCTTTAAAATGGATAAAGATGCAACAATACCTGAACCAGTAAAGCTTTCAGGTAGCACCTTATGGCTTGCCGCAATTATGCTTGCGCTTGGTAATTTTGTTGCGGTTCTTGATATGACAATTACCAATGTTGCCGTGCCAACAATCGCAGGCAGCCTTGGTATTAGTACATCGCAAGGCACATGGATTATCACATCTTATGCGGTTGCCGAGGCAATTTCCGTTCCACTTACAGGATGGCTAGCGCAACGCTTTGGTTCGGTTCGTGTATTTACATCGGCAATGCTATTATTTGGTCTAACCTCACTTATTTGCGGCATATCGACTACATTTCCTGTTTTGCTGTTTGGACGCATTCTTCAGGGGCTTTGTGGTGGGCCGATGATGCCGCTTGCACAAACTTTATTAATGCGAATCTTCCCGCGTGATAAAGTTGGCGCGGCGATGGGGCTTTGGGCAATGACAACATTGGTTGCACCTGTTGCAGGCCCAATCTTGGGCGGCTTTTTGTGTGAATATTATAAATGGGAATATGCATTTTTGATAAATGTGCCAATTGCCATTGTATGCTCAATGATAATTTATCCATTATTAAAAAGCCAAGAAACGCCAATTGAAAAGAAATCTGTTGATTTTGTCGGCCTTGGTTTAATGGTGCTTTGGATTGCTGCATTACAAATCATGCTTGATGAAGGCAAAGACAAGGATTGGTTTGCAAGCGAAGAAATTCGCAATCTTGGAATGGTTGCAATCGTTGGCTTCTTTGCATTCATTATTTGGGAACTTACAGAAAAAAACCCAATCGTGGATTTAAGGGTGTTTAGACATCGCGGTTATGTTGCATCCGTCACAACGCTTGTGGTTGCATTTGGGGCATTTTTTGGGATTAACGTTCTAAATCCATTATGGCTACAAGGCTATATGAATTACACTTCAACATGGTCAGGCATGGCAACCGCATGGACAGGCGCACTTGCAATATTCATGGCGCCAATGGTTGGCGCATTCGGTGACAGATTTGACCCCCGAAAATTAGTATTTATCGGCGTTTCATGGCTTGGTTTTATTGCATTAGTAAGATCATTCGGCACAACACAAATGACATATTGGAATGTTTCATTCCCGCTTTTCATTATGGGTGTTGGTATGCCATTATTCTTTGTGCCTTTATCAAGCATGGCATTGCGTAGTGTTAAACCAAATGAAGCAGAATCAGCGGCAGGCTTAATGGCATTCCTAAGAACACTTGCGGGTGCATTTGCAACATCAACCGTTACAACAATTTGGGACAATAAAATCAAAGAAAATTATGCAGATCTGGCAGGTTCAGTTGATGCAAGTGGTGAAATGGCACGTAATCTTGCTGCCACTGGAAGCTCACAATTAGATATTGCAAGCAATTATTCGCAAAACCTAATGCCACAGGCAGTTATGCTTGCAACCAATGAAACCTTTATGCTTCTTGCAGTAATTACTTTCTTTGCGGCGTGTTTAGTGTTCTTTGTACCAAAGCCACCCAAAGATGGTGGCCCTGTTCCAATGGGACACTAAAGCTCTTTATCAAATAATTTGATAATTGCCGAAAAATCCATTGCATCCATGCCTTGCTGTTCCATGATTGAATAAAGGCTTAATGCATTTGCGCCCATTGGGGTGGCGGCTTTCACGTTGCTTGCGGCCTGCGATGCAAGGCGCAAATCCTTAAGCATCATGCCTGCTGCAAAGCCTGCTTTATAATCATTATTAGCAGGCGATGTTGGAACGGGCCCCGCAACAGGGCAATAAGAAGTCATTGACCAATTTTGTCCCGACGAAACTGATGAAATATCAAAAAAAGTCTGCGCATCAAGGCCAAGTTTTTTTGCCAAACTAAAGGCTTCTGATGTGCCAATCATGTGAATACCAAGCAGCATATTATTACAGATTTTTGCCGCCTGACCATTGCCATTTGCCCCTGCGTGAAAAATCTTTTTGCCCATGTTTTCCAATATTGGTTTGGCTTTTTCAAAAGAAGTATTTTCACTGCCCACCATGAATGTTAAAGTGCCTGCATTTGCTGCTGCAACACCGCCAGAAACAGGTGCATCACAAAATTCATGCCCCATTGAAATCGCAGCTTTTGCAACTTCGCGCGCACTTTCAATATCAATGGTTGAACAATCAAGGAAAAGCGAATTTTTAGACGCATTTGCCAATATCCCATCATCGCCCAAATAAACCAATTTCACATGTGCACCCGCAGGAAGCATGGTCACAATATATTGCGCATTTTTAACCGCATCATTGGCAGATGGCGCAATTTCGCAACCCGCCGCTTTGGCTTTATCAAGTGCATCTTGTGATAAATCAAAGGCAAAAACCTTGTGTGATTTTGCCAAATTGGCAGCCATGCCGCCGCCCATATTTCCAAGGCCAATGAATGCAATATTTGCCATTTTACACCTATTTTATAAATTCAAGAATTTTGGGATTAAGCGCGAAAAATTGCGCAATTATTTCATCATTAATTTGTGAAATATCATTATATTCCCATTTTGGATCTCTATCTTTATCAATAACTTGGGCGCGAATTCCCTCATAAAAATCGCGTGATTTTAGGAAATTTAATGATAAATCTAATTCGCGTATCATTGCCTCGCGGAAACTTAAAAAGCCGCCTTTTTTCATTGCCAATAATGTAACACAAAGCGCGATTGGGGATTTGGTTTTTATGGCTTTTAATTGCGCCATTGCCCAATCATCATTCGAATTTTCAAGGCAATCTATAATGTGCGCTAAATCATCATTATCAAAACAATTTAGAGATTGTGGTAAATCATCAATTTTTGGGGCATTAATACAAATTTCGGATAATATTTCTTCGATTTGTTCAAAACTGCCATCTAATTGGCTACCGCTTAGGGCGCTTATTAAATCATTATGTTTTTGGCTTTCAATATAATGGGTTGCAACGCCAATTTTGCACGCCATCGCCCCATCAATTCGCGCCCCAGTTAGCCCCATCCAATTACCAATGCCACGCCCCAACCGTGGCAAAAAATATGTGCCGCCAACGTCAGGGAAATAACCAATTCCAGTTTCTGGCATCGCAAATATGGTTTTAGAACCTGCAATGCGATATTTACCATGAACCGATAAACCAACCCCACCGCCCATTGTAATACCATCAATCAAGGCAATATAAGGTTTGGGATATGAATGGATTAATTCATTTAATGCATATTCAGTGCGCCAAAAATTTTCGGCTTCATTTGTCTTATCACGCCCAGAATTATGAAGCATAATAATATCACCGCCCGCGCAAAATGCCCGCTCGCCAGCGCCTTTTACCAAAATTGCTTTGATATTATCGTCTTTTTCCCAATCCAAAAGCGCATTGATAATAAAGTTGCACATTTGGGTATTAAGGGCATTAAGGCTTTCGGGGCGATTTAATGTAATAAACCCAAGATTGCCGCAAGTTTCGATAATTACATTATCACTCAAGATAAAAGCCCCTTGGCAATTATTGTGCGCATAATTTCATTTGTGCCTTCTAAAATGCGATGAACACGTAAATCACGGAAAAAACGCTCAATCGGATAATCCATTAAATAGCCATAGCCACCATGAAGTTGCAGCGCACTATCGGCGATTTCCATCCCTGAATCGGTTGCAAATCTTTTTGCCATTGCCGCAAATTGGGTTTTATCCTTGGCATTTTCTGTCACCTTGCATGCCGCAGTATAAAGCAAGGTTCGCGCCGCCTGTAATTTGGTTTCCATATCAGCAAGTGTGAATTGCGTTGCTTGAAAGTCTGAAATTGATTTTCCAAATTGCTTACGCTCTTTGGTGTGTTTGATAGCTTCATCGAGGCATCTTTGTGCGCCGCCCAATGAACATGCGCCAATATTCAAACGCCCACCATCAAGACCCGACATGGCAATTTTAAACCCCTGCCCCAATTCACCAACCAAATTTTCCTTTGGAACACGCACATTATCAAAATTCACCTGTGCTGTTGGTTGTGAGCGCCAGCCTAATTTACGCTCATTTGCGCCAAAACTTACGCCCTTCATATCTTTTTCAATTGCAAGGCATGAAATTCCCTTTGGCCCCGCTTCGCCAGTTCGCACCATTGTGACATATAAATCATTATAGCCACCGCCCGAAATAAAGGCTTTTGAACCTGAAACTATATAGGCATCGCCATCATCAATTGCCTTGGTTGCAAGGCTTGCGGCATCTGAACCCGAATTTGGCTCGGTAAGGCAATAGGAAGCCAATTTTTCGCCACTGATTAATTGCGGCAGATATTTATCTTTTAAAGATTGCGTCCCATAAGTATCAATCATCCAAGATGCCATATTATGAATTGAAATAAAGGCCGATGTTGACGGGCAACCATAGGCCATTGCTTCCATGATAAGCGCCGATTCAAGGCGTCCAAGGCCAACCCCACCGCTTTCTTCAGATACATAAATTGACAAGAACCCAAGTTCGGCAGCGGCATTTATTACATCGCGCGGCAAATGATGGTCTTCATCCCATTTGGCAGCAAATGGTGTTATGCGCTCTTGGGTGAAATCTTGTGCCATATTTTGAATGGCGATTTGATCTTCATTTAGGGAAAATTGCATTATTTATCCTTAAATTGGGCTTCACGTTTTTCGGTGAAAGCCGCCATACCTTCTTTTTGATCTTCGGTTGAGAATAGGGCCTGGAAAAGGCGACGCTCAAAACGAACAGCCTCTTGGGTTGAAAGTTCTAGTGCGCGATTTACCATTTCTTTTGCGGCGATTGATGCCACTTGGGAATATTTGGCAATTTCACTTGCCGCTTCTAAGGCTTGGTTTAATAAATCATCAGGCTCAATAACACGGCTTACAAGGCCGATTGCTTTGGCTTCTTCGGCATCAATCATACGCCCTGTTAAAACCATATCCATTGCCATTGATTTACCAACCGCCTTGGTAAGGCGAACCGAACCACCCATTCCAGGTGTCACGCCCAATTTGATTTCTGGCTGTCCAAATTTTGCTTTGGTTGATGCAAAAATCATATCGCACATCATCGCAAGTTCGCACCCACCACCAAGTGCAAAGCCATTAACGGCGGCAATTTTTGGTTTGCGGCAATTTGCAAACTCATCCCATGCACCGAAAAAGTCGCCCATATACATATCGGTAAAGCTTTTATCAGCCATTTCTTTAATGTCTGCGCCCGCCGCAAAGGCACGGCCCGAACCCGTAATTACCAAAGCAGCAATATCAGGGTTTTTATCGGCATCTTTTGCAACTTGTGTTATTTCGCGCATTACATTGGTGTTTAATGCGTTCAAACTATCGGGGCGATTAATACTTACCAAAAGCACTTTACCTTTGGTTTCAACAATTAGGGTTTCGTAATTAGACACAATATTTCCTTTAGAATGTTGGAATAATGAATGCGCTATCTTCGGTTAAAGATTCAGGCCATCTTTCAGTGATGGTCTTGGTTTTTGTATAAAAACGCACGCCTTCCATACCATATTGATTTATATCACCAAATGCCGAACGCTTCCATCCGCCAAAAGAATGATATGCAACAGGAACAGGAATTGGCACATTTATACCAACCATTCCAACCTCAACCTGTGCGGCAAATTCACGTGCGGCACGGCCTGATTGGGTAAAGATTGCAACGCCATTGCCATATTGATGTTCTGATGGAAGTTTTATGGCTTCTTCGAATGTTTTGGCGCGCACGATTTGTAAAACTGGACCAAAAATTTCTTCTTTATATGTAACCATGTCAATTGTTACATTATCAAGCAAACTTGGTCCCATAAAGAAACCATTTTCATAACCTTGAAGTTTAAACCCACGACCATCAATTAATAATTTTGCGCCTTCTTCAATGGCTTTATCAATCATTCCCGTTACTTTAGCTTTGTGGGCGGCGGTCACAACGGGGCCATAATCTGCCTGTGGATCGGTTGAAATACCAATTTTCAATGCTTCGATTGCAGGAATTAATTTATCAAGGAATTTTTCGGCTGTCCCCTCACCAACTGGCACAACAACCGGAAGCGCCATGCAGCGCTCCCCTGCCGAACCGTAAGCTGCGCCAACAATGTCTTTTACCGCCTGATCCATATTGGCATCTGGCATTATAATGCCATGATTTTTAGCCCCGCCCATACATTGCGCGCGTTTGCCGTATTTGGCGGCTTCGTGGTAAACGTAGTGTGCAATATCGGATGAACCAACAAATGAAACCGCTTTAATATCTGGGTGCTGCAAGATTGCGTCAACTGCTTCTTTATCGCCATTTATAACATTCAAAAGGCCAGCGGGTGCGCCCGCTTCGATAAATAATTCTGCCAAGCGAATTGGAACCGATGGATCACGTTCTGAAGGTTTTAAAATCACCGCATTACCTGTTGCGATTGCAACGCCAAACATCCACATTGGAATCATAGCGGGGAAATTAAATGGCGTGATTGCCGCAACCACACCTAATGGAACCCGAACCGAATAAACATCAACCCCAGGGCCCGCACCTAAAGTATGATCACCTTTTTGATTTTGCGGAATGCCACATGCAAATTCAACAACATCAAGGCCACGAATAATATCACCCTTGGCATCGGCAATGACTTTACCATGTTCGGATGATAATAAATGCGCCAATTCATCCATATTTTTTTCAACTAAAGCTTTGAAATCAAACATGATGCGGGCGCGGCGTTGCGGGTTTACATGCGCCCATTCTTTTTGGGCTTGTTTGGCATTTTGAACGGCATTATCAATTTCAGAAACATTGGCAAGGGCAACTTTACCCTGCAATTCGCCTGTTGATGGATTGTAAAAATCACCAAAGCGTCCAGATTGGCCTTCAATTTTTTTACCGCTTACAAAATGCCCAACATTACGCATATTCTTCCCCATCTTTAAATAAAATAATCTTTATAGGTTGCACAAAATCGTGTAAACACCAAATTTCGCATCATATAGCGGTATTTTTGCAGGTGAGATTAAATGTCACAACTTATCAATTGGGATAATTTACGCATATTTTTAAGTGCGGCAAGAAAGAATAATATTGCCGAAGCTGCTATAGATTTAAAACTTGATGAAACCACTGTTGCGCGCCGCTTAAGACGTCTTGAAGAAGATTTAGGGCAAATACTTTTTGAAAAGCACCGCCGCGGTCATCAACTTACAAATGCAGGAACACAATTATTAGAAAAATGCGAAGAAGTTGAATTACAAACCGGTTCAATTTTTGGGCGCAAAATTGATAATGATAGAAATATCAAAGGCACAATAAGATTAAGCGCGGCCGAGGGTTTTGGCGCAAATATTTTGACAAAAACAATTTCAAAATTCCATAAATTATACCCTGATATTGAAATTGATTTGGTATCTGGAAGCGGATTTTTAAGCCTTTCACGGCGCGAGGCAGATATTGCAATTGGCCTTTCAAAACCAAAATCAAAACTGATAATTTCAAAACCATTGCTTGAATATGAACTTGGCCTTTATTGTTCAAAAAATTACGAGAAAGCAGACAGCATCAAAGACAAAAATGACTTGGAAAATCATACTTTGATTGGATATGTCGATGATCTAATTTACGCCCCAGAACTTAGGTATTTTGAGGAAGTCTTTCCCTATTTCAAACCACGCCTTAGATGCTCATCAATAATAGCCAAGAAAAACTTAGTCGAGCAAGGTGTTGGTATTGCTATCTTACCAAATTTCATTGCCGATAATAATTTAACGCGCCTTTTAAGCGATGAAATTTCAATTTCGCGCACGTTTTGGCTTTCATCAC
>CAZKYS010000074.1:0-12518 GCA_964557085.1 uncultured Caulobacteraceae bacterium
ATAGCCAATAAGAATTGAAACAAATGGCACAAGGTTAGAGAAATTGGCAACCATAACGGGGCCAATTACATGAACCAATCTTACATATAAAATTGATGCCAAAGCGGTTGGCCCAATTCCAAGGCCAATAAGGCTTAATATTTCTGGCATTGCCAAATTCGGAAAATGACCATTATTTGCAAAGAATGCAAATGGCGTTGAAATAATTGCCGAACAAAAAACAAAGCCAAATGAAATTGCAATTGGGTCAATTTTTGGATTGGTAAGGCGAACAATGATTAATGCCGCGCCATAGCAAAATGCACCCAATAATAAAATTGCCTGTGCCCAAATTGGTGAATTAATTCCACCATTCAATATGCTTGGCGCAAATAAGATAAAAATCCCAAGCACACCAAGCAAAACACCAATGCCGTTTTTAAGACCTATTTTTTCACCCTTAATGAAAAAATGCGCCAAAACTGCCGCCGCCATTGGTGTTGCAGAAAGATAAATTGATGCAAGCGCCGACGAAACATGGGTCTGTGCAACACTAATAAGAAAGAATGGGATTAAAGAACCAACAATCCCCGTCGCCGCCATCAAAACCCATGACCGAATATCATAAATTGATGGAATTTTTTTATTCAAAGCCTTGCAAACCAAAAGCAAAAATATTGCACCAATCCAAAGGCGCATTGATACAACAAAAATTGGCGACAAATTACTTATCGCAAGGCGCGTTAATGCATAAGCCGAGCCCCAAAGAAAAACCAATAAAGTTAAAATTGCCCAATCAATTATTTTGGTGCTTGTTGTCATAAAATCATTTGCCTAACCAAAATAAGCGCGTGTTGCGATTACATCCTTATGCATTTGTTCGATTAATGCATCTAATGAAGGGAATTTTTCTTCGCCGCGTAAATATTGATGTATCTCTACAAAAATATTCTTATCGTATAAATCGCCGTCAAAATCTAAAATATGGGCTTCAAATAATGGATCACGCACACCCGTTGTTGGGGTTCTTCCAAAATTGGCAACACCAATACGCCAATTTTTATCGCCAATATCAACTTTAACCGCATATATTCCAAATTTTGGTTGAATTTGCTCATATAATTTTAGGTTTGCTGTTGGAAAGCCTAATTGACGGCCCAATTTTTGACCATGTTCAACCACACCCTCAAGCATCCATGGGTGGCCTAATAATGAATTGGCTTTTGTGATTTCACCATTTTGCAAGGCTTCACGAATAAGACTTGAAGAAATGCGAACGCCATCATCATTATCGATACGGTCAATAATTTCCACATCTATTTCTGCCGCATTGCATTTTTGCTTAAGCATTAAAGCGTCACCTTCGCGGCCTTTGCCAAATCTGAAATCATGACCCACAACAATATTATTTGGTGCAAATCCTTTAATAACAACTTCTTCGATAAAATCTTGTGCACTCATTTGCGAAAATTCGGCATCAAATTTTAAAGTAAAAATAATATCAACGCCAACACTTGAAGCCAAACGTTCGGTAACACGTTCTGTTGCAAGGCGCATATTGGCTTTATCTTTGGCAAAGAATAATTTTGGTGGCGGCTCAAAAAGCAAAAGCCCTAATTGGCAATTTGGCGCATTTTGTTTTGCACGCTGCATTAATGCCTTATGCCCAAGATGCAAACCATCAAAAGCGCCCATTGCAATTGCTGCACCTTTTATTTCATTTGGCGCTTCTTTAAAGCCAGAGAAAACTTTCATATCCTATTCCTGATTGGGAACCATTACTTTTGCTTCGCCAGTAAGAACAACTTTACCTTCAACACTTGCCACGGTTTCAATCGTAACAAAGTTTTTGGTATCATCCTTCTCTTTGATTTCAACCCTAACATTGACAATTGAACCAACTTTAACAGGGCGTTTGAATTGTAAATTTTGACCAACATAAATTGCACCCGGCCCTGGTAATTTTGTGCCTATTGCCGCACTGATTAAACCGGCTGTTAAGATGCCATGTGCGATGGTTCCACCGAATTTTGTGCCCTTTGCATAGTCCTCATCAATGTGAATTGGATTATTATCACCTGAAATGTGTGCAAATTGCACAACATCATCTTTGCTAATTTCTTTAGTAAATTCAATGGATTGACCGATTTCTAGCTCGGAATAATAAAGCCCACCAACAGCATTTGGCATATTTTTTTCCTTAATTTCAGTTTGATTCACCTTTCTTTAGCGTCCTTGTAGTAAATTACCACTGTCAAATTGATGCAAACGGCAAAAAATGCCGCAAAAATGTGTGTGGGAGTTTCAAAATGGCAGTTGATATGGGTGCGCCAGTTCTTGTGGTTGACGATTACCAAACTATGATACGTATTATTCGTAACCTTCTTAAACAATTAGGTTTCGAAAATATTGATGAAGCCGCTGATGGGCAAGAAGCATTGGCGAAGATGAAGGCAAAAAAATATGGTCTTGTCATTTCCGATTGGAATATGGAACCAATGACAGGTTATGAATTATTGCGCGAAGTTCGTTCAGACGAAAATCTAAAGCCAACGCCATTCATTATGGTAACCGCTGAATCAAAAACTGAAAACGTAATCGCGGCAAAAAAAGCCGGTGTAAACAATTACATTGTTAAACCTTTTAACGCCCAAACTCTGAAAGCTAAAATTGCTTCAGTTCTTGGTGATTTTTAATAATAATATTTAGTGCGAAATGCACATCGGGGGTTTGAAATGGCTGCACCAGAAGTAGTCTTACGCGTAAGGGAAGCTCTAAGCTCATTAAAAGAAGCGGATCTTAAAGATCCACGCCTTGGCGAAGTTCTTAGCCTTGCATCACAAATGAGTGAAGCAATGATGGCTTTCTTTGGTTCAATGGACAGCTCGCTTTACGGTGAATTGCGCTATTTATCAGCTTATATTCAACGTACACGTACTGAAATTGCTGCTCTAAGACCAAATGATATTAAAAATGATGGTATTCCTACCGCTGGTGCCGAGCTTGATGCAATTGTTGCAAACACTGCGGATGCCACACACCGCATTATGGAAGCTGCAGAGGCTGTAATGTCTGCCGATGGTACAGATTTGAACTCTTACCAAGCATTAGTATGCGATAAAATGATGGAAATCTTTGAAGCATGCTCATTCCAAGATATTACAGGTCAACGCGTGAAAAAAGTTGTTGATACTTTAAACCATATCGAAAGCCGTATCGACCGCTTTGCAAAAGTTATGGGCGTTGAAGATGCTGAAGTTGAATTAACTGAAGAACAAAAACGCAAAAAAGAATTGCTTCTAAACGGCCCTGCAATCGGTGGCCCAGAAGTTAAGCAAGATGATATTGATTCAATGTTTGATGATGCACCAGCTCAAAGCGCAGAGCCAATGGATCAAGATGCATTGGACGCATTATTCGACTAAAATTTAAGCGAAAAAAAATATATAAAACTCGCTAAGCCTTTTGGTGGGGGAAATTAAGTGCCTCTTGTGTAAACAAGGGGCGCTTTTAATTTATTTTTAAAATTAACGTCATTGTTTAATTGATTTATATTTTTCTGATTTATCTTTCCATTCAATCCATTCATCACTTATTCTTGTCGCTGGATGCTCTTCCTTAAGAATTAATATTGCATCAAATAATTTTGACCAATTTTGAGTTTTAACCTCATGCGCTAAAAGGACTTGCCCCTCTACTTCACTTATTTCTTGTAACTTTTTTTTATTTAAAATTGTTACATCTTTGTTTTTATCAAAATTAGCCTCTAAACTATTAGGTTTAGGATTTATATATTCAGGGATTTTGTCATTATGATAAGCAAGTTTCCCACTTGCCGCGCTAACCCCAAGCGAAAAAACTTTATTTTTATACTTTTCTTTTAAAATTTGACCAACGCTATGGCCTTTATATAGCCCGCCATAAGATGCGTGCGCAGCAGCCGTCCAAACTATTATCTTGCTATTTTTGGGCATTTTCTCATAGAAATCAATGACATTATTTGCCATGTCTGTATCGCGCGTATCACTTAATAAAGCGGGATTTAACTCAATATATTTATTGGCTTTCATATCTGCTTTTGCCATTGAAACTAGAAATTTTGAATTTTCATCTTTTTTGCCTTCAAGATTTTTAATAATTTTTTCAAGGCATTCATTTGCTGGTTTTACAATTGGCGCGTCATCAACCCAATTTCTATTTTGTACATCCAATAGTTTTTTACATCTCTCACGTTCATCAATATTTTCAATTATATTTGAAAGCTCAATTGGCATTTTATAAATCGTATAAAATGCCCCACGTGATGCATTTTGAATATCCATGCCAAATATTTTTAATTCTTTTGGACTTTTAGTAGCAATAAAATTAGCAAAATTTGATACTTCTTTATATTGGTTCCACATTCCACCCCAAGCTGATAAAAATAAATTTCTATCATATTTTTCACTTGGCTTAGTAATAAGGCTTAATTTTGAAAAATCGTAAATCGGCGCTTCGAAAACAATGGCCTTATATCCGCATTCATTCACAAGGCGTGGAATAATTTTGTTTTTTAATTCAAGTGTTGCCCCATCAGCATGTGAAGCCTCCCCAAATAAAAGGATTTTCTTATTACAAGTAAGGCTAATAATTTCATTTATAGATTTGTCATCAAAATTTTGCGCATTTACAGCATTTGAAAATAAGGTAACTAATAATAGTTTAAAGCAAAATATTATGTTTATTTTCTTCATATTATCCCCCATAAACAAAGGGGTAATATTATTATTTTTATCTTCAAGTTAAAAAATATTAATTCACAACTTCAATTGCATAATGCAATTATAAGTAAAATTAGCTCTAACATTTATAAATTGAAAAAGATAAGAAATCACACTAGTTTGAAACATTCTGAATTAAGATTTTTCGTGACAAAAATTGACGCATGTGTCATTCTAATGTCATAAAACAGCGAAATTATTTAGGTATAATCGGGCATGACATTAAAAGATTTTCATTATCCAACAATTTGGGCGCGCCGCGCCGATTTAATTGTGCATATAATTGGTCTTGCGCTTGCTTTATTTGGCGGCGGAATTGCACTTGGCATTTCTGTGTCGCACGGAATAATTGGTAAGGTTGCGGCAATTTCAATTTATGCCTTTGGAATGGTTGCAATGCTTTCGTTTTCTATGGCCTATAATTTTGCAAATGAAAAGTTTCAGCCTTTCTTGCGCCGCCTTGATCATGCTGGGATTTTCCTAATGATAGCCGCAAGCTATACGCCATTCACAACACAGGCGCTTCATGGAAATTGGGCTATTTTTATGACTTTGGCGGTTTGGCTTATTGCAGGCTTTGGGATTTTTGGAAAAATCCTTTTACCTGGAATTGGTAAGTTTATTTGGGTTGTGCTTTACCTTGGTCTTGGATGGATGGCGGTAATTGCAATAAAGCCAATGGCGGCAGGTTTAAACCTTCCATCAACAATTTTATTGGCACTTGGCGGCGCAGTTTATTCAATTGGCGTTATATTTTATATGTCAAAACGCCTTAAATTTCGCCGCGCAATTTGGCATGGTCACGTTGTAGCAGGTGCAAGCCTTCATTATGCAGCGATTTTGGTAGGCGTTGTTTTGACTAATAACTAGTCGCTATCTTTTTCGCCAATTTTCACGCCAGACGTAAGGCTTAATGTTTGTGTGAATGGCGCGCCTTGATACATTGGCTTTCCGGTTTTCATGGCAAAATCAAGCTTGGAATAATCAAGCTCGCCCTGTAATTTGGATACAACAATTGTTGCCACCGCATTACCAATAAAATTGGTTATTGCACGGCATTCAGACATAAATCTATCAACCCCTACAATAAGCGCCATGCCCGCAAGCGGGACAGTCGGAACAACTTGCAAAGTCGCCGCAAGCGTAATTAGTCCCGCGCCCGTTACACCCGCCGCCCCTTTCGAACTTACAATTGCCACAGAGAAAAGAGCGATTTGTTGCGCCGCCGTTAAATGCGTATTTGTTGCCTGCGCAATAAAAAGCGCCGCCAATGTAAGATATATATTGGTTCCATCAAGGTTGAAACTATAACCACTTGGAACCACTAAGCCTACAGTTTCGCGTTTACATCCCGCCCCTTCTAGCTTTTCCATTAGACTTGGTAATGCCGCTTCTGATGACGAAGTACCAAGAACCAAAAGAATTTCAGATTTAAGATAATTAATAAGCCTGAAAATTGAGAAGCCTGTTAATTTGCCCACCGCACCCAAAATAACCAACACAAAAAACGCGGCCGTAAAGTAAAAAGAGCCTATTAAAAATAATAACCGCTTGATTGAATCAATGCCAAACATTCCAACAGTGAAGGCAATTGCACCAAATGCGCCAATCGGTGCAAAATGCATTAGAATATCGACCATGCGAAACATTGGCTGTGCGATATTATCAAGCAAATCAACAATTGGTTTGCCTTTTTCGCCGCTAACAACCAAAGAAACGCCAAAAATCACGGCAACAAATAGGGTTTGCAAAATATTGCCATCGACAAATGCCGAAAGAAAGCTTTTGGGTATAATATCTAATAGGAATTCAGTTGTAGTGAACGCATGGGCTTTTTGTGAATATTCGGCGACTTTTTGACTGTCTATTGGTGATAAAACCGCATTCATGCCAGTGCCAGGCGAAAATGCATTGGCAACAAAAATGCCAAGTAAAAGCGCCAAGGTTGAAAAAATAAAGAAATATGAAAAGGCAAAAATGGTGGTCCTTCCAAACCCCTTAAGGCTATTCATTCGCCCAATTCCGGATGCAATAGTTATGAAAATAACAGGTGAAATTATCATTTTCACCATTTTCACAAAACCATCCCCTAATGGCTTTAAATTTTTACCAAGGGCAGGATAAAAATATCCAATAAGACCACCAATAAGAATCCCGATTAAAACCTGAAAATAAAGGCTTTTAAAAATATTTTTCGGCATTTCAATTTCGGATTGTCTTATTTCCATTATCGCCCCCGCAGCGGCAATTTAGGATGTTTTATAATACATGCAATAGCTAAATCATCATTGACGAAAACCCGAATGCGCGTATCATATTAGGCGGACGGGAAATCAAAAGGAGATTTTAATGAAAAAAATAGGCTTTATAAGTTTGGCCCTTTTAATTTCTGCAACAACACCAGTTAATGCACAAAACCTTTTCCCTGATAGTGGTATCACTTCTGGAAAAGTTGGTATCTTTAATTGTGATGCACCTGGTAAAAAACAACAAACAGGCGCAATTATTGGCGCAGTTGTTGGCGGCGTAATTGGCAACAAAGTTTCAAAAGACAATAAAACTGTTGGAACAGTGATCGGCGCCGCTGTTGGTGGTGCCGCTGGTTCATATATTGGCTGCCGCTTGCAACGCAAAGACCAAGAAAAGCTTGCCCTCGATAGTGAGCGCGCATTGGCAATGGGGCAAAATTCGACTTTTACTAATACTGAAACTGGAATTACTGGTAAAACACAAGTTATTTCAAACACCCAAAGCACAAATGCAGCAGTTCGCATCGCACCAAATGTAGGTGCACCTTCAAGCCTTATTTTAATGGGCGGTCAATATTCTGCATCGCGCGATATTGCCCTTAAGGCATCACCACTTTCAACATCAAAGACTGTTGGCGGTATTGGAACGGGTGATATTGTTGATGTTCTTGGGAGAACTTCAAGTAAAACACCATGGGCGGCAGTGGCGCAAAATGGCGTTGTAATTGGTTACGCACCACTAAGCAGCCTAAAGGCAACAGGAAAAATCACAATTGTTGATGAAACCACAAGTCAGCAAATGCGGGTTGTTAATGTGCCTGTTACTTCAATCTGCCGTAATGTTACGCAAACAGTTACACAAAATGGCAGCCCAGTTGACGATGGCGGTGCAAGTCGCAAAGCCTGTGTTCAAACTGACGGTAGTTGGAAATCAATATAATATATTACGCCCCCGCAAGGGGGCGTTTTTATTTTTGTTTATTCAAAAACTGATCAATTTCATACCAAATTTCGGCACGTATTTCATCGCTTTCGACTAATAGTTCGTGTTTTCCTTCATCGAACACACGCAAAGTTGCATTAGGCAATTTCTTTGAAATTTGCGTTTGACCAATATTATCAACCAAACTTTCTTTTCCTGCTTGTAGGATTAAAATTGGCAATTTAACTTTATTTAGATTTTCATCACTAAACTTGCGAAAAGTCTTGAAGGCTTCAAAAAACCAGCCATTGGTTGGGCCGCCAATTTGCAACCTTGGTGTTTTCAGCATAAGAGAATTATTGCGTGCATATCTTTTCTTATCGCTTGTCACTTTATTATTATAATAATCACCAGGTCGCCATTTAACCTCAAAACTTGGTGTTGTAATGCCTTTATAGCCCAAGGCGCATAATGAATAAATCAAACTTCGGATTACAAAATTTGGTGGGAATGACCACATTGGGGTGTTAAATATTGCCCCATCAATTTTTCCAAAAACACCGTCAATAAGGCCGTTTAATACAATCATGCCGCCCATTGAATGGGAAATGAAAAATCTTTTTCCAATTAGTTTTTTATCAAAATATTGTATCGCGGCAGCAATATGAAGTGATGAATTATCATAATTATCAATATCGCCATACCAATATTCATTGCCAATTCTATCGGAGAAACCCTGACCACGTGGGTCAATACAAAGGCAATTATAACCGCGCTTTGTTAGTTCCAATATAGTTTCTGCGTATTTTTCAATATATTCGCTGCGGCCTGGGACGATTATAAAACTTCCCCGAAGCGGCATTTCGGCTGGCTTTTCAATAAAGCCAGCACGAATTTTTACCGGTTTTCCATTATTGGCATTTGGCGGCCCATCTATATATGCAATCTCAATATTATTGAGTTTGGCAACCAATGGATCCATAACCAAATCCATAGCGTTTTAACCCAATAATGATTGCAATTTCATCGCAACTGACATGTCGCCTAAAACTTTTAATTTACCGCCCATGAAAGCATTCATAGGGTTCAAATCGCCTTTATACATATCAACAAAATCAGCAATAGTAACAACAACTGTGCAATCGGCATCGCCACTTTCATTGCTAACGGCATTATTATTATAGCCATCAACGAAAATCACGCCTTCATCACCAAAATCAAACTTAACTGTGCGATCTAATGCCGGTGCGCTACCTGCTTTTTCGCTCATTTTTTGTGTAAGTGTTGCAATATCCATTTCAAACTCCCTTTCATAACTAACATAATCATTATATTATTTTTTGAAAGCCAATAAAGCGGCAAAAAAACGCAAATATGACCACGAATTCTTACAATATTTTACAAACCCAAGGATAAGCAATGAAACTATTTTACAGCCACGCTTCGCCATTTGCCCGCAAATGCAGAATTGCAATCCGCCTTAAGGGTCTTTTGTCACAAACTAATGAAATAGAAGCCACACCACTGCAAAATCCGCCCGAATTACTTGCTGCAAACCCAATTGCGCAAGTGCCGTCTTTGGTTCTTGATAATGGAACAGCCGTATCAAATTCACCATTAATTTGTGCCTATATTGATAAATTAGGCAATGGCGAAAGCCTTTATGGCAATGATGAACTTGAAATCCGCCGTATGGAAAATATTGGCGATGCAATAATGGAAACCGCGGTTAAAATTCGTCTGGAACAATTACGACCTGATGGCGAAAAATCCCAATCTTGGCTTGATAGGTGGCAAGATAATTTAGAGCGAACACTAATTTTTGCCGAAAACCAAGTAAAAAATATTGAAAATGGCGAATTAAATATGGGAAGTATCTCAATTGTTTGCGCCTTATCATATATTGATTTACGTTTCCCAGAATATTACTGGAAGGATGGGTATAAAAACCTAAAAAATATGCAATCTTCATTGGAAAATACGCAAGTTTTCAAAGATACTTTTCCTAAATAGCAAAATCTCTGATATTAATTTTTTAAGATGTAAAAAACTGCATTAATTAATATTTTAGTTACCATACATTAGGGAAATCACTGCAAAACATACCATATTGGAAAAAATATGGTCGATAAAAGCAAAACAGATACATTAAACGTCAAGGCAAGTGATATTCACGGGCCAAGTGTAAGTTTGCGTATCTTGTTTTTGTTTGGCGCATTTTGCTTTGTTATGGGGTTTTTCATTGGCGGCATAACATTACCATATTTGCGCTTTAAGCCGCCGATTGAAGATTTAAAAAACCAAGGATCCAACCCAACACATGACGCAGCCTTAACCACAATTGGCCCACAAACATTATGGGCATCACCAATGGAAGGTGTTGAACCCATTTCAACCAATCTTAGTGTTGAACAAGTTATCGATGAATACAAAAACCTTGGTGAGCGCAATGGTTATGAAACCAGTGTTGAATATGCAAATGTTGGCGAAGGCTTTGAGGCAAGATTTGCATTCACGCCAATCGATAAAGAACGACTAAAAAGAACATTTGCACCCGCACCAAACAAAGATTTCTATAAAAGTTTGGTACTTAATTTAACACGCGGCAAAGAAACAGGAAGCGCGATTTTATCATCAATGCGCAAAGATGGCCATGAAACAAGCAAAGGCGCAGCTTTTGTTGATTTAATCAGCTTTGGCACACAAATGCCAGAGCTTGCACCAAACCAATTCCTAACTCCAAAAGGTATTTTTGAAATCCGCTCCAATGAAAATGGTTCAATTGCCACAATTGATGGCAAGCAGGTTTTTCCAATTCCTGCAAAACCTGCAATCGACCTTGTCAAAAGTGAAAAACCATCAAATGACGAACCAAATGAAGGCGCGCCACAAATTTTGCGCCTATTAGGTGTTCAATCATCCCAACCAAATTTCAAAGAGCGTTTCATTTTAGTTTCAGGCCAAACAAATGGTGCGCCCTGCACTGCCAAGGCAATTATTATTGATGTGGCGCATGATAAGGTAACAATTGTTCCTAATACACTTAAATCACTAAATCTAAACATTGGGAATGCGCCAAAATCATTCACTTTATCGGGTTTTTGCGAAACCGCGCCTAAAACCAAAACAGGTGAAAACTTACAAACACTTGCCGCATATAATTTCTTAAGTGGTGAACTTACAATAAATCATGTTGTTCCAACTGCGGCGCCACCAGTACAAGCCCAAACACCTATTTCGGGCGCATGGCGTCAAACATCGCCAACCCGTATTGCATCACCATATGGCGCAGGCGGCGCACTTGCATCGCTTACTTGTAGGCCATCTGGCGGGGTTTCAATTGGCGTTTCTGGCCTTCCTGCCCCTGCGGATGGAAAAGCTGCGAAAATTATTTTTGATTCAAGCACTGGATCTGCAACCGCCGATTTAGCTTTTAGCGCGGCATCAAATACGTATGAAATAAATAGCGGGCAAAGACCACTTGAAACCAAACAGATTTTGAGCGTTATGCGTGCAAATGGCAATTTAATGATGACGGGCGCAGGTGGCAAAAAAGTTATTATTGCGCCTGGTAATGGTCAAATTGATGCTATGCTAAAAAATTGTAGTCCAATTGCGCCAAAACCTGCTGCTCCAATGGTTCCAGCCCAATAATTAATCGACGGCGCGTACAGGCTTCATGCCATATAAAGGCTCTGGCGCGCGTTTGACTTCGGGCTTGCCCCATGTCCATCCAACTGCGGCAAATGCAAAGGCAGCAGAACGGGCACATTCAACCATACCCTCACTTGGTTCACGCCCAAGAAGCCATCTTAGTGCAGCAATCAAAGCCTCACGGTCATCATTTTGGGCAGATGATAGGACGTTAAGCATGGTGCGCTCATCTGGTGTGGCATCTAAAGCGCCGATTTCACCAAGGTGGAGTTTACGTCCACCCTCAAGCAAAATTTGCGCAAACGCCCGCATCGCCAACTGCGCCGCAACAACTTTCTCAGTATTCACAGGACATGACGTTCCATCACGCAATGAAGCGCGTCGCATAGCATGAAGCGCAAGCTGCGCACCTGATTCAATTGTTTGGGTCATGTTATCATATTACGCCAAATAAAGCATATTTCAATAAATGTTTTATCTATTATTTTTAATTCGGGTTTCAAATTGCAAATCTTGTGCAAGTGATTGTTCTAAAAGCTTAAGATCAATATCAATTTCGCGCATATCATCTTCATAAATACGATTTGCATAATTTTGGACAACTGCCCTAAGGCGTATAAACATTTCATCAATTTCTAAAATCTTATTGTTATTTTTGGCACGAATAGCAATTCCGCGCGCCTTTAAAAGTTTGACCATTTGCGGAACATAATATGTAAAGACGCGTTCAACTTGCGAAAAATTGCTATTGTCTAAATTTATTTCATCTTCGATTTTTTTTGTGGTGATTATTATAGCGTTTAAATTGTCCGATAAATCAGCATTAGCACCGTTTGCCGCATTTTGAATGATATCAATATCAGCCTTCATTTCTTGCAAAACCAATTTGTAATGCGGAACTTTCGCTAAGCCTGTATCGTCTAATTTTACTATATTTTTCTGCGTAATATGATT
>CAZKYS010000075.1:0-12487 GCA_964557085.1 uncultured Caulobacteraceae bacterium
CTTTGTAGTCATTTCACGTATTGTATTGTTAAGATTAGAATTTTCGGTTTCCAGTTATGCGGGTGGATATGGCTTGAATGGAAAGATAATGGCGGCAAAATATTTACCCAAAAAGCATCAAGCACTAATTTGCGGCCATTAAGGTCGAAATGGCATTCTTGGGCGAATTTTGCCACATGTTTGTCCATGCGTTTTTTTAGTTCGGCAAAAGGGCTAAAGCGTGTGTCCAAATCATTTAATGATGCATAAGAAGTATAGCCACGATAATGGTTTTCTTCACACCAATTTATGCCCGCTTCATCTTCTTCAGCCATTAAATAGCAACAATCGCGCAAATCATCGCGCAATTCTTCGATATTTTTGCCACCTATTGGTTCGCGGTAAAATTTAGTTACAAAAAGATTTTTAACAGCCACAAAACGCCCCTATTTTTTCGCGAACAAATAGGGGTTTTGAAAAATAATGCAAGGCGACATTTTATCAATTAGCGTGGTGCAGGAACACATTTATGGATTTCAGTGTCACACAAATGCCCAGGGTGGCAATCATCCGATGTATTACACTCGCGTAGGCAAAGCCCCGAAACTGGGGAACATTTGTAACCACTAAAAGTGCAATCTTCTGTTGCGCCCGCTGTTGACCTACTTATGTTTAAATCGTCCGAACAATATGCGCGAACTTGGCTTCCGCCCTTTGTAGTCATTTCACGTATTGTATTGTTAAGATTAGAATTTTCGGTTTCCAGTGATTTTATTTTCTGCTTAAGACGAACGATATCAGCCTGTAATGATTCAACTGTTGGCGTCATCTGAACTGGGTTTTGATTTGTGTTCACACCTATATTTGGGCGCATTGGCGCGATTTGGGCAATCGCAATTCCACCCATTCCGACCAAAGCCATTGCTAGTAAAATTGAAAATTTAGGTTTCATTTTAAACCTCCCCCAAGTTGGAAGCCATCCAACCTGTGGGTAACAGCCTATTCCTAATTATAAAAATAGCAAATGTTAAATGGTCGCATTTTTAAAAATAATTGTAACCTTTAAGGCGTTTAAAGCGTATATGTAATTTTGAACAGAAATTAGAATTAAAATGAAGCTAAGCAAAAAAATTGTTTTTATTACGCCACTTGGTTTTTTGTTATTTTCACAAAGCGCCTTTGCCAAAGTTCGTGAATATAATTTGGTGGTTGATAATGCCAAAATTTCCATAAATGGGCGCACATTAAAGGGGATGAATATTAATGGGCAAGTTCCCGCGCCAAAATTGGAATTTACCGAAGGTGATGATGCGATAATTCATGTTAAGAATGTTTCATCTGAAATAACATCACTTCATTGGCATGGTTTGCTTGTGCCTGCTGAAATGGATGGTGTGCCGGGGCTTAATGGTTTTGGTGGCATTAAGCCTGGGGAAAGTTTCACATATAAATTCCACATTCGCCAAAATGGCACTTATTGGTATCACTCACATTCAGATGCACAAGAGGCGCGCGGTCTTTATGGCCCATTGATAATCTACCCAAAGGATGAAGCAAAAACACCTGAACAAGTGATTTTACTTACCGATTTCACCGACGAACAACCAAAGGATATTTTAAACAATCTAAAAGCCAATGCGGGGCATTATAATAATAATCGCCGCACGTTGGGTGATTTTATTGCCGATAGTCAGAAATTTGGCCTGAAAGCCACCGCAAAAGATCGCGCCGCATGGGGCAAAATGCGCATGGACCCAACCGATATTGCCGATGTTACAGGTTATGAGTTTCTTATTAATGGCAAACATAATAATGATAATCAAACATTCATTGCCAAAGCGGGTGAAAAGACCAAATTAAGAATAATCAACGGTTCTGCGATGACATATTTTGATTTTCGGGTTGATGGCCTTAAGTTGAAAGTTCTTGCGGCTGATGGTCGTGATGTTGAACCATTTGAGGTTGATGAAATTCGCGTTGCCGTTGCCGAAACTTATGATGTCGAAATTATTCCCGATAATAAAGCCCATGCAATCATCGCCACAAGCATGGATAAAAGTGGGCATGCAATTGCCAAAATTGCGCCAAGCCCTGATATGCCAATTGAAATCCCAAGAATTGGCAAACGCCCAATTTTGACTATGAATGATATGGGCATGGGTGGCATGGATATGAGCCAGATGGATCATTCCAAAATGTCGCCCGAAGAAATGGAAAAAATGCACGCCGCAATGGGCCATTCAATGAACCACGGTGAGACTTTGGGTAACCAAGGTGGCAGCGACGGGAAGGGGCGCCCATTCGGTTGGGGAAATGATCATGACCCAAATCTAAAAATATTGGATTATTCAGATTTAAAATCAAAAAATATTCAAACTGATGTGCGTGAAACCGACCGTGAAATAATTGTCCGAATTGGCGGCAATATGGAAAAATATATTTGGACGATTAATGGGCAATCGGGCGAAAATATCCCACCGATTAATCTTAAATATGGCGAACGTATAAAATTGATTTTTATCAATGAAAGCATGATGGCGCACCCAATGCATCTTCATGGTATGTTTGTTCAATTAAATAACGGGCAAGATATGGAAAGATTGCCTGATAAACATATTGTTTCTGTGCTTCCGGGGCAAACATATTCGGTTTATTTAACCGCAAATGAAATTGGTGAATGGTCATTCCATTGTCACTTATTAAATCACATGGTTTCAGGAATGATGACCAAAATTGTGGTGGCAAAATATGATGGTGAAGCACCTGTAAATGAACATTCAAACCACAAAGAAATGATGGCAACTGGCGTTAAACATATTCATGAAAATGGCCTATTCCACCGCTATGATTTAGATTTATCAAAATCGTCCAATCAAGATTTAGAATGGAAAACCTTATCATGGATTGGAAATGACAAGCATAAAATCTATCTAAAAGGTGAGGGGCAGGGAAAAGAAGGTGATATTTCGCTTCTTTATGGTCGTCTAATCTCTGACTTTTGGGATTTCCAAATTGGCGTAGGAAGTCAAATTAATGGTAAAGCATACGGTGTCGCGGGTTTTTACGGCCTTGCGCCATATAATATTGAAACCAATGCACATTTAATGCTTGGCGATAATTTGGCAAATGTGGAATTGGAGGCTGAAACCAAATTCTATCTTAGCCAAAAATGGTTTTTAGAGCCGAATTTCAAAACCAAAATCAATTTATCAAAAAATATTGAATTTAATTCGGGTATAAATGAAATTAAATATGGCATAAGTGCCAATTACAAAATAACCCCAAAATTCATTCCATATATTGGGCTTGAATCACATCAAAATTATAATTCAAGGCTTGGACAAAATGACCAAGATAGTAAGCTTGCAATGGGGATAAGGTTGTGGTTTTAAATCTATATGAAACCACAAAAACTTTTTTCTATTGCTCATAAATATCTGGCTTTAATAGTTGGGATTCAAATATTTTTTTGGATCGGAACTGGTCTTTTTTTCACCATTGTCCCAATAGAGAAAATTCGGGGTACGGATTTGATAAAAGAGCGCGCAAATTTTGCGCTTAAAAATGATGATTTTTTGGCAATTAGTAAAATTATTGCTCAAAATCCAAATTTACAAAAAATTGAAATTTTTGCAAATTCAACCGGTTCGATTGTAAAAATTGATGATGTCTTTTTTGATGCCAAAACTGGAATTAAGCGCGAAAATATTACCAAAGAAAATGCAATTTCAATATCAAATTCTGCATTAAAAGCGCCGCAAATTTATACCAATGCCGAATTGATAGATAAAGAAAGTATTGAATATAAAGGTGAAATTCCTGCTTGGAAAATCAATTATAAAAATGGTTTAAGCGTTTATATAGGGGCAAAAAGCGGGGAAGTTATAACGCGGCGCACCAATCTTTGGCGTCTTTATGATACTTTATGGTCGCTTCATATTATGGATTGGAAGAACCATGAAAATTTCAATCATAATTTTATTCGAATTGTCGCCGCGCTCGCATTTCTAACTGCTATTTTTGGAATTGCACTTATTCCGTATCGCGTAAAATTTCGGCGCTAATGAACCATATTTCCTTTTATTCGTATAAAATAAAAGGAATAAAAATGGCAAAATATCTTATTATCGGTGCAAGTTCGCAAATTGGGCAAGAAGTTGTAAAAATTTTATCTGAGTTGGGGCATGAATGCGTAAAAACGGCGCGTGATAATTCAAAAATAATTCCCGATATTATAATTGATGCCACAGATTTTGATGCTGTTGAAAAAATATTTGCAGATTTTGGGCCGTTTGATGGTGCGGTAAATTGCGCAGGTTCTTTATTTTTAAAACCCGCCCATCTTACAAGTCAAAATGGATTTATGGAAACCATCAATTCATCTTTGACCACCGCTTTTGCATTGGTTCGTGCCGCAGGGAAATATATGCGTGATGGCGGTTCTGTGGTTCTAATTTCATCGGCGGCGGCAATGGAAGGACTTGCTAATCATGAGGCGATTGCGGCGGCAAAAGCGGGTGTGATTGGCCTTATGCGCTCTGCGGCGGCGACATATGCGGGGCAGAATCTACGCTTTAATGCGATTGCGCCTGGCCTTGTGGAAACTTCGCTTACAAAATCACTTACGCAAAGTGAAAGCGCGAGAAAATATTCCCAAGATATGCACGCATTGGGGCGTTTGGGTAAGGCACAGGATATTGCACGCGCAATTTGCTTTTTGCTTGATAAAGAAAATGATTGGATAACGGGGCAGGTTTTGGCGGTTGACGGTGGGCTATCGCGTGTAAGGCCGAAACCACGCGCCTAATTTATATAAGTTTCGATTTCAAAACCTTTTAATTCATCAAGATATTCCTGCAAACTAACAAGGCCGACACATGGCATTGCGCCCTTTTGTTTGAATGAACCATTATATAATTTTTTTGCCAAAATAATTGCGGGAATTGTTGGTATTTGTGGGCCATCGCCATTTTTTGCGATTATGAACCATTTCTTATTTAAGTTTTCGCCATTTTTGCCAATTCCGCGAATGTCCATAAACATTCCACCGTCATCAGTGCCTAAAAAATTAAACCAATCAGCCGCTTTAAGCATTATTTGCGCATTGCTTTCCAAATTGGTCAACAAACCCCAACGCACCATATAAGATAAGGCCCATAGGCCTAAATGAAGGAAATTAAGCTCTAAACCTGCGCTAAATTTTATGTCTTTAATGCCATATTTGGGTGGTAATAAATCAAGATCGGGGATGTCGCAATTTGCCATTGGGCGAAAGCCAAGGCCTTTAAATTTTTGCCAATAAATATCTTGCCAGCCATAGGCTTTATCATGGCCTGCAAATGGTTTTAATGGCTTACCTGCGTATGATAAAATCCCCATTGTTGTGGCAAGGCCACGTTCGGCCTTTTGCCCCGGGGAAATGCCGAATTTTAGGCTTTCGATGTTTGAAAATTCATCTTTAAATTCTTCTAAAACCGCAGAAGAAAGCCCAGGGACAGTGCTTGCACCGCTTATGATTGATACTTTATTTGCGCGTGCATCTTTATCCAGCGAATTGATATTAACAACAAAATCGCGCCCATCGGCAAGGTCTATATAATGAACCCCATTTGCGATTGAAACTTGGGCAATATTATAATCCTTGGCCTGAAATGGGCCACAGGTGTTGATAAGCACTTTGACTTTGTTTGATTTTAGAAATCCATCTAAATCTTTTTCGGCATCAAAAATTGCAATTTCAAAAAGGTTTTTGTCAAAATCTTTTTCAAGTGTATTGGCAAAATCATTGGCTTTCTTTTCATTGCGCCCATTTATAATGATTGGAATATTCGCCTTTAATAAGGCATTCGCAATACGTTTGCCAAAATTGCCATATGCACCAAGGATAAGGATTTTATGCATCTTTTGTCACCATTTTAAAGCGCCCCGAATATTCATATAATTTGCCAAAAAGCCAATGCCGAATATCCATATACATTTCAAATTCATCATCATTTATTGCGATTTCGTGGGCATTTGCCCGCCCACATAAAAATTCAATAGGAACACGAATTATTTTGTCAAACATTTTCAAATAATAGCCTTCATGGCTTAAAATCACGTGCCCATTTTCAAATTTAAAATTTGCACCCCAGCCAAGGCCAGATTTAGTCCATTCAATGATTTTACTACCGCCCATTGGTATCATTTTTGATGTGAAAATTTGGGGCTTATCATTAAAATAAAAAACCCTGTCATAAGTGAAACTATTATCATTGGGGTTTGATTTGAAATTAACTTCAACCCTTATGTTTTCGCCAGTTTTTGCAATCAATGTTTGGGTTAATGCTAAAAATGGCGCGCTAATTTTCATTAATGGCGACAAATAAACCCGCATTTTTCCATCGCATTTTGTTATTTCATCGCAAAAGCCATGATTTTGATAATGTTTTTTAAAAACAATGGGAAGATTTTCAAAATCATCAAAAATATCGGCAAAAATTGGCTTATTCATCAAGATTGCCTATACCTTTTTTACCACGCACAAAAAGTAAAAAATCACGCATAAATCTTGCCATTGGATAAAAAATGGCCGCAAAATTTTCGTTTTTGAATAATAAAATATTCAAATAATTTGTAAGGTTTTGGGGCGTTGAAATTTGCGCAATTTTATTGGCTGCATCCCTACCGAAATAATATTTATCATCCAAAATCAAAACCGCGCCTTTATCAAGATTTAGACCGCGATTTTTAATTTCTTGCATAATTTTTGGATAATTATTTTCGCGTGCATTTATAATTTTAAGGCATGGATATTCTTTACGAAGCGAAATTGCCAATGCAAAATTTGCACATAATGGGCATTCGCCATCATAGATATAAAAGCATTCACCATTTTGCATTGATTAAAAATTTCGCTATTGAAAACTATGGAATATCAAATTGTAAAACTTATTCACATTATAAGCGCCACAATTCTTTTTGGAACAGGCATCGGCAGCGCATTTTATATGTTTATGGCGAACCGTAAAAAAGATATAAAGGCAATGGCTTTTGTGGTTAAAACTGTTGTGATTGCCGATTGGATTTTTACGACACCTGCGGTCATTATTCAGCTTTTAAGCGGGCTTTATATGGTTCATTTGGCGGGTTATGATTTATCATGGGCTTGGCTTAAGTGGGGATTAATTCTTTATTTCTTTGCGGGAATTTGTTGGCTTCCTGTCGTATATTTTCAAATTCGAATGGAAAAAATTCTTGATAAAGCCGTAAAAGAAAATGCGCCAATACCTGATTTATATTGGCGCTTTGATTTTTGGTGGATATTGCTGGGAAGTTTGGCTTTCCCAGCCGTGATGGTGATTTTTTATTTAATGGTTATGAAGCCTAATTAGGGCATTTTGATTTTGATTTGCCTAATGCGCCGCCAAGGGCAGAACCAAGGCCACCGCCAAACGCGCCGCCAATTGCTTTACCAACATTTGCGTTTTTAGATTTCTCTTTTTCACATTCAAGTTTGGCTTTTTCTTCTGGCGTCATACTTGGGGTATTGGTTTCGCCGCGCATTGCATCACCCATTGATGGCATTCCAACAATTAGATGATCCACGCTTTTATTCCTAAAACGTGCCACCCATTCTTGTACCCATGTTACTTTTGGATCGGTTGGGCGCGCAGGATAGATGATTGTGGTTTCATCACCAAAGCCAATACCATTGACCATAACCATTTGCATATTGGCAAAAATGCCAGATGGAATATCGCATTTATTTTGGCTTGCGGGTAAAATTGCTTTTTCTGAAAGGAATTGTGTAAGTTTGCTTGGGCTTAGATAATTCATCAATCCGCCGCCCATATCAGGCACATCAGATGCCGACCACATAACCATTTCGCCATCTTTAAAACCGATGGCATTTACATAATAGGCTTTGGCGCCAATTGAATTCCATTTTAAACTTATTACGCCCGATTTATCGCCAGATGATGAAAGCCCCAAATCACCCATAAAATCTTGATTATTATTAATAGCGAAGGCAAGTGAAGCGGGTAAATTTGCACCTGTGATTGTGTGATTACCAATCATACTTGCGCCATTACCAATATTCTTTTTATCCTTTGAATTTGGCCATTTTGATGCACCCTCGGCATAGGATTGGTTTTGGTTTGGATCGCGTCTACTATTAAGGCCAAGGGCAGTGTCAGTCATGACGCCATTTTTAATTTGAAATACTTTTGGCGGTGCTTTGGCTTTTGTGCCGCAACCCCAATAAAAGCTCATCTTAAAGTCTTTAAGCTTGTAATCAGGCGGGATATTTGCATTTTGCCCATCTTCTTTTTTGTTTGGTTGTTTTTGTGTTGTGTATGGCAAAAGGCTTATGGATTTTCCCAATCCCATATTATTTGGGATATTTTGCGTGGCATTGATTTGATTTGGAAAATCTTTGTTCAAAACCGCAATATCGGCATGTTTCCCCGCAAGCCCATCATAAGCATTGCCCCATGCATTATTATCGCCAGATTTCATAAAGGGAATATTGGCCATTGCCCCCATAAAACCCTTGCCACCATTTGACGCGTCAAGCCAATAATAGGTTTTAGGTGCAACAATCTTCTGGCCTGACTGCGCCGAAACAATATTGTTTTGAAAAGCAAATAAAGAGAATGAAATTACGCCCAAACTAATGAATAGTTTTTTGTTTGAAACATTTCCCATAATAACCCCCATTTTTGTAATAGAATAGGCGCAAATTCAAACAAAATCAAAACAAAAATGGGCGTTAAAGGAATTATTTAGGGTTTGGAATAAATAATTTATCATAATCTTTTGCGGCGCGTGAATTAACCTCATCACAGGTTCGAAATTCAAGTGATTTTGTAAGACATATTCTTACTTCTGCCATCATATTATCATTATGAATTATCGCAATTCCATCACGTTCAAGCCCTGGGTTTGATTTTGTAAATTCTTGTTCAATAAGTGCGCTTGTTGGCCTGTCTTGATAATTAAAATTTGGGATATTTATTTTTTCACGTGCCTTGCGAAGGGTTTGAAAATATTCATTTGGTTCAAGCCCACTACATGTGCCGTGTCTTTCCCATTCAAGCCTTACAAGGCGTGTTGATGGCATAATATCAAGCATCTGTAGTGCAAGGCCATTATTCGGGCCGCCTTTATTTGATGGGCATGAGCGTGGATAACCATGTTCAAATTGCGGCCAAAGCCCATGAACAACAAAGCCTTTATTAGAACCAGATTTACATTGCTCTTCTGACTTTGACAGGTTTTTATGTTTGATACAAAAAGTTGGTGACCATGAAAGTGACAAAACATAAAAATCAAAATCACCTTTTTGTTTAATTTTATAATCTGTGTTTTTGTAATTTTGGTTTTGTGTTTTGGTATCAATATCTTTTTCATTATGAATATTGGACGAATTATATTTCGCCATTGCAAACGCCCCAATTAATACCCCTGCAATAAGAATTAATCCCCCTTGCACAAATTTTGACCCCAAAAATTTCATAATGTATTTTTCACTTTCAATGTTTTGCTATAATACCTAAACAATCAATAGGAAATATTTCAATATGTATGGTCAACTAAAAATTAGCACTGGTCTTGCGCGTAAATTCCCAATGCCTGAAAGCTTAAAAGAGCGTGCGATTGCGCTTATTTTAATTGGCATTGCTTTCTTTTGTGGCGCAATGTTTGACCCTTTTCGTGATTTTGTTTCGTCAGTAAATGGCAAAACCGCCGATGCAATGTTTCTTAAATCTGAACAATATCTTGGCACTGGGCCAAAACGTAATATTGGCATTTATCTTTATGAAGATGAACAGACAAGCAAATTCATAATAAAGGGAAAAAAAATATATTCAGACCCAAATTTAATCCCGCGCAATACAAAAGTTGCATGGCCTTTGGGTAGTCCTCACAATGCGCGGGTTTTGGGCGAATATAATTTATTGCCACATTTGATGATTGCGGCATTTGGAATGTTGATTATGGTTTTTGGCCTTTATTTGCAGGCACGCGCTAATAAAGAAGAAAATTAATGAATTATCGCCACTCTTATCACGCAGGCAATTTTGCCGATTGTTTAAAACATTTGGTTTTGGTTCAATTAATCAAACTAATGCAAAAAAAAGACAAAGGCTTTATGGTTCTTGATGCTTTTTCGGGAACCGGCATTTATGACTTGCACACCGAATTTGCGGGAAGAAGTCCTGAATATATTGATGGTATCGTAAAAATCTGGGATTATGCTGACAAAAATTCAAACACAAAACCTGCGATTATTGATTATATTGATGCCTCAAAATTAGTGAATGAAAGCCAAAGATATTACGCAGGTTCACCATTTTTAATATCAAAATTATTACGCCCACAAGATAGGGCATTTTTCATCGAACTTCATAAAATCGATGTTCAAACCCTTGGCGATAATATTTCAGACTTTAAATATGAATGCGAATGTAAGTCACTTTTTGTTGAACATAATGACGGCTATCAAGCCGTAAAGTCAAAATTACCACCGTCCGAAAAGCGTGGTTTAATTTTTATTGACCCGCCTTTTGAAAAACCCGATGAGTTTAGAAATATGGTCAACTCACTAAAAGAAGGGCTTAAAAGGTTTGAAACTGGGGTTTTTGCCTATTGGTATGCTGATAAAAATGCCACAGAAACTAAGGATTTTCTAAAAAAAGTAAAAAATCTTGGAAAAAAATATTTGAATGTTTCTATGCAAATACAAAATAAAAATGAAATCAAAGGCTTAGTTAGTTCTGGATTGGTTATAATCAACCCGCCTTATGGCCTAAATGAGGTCTTGAAAGACACAATGGGGCAATTAACTACGATACTTGGTAAAAATCATGGGGCAAAATATACTTTAGAGGCCTTCGAAAGCATTTAAGGTAGTTGCTTTTATTCAAAGGGTTTGTCATAAGTTATGGGCCTACTATTTCGTTTTCAATTTTAGTAAAGGATGGTGAAGTTACGCAATGATTTAACCCATGGTCAAAAGCTAATGGTTAAGGCTAGGCGTGATAAGTAGGTTTTAGGTTTGTAATTGGCATTCATGTTAATTATATTTATTGCGAATGGCTAAAACTGTAACTTTGATTACAGTATTTGGGGAAGTTAATGCGTTTCGACGACGATGAAGATGATGATTTTGATTCAGCAAAGAAGAAAAAAGGTCATAAAAGAGGAAGTAAAGAAGAGTTTATAGATCCTTCATTTGTACCACCACCTGCTTTTGGCGGCGGCGGTTTTAATGATAGACCACGTGGCGGATTTGGCGACAGACCACCGCGTCAAGATTTTGGTGATAGACCGCCGCGCCGTGACTTTGGTGACAGACCACCACGTCAAGATTTTGGCGACCGTCCTCCTCGTCGTGATTTCGGCGACAGACCGCCGCGCCGTGACTTTGGTGACAGACCACCACGTCAAGATTTTGGTGATCGTCCTCCTCGTCGTGATTTTGGTGATAGACCACCGCGCCGTGATTTTGGTGATAGACCGCCACGTCAAGAACAGAATTTTGATAATTTGCCAACAATTAATGGAGTTGTTAAATTCTATAATGGCGAACGCGGCTTTGGCTTTGTTTCACCTGAAGGTGGCGGCGCAGATGTGTTTGTTCACGTTTCTGCGGTTCAACGCGCTGGCCTTGAGGTTTTGGAACCAAATCAAAAAATCACATTCCAAATGCTTCCTGATAAATTTGGCAAAGGTCCAAAAGCGATTAATATCGCACTTATCAAAGAAGAAGAATAGATTTTTTAAAATTAAAAATAAAACGGCTCTCAGAAATGGGGGCCGTTTTATTTTGTAATTAATTTATATCCAGCAGCACTTATGGTAATTTTTGGCACTTTTTTGGTTTCTTCAAATTTTGAATAAATTGGCGCCAATTGTTTTAATGTATTATAATTTGGCTTTTTTTGTGCGGTAAACATATTAAAACCATTAAGTGCAAATGGTAAAACCTGAAGCTGAATTGCATTTTGACCATTGCTTATCGATTTATAGATGATTGCAAACATCTCATCCATATCGGGGTCAGTAAGGCCAATATCGGGGGCAGGGGCACAGCGCGGTGCAATAATAATATGTCCTTTTTGCTTTTGGGCAATATTATAAGCATTTGGAAATGATGTTGCGACACTAAAACTATTTCTTTGACCTTGATTAAGGCTTTGGGCGCCAATAAAATAAACGCCACTTGGAATATTTGCGGTATTCGCGCCGCATATTTTATATTGCCGAATATATCTGTATTTGCCACTTTTTGATTGTGCCCATATTTCAAGTATAGATTTATCCTTGAAAATTCGCATAAAAATAGGCGCGCCAAATTTTACGCCATCATCGGCAAATGCAAATTCTAACCGCCCAGTATTGCGCGATACTGCATCACGCCCAATTTTACCAATATCAATATAATTTTGCGCATTTGAAAAATTTGGTATTGCGCTTGCAATTAGAAAAGCAATTGAAAATTTGATCAAATTGTTTTTTT
>CAZKYS010000076.1:0-12071 GCA_964557085.1 uncultured Caulobacteraceae bacterium
GGTATTTTCGGCGGAATGAAATTGGTTGATAACGCGAATGTTCAAAAAACTATACAAGATTTGAAATCAATTGAAAGTGCAGCGCTGACTTTTAAAGATACCTATCGAGCCTTACCGGGTGACATCCGAAATCCATCGGCACGAATTCCAAATTGCACCGACGCGCCCTGCACAACAAGTGGTGATGGGAATAGAACTATTGACGGTGCCTCTACATGGGGTGATGCGTTAACCGCAACATCCGAACGGTTTTTATTCTGGCATCATATTCAAGCCTTTGGATCAATCGCTCTTGATTTTCACAATACAACCGATATGAACTTCGGCGAAGGGCAACCGTCTAGTGAAATTAGCGGCGGCTACCGAATTCTTCAAATGAATGGTAACGGCTGGTATGGAAATAGAATTTGGTCTGGAATTGCCGTTATACTTACGAATAATTCCTCTGCGGCTCTCACTTCATCAGCATCAACAAATTGCCAGCAGATACAATCACTGGACAAGAAAATTGATGATGGCCTGCCGAACAACGGCGCATTGCAGGCGTGGAATTATTGTGCAACTGGAGCAACTACAGACCCAACGTCTCCTTATGTTGTTACAGGTAGCGGTGATGCAGTTTATGACCTAAAAGGCTTATAACCCGCCCTTAAAAAAGGGCGAGTTGGTTATGGTTTGGGAATTTTGGTGCTTTGAAAAAGCTGACTTGTCTATTTGAATTTAAGTAATCAAAGGCGAATTCTGCCACGCTGTCGAAGGAATCGACTTTGTCGGCTTCGATAATAATTTCTTTGAAGGCTTTGTTTGAGAATGGAAGGGATTTTCCGTCCATGCTTTCGATTTCAACAATTGATTTCCATGCACCATCATCAAATTGGATTGCGAAACGCTCGAAGCGGATTTCAACCTTTACGCCATTCCAAAATTTACGAGTGATTGAGAAGTCTTGTTTCATGTCTGCCTCCTGCTGGCTTTGATTGTTCATTTGACGGGGGAGACAAAGGCAGGTGGTTAAAACTTGGGGTTCACCATCGGGGAACGGGTAACACGGGAGCAAGCGAACTGAACGGGCAGCCCGTTGAACCCCAAGTTACACCTGCCAAACACGTCAAATTAAATGAACAACAAACGCCAAAGGATTTTGGGCAAAGACATTCATGACAGCGAACACCGTATTGGAAAGGTTGGCGATAAAATGAAATAAAGCCGCTTGAGATATATCCCAATTTGATAGGTCAAAAATGGAAATCTGAAATCGAATGGAACGGAAATATCCCCCCACTCCAAAGCCAAAGGAATTATAGAGATAAAGCCGATCAAGATGCCAAAGCGTGGTGACTTCGCCCACTTAAATTCAAAAGCAATATTTCAAAGAACCAACCAAACCAACGCCAATTCAAGCCTTTTTAGGGCGGGTTAGTTTCCCCCGAATGTTTCAGCCAATAAATTATTATACCCGCTAATTAGTGAGGCAAACATGGAAAAGAAAAAGAAAATCAAAAACGAAGCAATATCATCTTTTCACAAGGGGGAGCATTTATTCACGATTGAATCTTTGGGGCGTGGTCAATTTATTGTCCGCATTGATGAAGATGGAAAACGTGATTTATTAGATGGATATTTGGGTGAAGTGCCAAAGAAAATAAGTGATTATGAATTAATGCGTATTATTTTCGAAATTATAGACATCAAAATGTTCAATAGCCGTTTTTCCAGAACATATTATGATTTTCATGATATTCCGGAATTAAGCGACGTGCCCTTTTAACTTTCCCCCAAATTCAATTCACACCTGTGGCAATGATTTCCTATCAAAGAAGGAAATCACGACATGACCACAGAATCAGACACCCCATACCAATATGAAGGTTCAAAGGAAGTTGCACCATTTGGTGGCGGCGCACCAATGCCACCACAAGGGTATTATCCGCAAGGCTTTGGTTATTATCCGCCGCCACCGCCACCAAAACAACCGATGCACCCTTTTATGGTGTCGGCAATATCAATGGCATTTATTACGGCGTTGTTTATTGGCACCGAAAAATATGCCCCTCTTGATTTCAAGCCAAGTCATGTCGTCGGGTCGTATGAAGCGTCAATTGACGAAGCCGTAGTCGATGCGACCAAAGGCATCGAAACCCAATACCAAGCGCAATTGGACCAATATCAGGCGCAAACTCGCACCTATATTGAGCAAAGTAATAATGCCCAAAAAGCAAAAATAGACGCGATTTTGCAATATTATTCGGCGGCATATCAACGCAATCAAGTTGTTACCCAAGCCTATTTGGAGGCAAATAATAAGTTCACAGACCGCATGATGAATGTTGCCGAACGCCTTCATGCAACCGATGTTGGTGTGGGAAGTGGTGCTATTGCATTGGGTCACTTCATAGATGCTTTTGAACCGGGGTCAGGTTCTAAATTTACCCAATATGGCGTTGATGCAGGCGAAATGGCAGCAGAGACTTTGCGCAAATTTGCGGAAGAATCGCGTGTTCAACCAATTGCCGAAATTGATGAAACCTTGATGTCACCCGAAGAAGTCTTGGCGTCCGTCAATGACATCGAAACGCCTGAACTTCCTGCTCTTCCAAAACTTCACGCTGAAAAATCATACGGGGGCGATCATGAGTAGGAATCGCTTTGGCTCTTTATGGGGAACATTCAACCAAACCCATAGAGGCCTTAGCCAATCTGCCGCCGAACACAATGCCCTTGTCCGCGCACAACATACCGAATGGCTTATGCGGAATGCAAAGCCATCGGGTGAACTTGGCAATGGTCGTTTGGCAAATCTTCACGATGTTAAATTCGCAAATTTATTGACGGGTCGTGGTTTGGTTGTTGGCGGGTTTAATGGAAAACTAATGACCTATAATGGCGATGGTAGTTTGCTGACTTATCTTCGCGCAGGCGGCGGTAAAAACGTGAGTTTTGTCTTTCCCAATCTGGCCTATATCAAATCGCGCTCTATCGTGGTGATTGACATTAAAGAAGGGGAGAATGCCTATGCAAGCGCAAAATATCGTGTGGAAGCTTTGGGTTATGATTGCGTATTTCTAAATCCGTTTGGGCTTCATGGTTTTCCCAATACCATGGTCAATCCATTATCACGGCTGTTGGACTTGAAACTTTCAGGCAAAAAGATTGATAGCGAATATGATGAAATTGCCGAATTGCTGTGCCCTACTCCTAAAAAGCAAGGTGATAATGGATGGGTTTATACAGGCGCACAACAAATTTTATCGTGGCTATTACAATATTTTGTAACCGATGACCCATTAAAACTAAATCCCGGTTGGTTATGGCGTTTTGCCAATATGGGCGGCGAGGAATTGAATAATTTCTTTGCGTTTGCAAAGGCAAGCGAAGACGAAACTGTGGCAAGCCGCACCCATAAATATGCGGATATGGCGGAAAACGTTCCAAAAGAATGGTCGGCCTATATTTCTGAAATCTCAAAAGCGGTATCGGAGTTTCGCGCCGATACATCACTTGAACTCACCACACGCTATAATCAATTTGATTTTGCGACATTAAAGCAAAAGCCGACAATCGTTTATATTATGCTTCCCGCGAGCAAGATTGAAGCCGCAAGGCGATGGTTTGCGCTTAATATCAATCATGCCATTGAAAGTGTTGCAGCGGCGAATGGCGATATTCCCGTGACATTTTTCCTTGATGAAATGCCGCAATATTATGTGCCAGCGATTGCCAAGGCATTACGCCTTTATCGGGCACGCGGCATAAATCTTTGGATGTTTTCACAAACAAGGCAATCATTGTTTGATTATTATTCTAAAGACCTTGTGACCGAATTTGAAAACCAAGCGGCGGTGACAATTTATAAGAATGTCACGGAGACCTCGGTGCTTGCCGATATAGAAAAACTATCGGGAACCAAGACCATTCTTAACCGCAATATTGGTCACAATGGCGGGGTTCAACAATCGGGAAATGCGGGGCTATCGGAAAGCAAACGTAGCGTTCTTCAAACCGAAGATATTTTGGGTTTGGGTCAAAGCAAACATATCGTAAGGCTTTCCGATATGCCGCATTTAATCGTGGCGGATACCATCCCTTACTACAAAATCCCTGCATGGCGAGATGCCATTAAGGATGTTCGTGAGATGCACAAACATGGCGCAATGATCGTTCCGCCAGATTGGGGAAATGATGAATGAAGAAACCCGACCCAATCAAAGGAAGATTTAACACCGAAGTTAATCGAACGGCGGCGGAAATTGCCATTCGCAAACGCGGCGCAGAATTAGCCCAAAAAGCCACAACGCATTTTGAAAAGAACCAAGGCAAGTGGATTAATCGTCGCTATGGCGATCTTCTAAAATCCAATTCTGCGCCTTCCATGCAGCTAACGCCGCATGGGCAGCAATTATCTCCGTCGCAAAAAGCAACCAAGGCCGCAAGGATAGAAGTAGATGGAAATTTCAAAAAGCGATTAAGCAATATTCAAAACAAAGTCGAAAACATGGTTGCGCGTTCCAAAGGCAATGACCCAACCAGACTGCGCGGGCGCAATAAGGATAAAGAGCGATAATGCGCTGCAACACGAATTTAGGTTGATTACATAATTCGGAAAATGATATCCTAAGAATTGGTGAATAAATCTGGCAAAAGCGTACTTGCCCCCAGATTTATTGGTGAACAATCTAAAATGCCTTCATTAGAGCAACATGCTCTTTGAAGTGAGATTGTATGGATAGTTTACAAGAAATTTTTGAACGCAATAAGGATAAATATCGGGCTTTGACCAATAAGCTCGAAGGCTATGACGCATCTCAAAAGGATGATGTTGTAAAAATCTTGATGATGATTTCACAAGTCTTTGTTGATAATTCACTGGGCTTGGGTGCGGTGGATTTAGCTATACAGGCAAGAGATAAAATTACTTCACAAACAGCAATAGAATATGATAAAACAAAGGCTCTCACGGAGCGTGAGCCTGTTGACCTCGATGACATTTTGAATGCCGAGGGTGATGTTTCCAAAGATATAAAAAACAAACAAATTGAGGATTACTCACCATGAATTCAAACGCACCTAAAAAGGCGGTATTATATTGCCGTGTATCAACAACCAGACAAGCCACCGAAGGCCATGGGCTTGATAGTCAGGCAACACGTTGTCGCTTATTCGCGCAAGCCAAAGGCATGGAAGTCATTGGCGAATATTATGATGATGCTTCAGGAAGCCTAATCAAACGCCCCGCAATGACAGATATGATTAAATTCTTATCGCGTCAAAAAGAACCGATTGCGGTGATTATTGACGACATTAGTCGTTTAGCGCGTTCTATTGAAACGCATATTACCCTTCGCGCAAAACTTGCCAAAGTGGGCGCGGTGTTATTATCGCCGTCCGTGAATTTCGGACAAGATAGTGACAGCCAATTCTTTGAACACCTCCTTGCGATTGTTGCTGAACATGGACGCAATAAAAATGGTGAGCAAGTAAAAGCGCGAATGTTATCGCGCATGATTAACGGCTATTGGACGTTCAATTGCCCCACTGGATACGTGTTCAAAAAACTTCCTGAACATGGAAAAATTCTAGTCAAAGAAGAACCTCATGCTTCAACCGTAAGAGAAGTTTACGAAGGATTTGCGGCGGGACGTTTTTCATCTGTGATTGAGGTTCTTAGATTTTTACAAAATCACCCAACATGGCCTTCACGCTTAAAGAAATCTATTACTTCGGAATCGGTCAAAGACCTTTTAACTCGCCCCCATTATGCGGGCGTTATTCACTTTCCAAACTGGGGATTGAATTATATCCCTGCAAAGCACGAAGCTATTATTAGCTTCGAAACTTATCAAGCCGTGCAAGATCGCCTTGCTGCAAGAGCGCAAGCACCCGCGCGGAAAGACATTTCCGAACATTTTGCCTTAAGAGGCTTTGTAAATTGCGGCTGCTGCGGAAGTCCTTTAAGCTCATGCCTGTCAAAAGGCCGTCATGCTTATTACCCATATTATCTTTGCCACAACAAAGAATGTGAAGCCTATGGCAAAAGCGTGCGTAAGGAAGTTATTGAAGGGGAATTTGATGAATTGCTAAAAACATTGCAACCGACCCCGCATCTTTATGAATTAGCTTTTGAGGTTTTCAAAGATGTTTGGGATTCGCGCGTGAAAGAATTGAAACAGCATATTCGTCATTTTGAATCTGAATTCAAAAATCTTGAACAAAAAGCCGAGATGTTTTTAGAAAGAATTATTCAAGCCGATTCACCTCTATTGATAAAAACTTACGAAGAAAAAATCAAAACTATCGAGGCCGAAAAAGTCTTGACCAAAGAAAAAATGATAAATTTTGGTCGCCCGAAAAAGACCTTTGACGAAACTTTTAGAACCGCAATGGAGTTTCTCAAAAACCCCTATAAATTATGGGTTTCTGGCATGTTAAGTGATAAAAGAGCCGTATTAAAATTGGCATTTGCAGGCAATATCGAATATGTGCGAAATGAAGGTTTTAGAACCGCAAATATCGCCACACCTTTCAAATTAATCAATGACTTAGGAGGCAATATGGCTGAAAATCAAAAAATGGTGGAGCCTAGGGGAGTCGAACCCCTGACCTATTGCATGCCATGCAATCGCTCTACCAACTGAGCTAAGGCCCCAATATTTCAATTCGTATAGGGCGGGCAATTTTTCTTATCAAGCCTTAATCGCCGCCATAGAAGCATATTTTACATTAAAAAGGCGACCATTTGGTCGCCTAAATAATTACTTCAAATCAGCGTCATCTTCGTCGATGTCAAGTTCTGCAAGCTCTTCTTCGAATAATTCGTCATCACCTTCAAGGAATGGAACTTCTTCTTCGATTACTGCTGCTTCGTCATCTTCAAGTTCTTGCTCGCTAAAGCCTTCAGGGATTGGGTCGCCAGAAGAGCCAGGAATATCGCCATCATCATCACCATCATCGCCCATGATTAATTCAGGTTCGTCGATGTTTTCGATGTCGATTTCTTTTGTTACTTCTTCAGCATCAATTTCTTCTTCTTCAGCATCCGGATCAACAGCTTTCACTTTGATTGCTTGATCATCATCTTCATCTTCGTTTGGTGTTTCGTCCAAATCCAAAGAAGACATTTGCTGTGCTTGGCGGGTTGCCAAAATTTCTTCATCAAATGGGTCAAATGAATTACCACATTTCGGGCATTTTGCAGGGCGTTTGCCCAAATCGTAAAATTTAGCTGCACAAGATGGGCAGATTTGTTTTTCACCTAAATCAATTTTCGGCAAGGTGTAACTCCTTAATTAGCGGCAAATCGCTTGCCACCTTGTGCGCAATCTGTCAAAGGCGATAATGTATATTTGCTGTAATTTTTTTTTGATAGTTATTGCGTTTGAAGCGATTAACTATGGTTTTGGTAAAGAAACATATTTTTTTACTAGTACCAAATCAAATAGAATACGCCTAGAGTTCAATTTGTATAAATTGAAAACTGCAAATGAAAAATTTAATTTTGACCCTGCAAATGCGCTATTTAGTGGCGCGGTAGGTGGTGCGGTTTTCGCATTTTTATTATGCATGAATTTATTTGCAATCGCGCCAACACTTATTTTTGAATTTGAACTTGAAGGCTTATTTCTTTTCTTAGCAATAGTTATTATGGGTTCAGCTATGGGTGGCATTTTTGGTGGCACTATTGCGCTTTTGTTTGGGCATCATTTGATGAACCTACTTTTGCCCATGAAAATATGGTTACGTATAATTGTAATTTTATCTGTATCGCTGATTATTGCCTTATCATTATTTTCAATAATTCTATTAGTAGGTGATGTTGACCTGCTAGAAGTTATAAAAGAACCTATAATTACTAAAGACATTACCGAAGGTATAAATATGTTTTTTGATATGGTTTTTAGTATTTTTGTGGCAATTATATATTATTCAAAAAGAGGCAGTAAAGTGTTGCTTTGGTTGCGCAAATAATAATATAATATAAATTAAAGTGTAATGTATAGTTACAAAAACTTTTTATCGACAATACTGACGCAGGTAGTTTTAATGAATTGGATAAGTAATATAATTGCTTCTGTATGCGCCGCAATCGCAGCAGCTACAAGTGCTTATTTCGTAACTTTATTTACTTTGAATATTGGTGAAGAAATAAGTAGCATAAATGACTTATTTTCAACAGAATTCCTTTTGTTTAATGCAGTAAGCTTATGTGTTGTAACACCAGTGGCATTTTTTTCTGGCCCTAGGATTGTAAACAAATTTGACAATTATCATGACAAATTAAGTTATTTGATTATTACAATTGCTGGGGCAAGTTTTGGCGTATTGCTAGGCTTAATATGTATGGTTATACTTTTCTTTTATTTTAGCGGTAATCTAGCTGAGGATTAAATGGAGATTTTTTTAATCATGATAATCCCCGGGATAGTCGGAATATGGGTTTATGTTTTGGTTGCAAAGCTCACGGCAAAACTGTCTAATGATAAGAATGATATTTAAAATCCATAATGTTGGTTCAGTAAGATGACCAATATAGATTTTAATAACATTTCAGAAAAAATAAAAGAATTTACCCCAACTAGGTTCTTTTGGTGGTGTTTAGCAATATGTTTTTCAACATTATTACCATTCGTCATTATACTTTTTCTATTGTCAATTTTTAAAATAAATACCAATGATACTGAGGAGGTGTTGCGACAAAATGTTATTATGGGCGCAATTCTGTTTTCAGTGACTGCTTTTCAAATTCCTGTTTTTTTAGCGTTTAAGTTTTTAAGTTTTAGGGCGATTTTGCTTAGAATAAAAAAATCGCAAAGAATTTATTTCATATTTTTGGCATCGCTTTTTTTGACTATGGCAACAACATTATTAATATTTTTATTAAATCTTAATTGGCTTGGAAGTTCCATTTCGTCCATAATTGCGATGTTAATAGCAATCCCTATAGGAATGGTTGATGCAATATTTTATGTTTTTTTTATGGAAAAAATTTTCACATCGACTAATGATGATTGAATGATAATCGCAATTGATGGCCCGCTGGCTTCGGGTAAAGGGACTTTGGCGCGGGCTTTGGCTTTGCATTTTGGCTTGCCGCATTTGGATACGGGGTCGATTTATCGGGCGACGGCTTTGGCGCTTATAAAAAATAATATTGATCCAAATGATAAAGCGGCAGCTATTAAAGCTGCCCAAAACCTTGATATGTCTAATATTATTGATAGTGAACTTAGGACGGCCCAAGTTGGGGCAGGGGCATCAGTAGTTGCGGCAATTCCCGAGGTTCGCAAGGCGCTTTTTGATTTTCAGCGTAATTTTGCGTCAAACCCAAAGGGTGCAGTGCTTGATGGGCGCGATATTGGCACTGTGATTTGCCCTGATGCTGATTTCAAATTTTTTGTAACCGCCCGCCCAGAAGTTCGGGCGCAAAGACGGCTTAAAGAATTACATGCGGCGGGTGAAAATATAACCCTCGAAGAATTAACCGCACAAATAATTGAACGCGATTACCGCGATGCCAATCGTGCCGACGCCCCATTAAAACCCACCGAAACTTCAATAATGCTTGATACTTCGGATATGGGAATTGATGAAGTTATAGCAAAGGCGATTGGGATAATTGAAAACTACAAATCATAATCGAAAATATAAAAATGCTTGCCATCTTTTATTTCAATAATCATAGAGCCAGAGATTGATGAAATTTCATCGGTTCCACTGTTTGGAATAATATTAATAGATTGATTTTGTGCGCCATTATTCATTGTTGATGAGTGTTGAAAATAAAAGCTACCTTTTTTGCCTTCAACGCTTCCATCAAATTTTTCAATCGCAACATAACCGCCAGAGCCGATTTCCTTATTCAAAATTCCCATCATAGAAACAATCGAATTGCCCGATAATTCGCCATGAAAAGTTTTATTAAAAATCATTTTCATTAATCCAAGCGGTTTTTCAATATCCGAAACCTCATTTGGGGTGGCGCTTAATTCGAATTCACCTTTGATAGTTTTTGTCATGATTATTCCTATTGCTACAAATGATGTTACAAAATGCCGAAAAGCCTTGCAAATGTTTTTCTTTTCTGTAAACACCACCCTACTGAAAAGGCCATTGGTTCTGCCGAAAGGTAAATTCCAAGCCAGTGGTAATTTTCTAACCTTGAAATTTGCAATGTAATTTAATTTGAATCTAAACCGACAAATGCATTTCGCTTTTGGCGGCTATTTTTGTTTGAAATGTTTCATCTCGCACCGCTTGAAAAGCCACCGCGATAAGCTGAAGAGCCAAAATTTGCCACGGCAAATTTTCAAACAAAAATTCAAAAAATTTGCTTCGCAATTTTTTTGGAATTTTGGAGTAATTTATGTCTAGTTTAAATCCTACGCGCGATGAATTCGCTGCTATGTTTGACGCTTCTTTTGGCGATGCCAATATGGGCGAAGGTAAAGTAGTTGCCGCAACTATCTTGAGCATTGAAAATGATTTTGCCGTTCTTGATGTCGGCTTGAAAACTGAAGGCCGCGTTCCTTTGCGTGAATTCGGTTCAGAAGCAAAAGCTTTGGCTGTTGGCCAAACTGTTGAAGTATATCTTGACCGTATTGAAAATGCTTTGGGTGAAGCGGTTGTTTCACGCGAAAAAGCACGCCGTGAAGAAGCTTGGACTCGCCTTGAAGAGCAATTCGCAAAAGGTGAGCAAGTTCAAGGTTCTGTTGTTGGTCGTGTTAAAGGCGGCTTTAACGTTGATCTTGGTGGCGCGAATGCGTTCTTGCCTGGTTCACAAGTTGACGTCCGTCCAATCCGTGATGTCGGCCCAATGATGAATGTTGATCAACCTTTCGTAATTTTGAAAATGGACCGTCAACGTGGCAATATCGTTGTTTCACGTCGTTCTATCCTTGAAAATGAACGTAATGACCAACGTGGTGAAGTTGTTGCGGGTCTTGCAGAGGGCGAAATCAAAGAAGGCACAGTTAAAAATATCACTGATTACGGCGCGTTCGTTGATTTGGGTGGTGTTGACGGTCTTCTTCACGTTACCGACATTTCTTGGAAACGTATTTCACACCCAGCACAAGTATTGAATGTTGGCGATGTTGTTAAAGTTCAAATCGTTAAAATCAATCCAGATACACACCGTATTTCTTTGGGCATGAAACAATTGAATTCTGACCCTTGGGAACTTGCACAAGATAAATATGCAATTGGCACTAAATTGTCTGGCAAAATCACAAATATCACTGATTATGGTGCATTTGTTGAGCTTGAAGATGGCGTTGAAGGTTTGGTTCACGTTTCTGAAATGTCTTGGACTAAGAAAAACGTTCATCCTTCTAAAATCGTTACACAAGACCAAGAAGTTGACGTTATCGTTATAGACGTTGATGGCGACAAACGCCGCATTTCTTTAGGCATGAAACAAGCACAAGCAAACCCTTGGGAAGCTTTTGCAGCTGCAAGCCCTGTTGGTTCTGTAATCACTGGCGAAATCAAAAACATCACTGAATTTGGTTTGTTCGTTGGCGTTGCTGATGATTTGGACGGCATGGTTCACATGTCTGACATTGATTGGGCACTTCAAGGCGAAGAAGCAATCAAAAAATTCAAAAAAGGTGACGAAGTTTCTGCTAAAGTACTTGACGTTGATGTTGAAAAAGAACGTATTTCTTTGGGCATCAAACAAGTTGGTTCTGATCCACTTGCTTCATCTGAAGGTGTGAAAAAAGGCCAAACTGTTACTTGTACTGTTGTTGAAATCGCAACTGGTGGTATCGAAGTTTCATTTGGTGCAGACAATGTAATGCGTGCATTCATCCGTAAATCTGATTTGTCACGTGATCGCGCTGAACAACGTCCAGAGCGTTTTGCAGTTGGTGACCGTATTGATGCGGTTGTAACAGCAGTTGATAAAGCAACACGCAAAGTTTCATTATCTATCAAAGCACTTGAAGTTGCAGAAGAAAAAGACGCAATCGCACAATTCGGTTCGACTGATTCTGGCGCTTCTTTGGGCGATATTTTGGGCGCAGCGCTTAAGAAAAAAGAAACTGAACAATAATTAACTGCACTTTTTACAGTTA
>CAZKYS010000077.1:0-11745 GCA_964557085.1 uncultured Caulobacteraceae bacterium
GTAAAAAATGTTGTGGCATTATTAATTATCTGCGATTTTAGCTTTAAAGCCGCATTTTCATCAGGCATAGCCAATTTATTAATAGAATGGCATTTTAAAGACATGAATTCAGACAATTCGCAAAATAAAATTGTTACACGCTTTGCACCGTCACCAACAGGTTATTTACATATTGGTGGGGCGCGAACTGCATTGTTCAACTATTTATTCGCAAAGCGCAATGGTGGAAATTTCCTTCTTCGCATTGAAGACACTGATAGGGAGCGTTCAACCGAACAAGCGGTTGATGCAATTTTATATGGCCTTGATTGGCTTGGTCTTAATGCCGATGAGAAACCAATTTTCCAATTTGAACGTGCAGGCCGCCATGCACAAATCGCACATGAATTGGTAAAAAAAGGCAAAGCATTCAAATGCTTCATGACTGAAGAAGAAACCAATGCACAACGTGAAATTGCAATGTCAGAAGGCCGTGCTTTAAGAAGCCTTTGGCGTGATAAAGATGGCAATAGTGATGGCAAATATGTTGTTCGCCTTCGTGCACCCGATGATGATGCGCAAATAATTATTGATGATAAAGTTCAAGGCAAAGTAACAACAAAAGGCCGGAATATTGATGATTTGGTTCTTTTGCGTTCGGACGGAACCCCAACCTATATGCTTGCCGTTGTTGTTGATGATTATGACATGGGAATTACGCATATTATTCGCGGTGATGACCACCTTACTAATGCCGCGCGGCAAAGTGTTATTATTGATGCAATGGAATGGCAAAGGCCCATTTATGCACATATTCCATTGATTCATGGCGATGATGGTAAAAAACTTTCGAAACGGCATGGTGCACTTGCGGTTGGTGAATATGAGAATTTTGGATATCTACCTGAAGCGATGCTTTCATATTTATTACGCCTTGGCTGGTCAAAAGGTGATTTAGATATTGTTCCAATGGATGAAGCAGTTAAAATTTTTGACCTTGAAGGACTTGGTAAAAGCCCTTCAAGGCTTGATTTTGCAAAACTTGCACAGGTTAATTCACATTTCATAAAAATCGCGGATGATAAAAGATTATTAGAGCTGGCATTAAAATTTGCACCATCTAAAAACCAAGTTTTTAATGATGAACAAATCCAAAAAATATTATCCTCAATTCCATTTGTTAAAGAGCGCGCGAAAACAATCATTGATTTGATTGATTTAACCGAATTTGCATGGCGTCAAAACCCGATTGAAATTAATGAAAAAGCGCAAAAACAAATTCAAAATGATGAAAATAATATAATTGACGAAGCCATAAAAAGCCTTAAAGAAGTTGATGATTGGAATGGCGACAATATAAAAGAAGTTATTCACAAAATTGCCGAAAATAAAGGTTTAGGATTGGGTAAAGTTGGGCCGATTATACGCGCCGCTGTAACTGGTGGGTTAATTGCACCAGATATTCATATTACTTTAGCACTAATCGGTAATAATGAGACTTTAGTAAGACTTGAAGCCGCGCGCAAATAATGCTTGAGAAAGCTGTTAAAAGTCATATATGGCAATTGAGTTTTTAGGGGATAGAATATGGAAAGCAAAGCAAAACCACACGGCTCCGCCACCTTAGAAGTTAATGGTAATAAAATTGAATTACCAGTATTTTCTGGTTCAACTGGTCCTGATGTAATCGATATACGTAAATTATATGCGCAAACTGGTATGTTTACTTATGACCCAGGTTTTACATCGACTGCATCATGCGAAAGCCAAATCACTTATATCGATGGTGATGCGGGCGTTTTGCTTCACCGCGGTTATCCAATTGATCAATTGGCGGAAAAATCAAACTTCTTGGAAGTTTGCTATTTGCTTTTAAAAGGTGAATTACCAAGCATTGGCGATTTTGCAGATTTCAAAAATACAATTACACGACACACAATGCTTCATGCGCAATTTGATCGCTTCTTTGAAGGTTATCGCCGTGATGCGCACCCAATGGCGGTTATGGTTGGCACAGTTGGTGCATTATCTGCATTTTATCATGATAGTTTGGACATTAATGACCCTGTTCAACGCATGATTACACAACATCGATTGATTGCAAAAATGCCAACAATTGCGGCACGTGCGTATAAATATTGGATTGGTCAACCTTTCGTTAGCCCGCGTAATGATTTGGATTATGCATCTAACTTCCTTCGTATGTGTTTTGCGGTTCCTGCCGAAGATTATGTGGTTAATCCTGTTCTTGCAAAAGCGATGGATAAAATCTTCATTCTTCACGCTGACCATGAGCAAAATGCATCAACTTCAACTGTTCGTTTGGCAGGCTCATCTGATGCAAATCCATTTGCATGTATCGCAGCGGGCATTGTTTCACTTTGGGGCCCTGCACATGGCGGTGCAAATGAAGCATGTTTGAAAATGCTTGAAGAAATTGGAACAAAAGAAAATATCCCGGCTTTCATCGAAAAAGTTAAGGATAAAAACTCTGGCGTTAAACTTATGGGCTTTGGTCACCGTGTTTATAAAAACTATGACCCACGTGCAAAAGTTATGCAAAAAGCGTGTCATGAAGTATTCAAAGCAGTTGGCGTTCAAGATGATCCTTTGCTTGAAATTGCAGTTGAATTGGAAAAAATCGCACTTTCTGATCCATATTTCATCGAACGTAAATTATATCCAAACATTGATTTCTATTCAGGTATCACGCTTCGTGCGATGGGCTTCCCTGTTGAAATGTTCACTGTATTGTTTGCTTTGGCACGTACAGTTGGTTGGATTTCACAATGGACAGAAATGAACGAAGATTCTGCGCAAAAAATTGGCCGTCCACGTCAATTATATACTGGCGCAACAACACGTGATTATGTTCCGTCTGACAAACGCTAAGATATAAGACATTTAATGATTAAGCCCCGATTTTTCGGGGCTTTTTTTATTGCAAGAGTAGGTTTGCAGCGCGGACTGCGGTTGTGTCGGAACCTTGCCCCATTTTCTTAAGCGCATTATTTTGCGCATCAATTTGGGCAAATCTATTTTCTGAATTTTCCAAAATGTTCAAAATGTAATTTGATATATTTTTTTCATTCAAATCATTTTGAAGAAACTCAGGCGCTATTTCTTTATCCGCCGCAACATTTATCAACGTTACATATTTTGATTTAAGCAAAAAATTACGCGCGATAAAATAAGTAAGGCCGTCTAAACGATAGCCCACACAAAATGGAACCCCCGCAAGGCCAATTTCTGTGGTTACAGTTCCAGAGCAGGCCATCGCAACATCCATTGATGCAAAGGCATCTGCTTTTTCTGCCTCTTCAAGAATCATCCAATTAAAGCCGCAATCATTGTGAAAAGGCATGATCATGTCGCGCACGTTTTTTGCCGCGATTGTTATAAATACGGCATCACTATATTTAGAAGCGATAATTTTAGCGGCATTTATAAAATCAGGTAAAACATTTGTAATTTCTTTTTTGCGTGACCCCGGCAAAATGCCAATAATTTTTTTTGCACCTAAATTATGTTTCTCAATAAAATTGCCTTTATTGCCAATTATCGCGCGGCCAATTGCGGGATTTCCGACAACTTGTGTTTTTATTCCCAATCCTTTGTAATATGGTAATTCAAAATCATGAATACACCATATTTCATCGAATGTTTTGGCAAGAGTTTTTGCACGCCCTGCACGGGTTGCCCAAACCTGTGGGCCAACAAACTTTATAAGCCGCGTGGAGGGTGAATATTTTTTTATAGCGCGCGCCGCACGCAGGTTAAACCCCCATGAATCAATCAAAACGGCGGCATCAGGTTTAAATTCTTGCGCTAAAATTCCAACTTCATCAGCACGTTCAACCGCAGTTTTCCATGCCCCCAAAGCCTCAACAAGGCCAAGTATAGCAAGACCATCAAGTGAAATTTCACTTTTAACACCAAGCTTTGCCATCCTATCAAGGCCAACACCACGGATTTGAATATTTGGTGATTTATCACGTAATGCTTGAATAAATTCTGCGCCCAATTCATCGCCTGATGGTTCGGCAGCAACAATAAGAATTTTATCAATATTATTCATCATCAATATCTTTGCCATCAAAACCATAAATGAACATATTATTTTCGTTTGCGGCCTTAATTAATTCTATTTTTTGTGAAATTAGGCCAGCGCCAGCCTCTATTGCAATGCCTTTTAAGTTTGCATTTTTTGCATTTTTAAATGTTTCAAGACCGATAACAGGAAGGTCAATTCTTTTGTCTTGTATTGGTTTGGCGGCTTTTAATAAAATACCGCGGCGATTTTCATTTGTGCCAATCAAATGACTTGGAAGGTTTTTAATACGCGATAACATAATATCTGTGCCTTCTTGCGCTTCGATTGCTAGCACATTGCCATCATTAATTACAATTGCCTGACCAATATCAAACCTACCAGTTGCACGAACAATTTTTGCCGCTTTTTTTATATCTTCATAATCATTTTGACTTGGAACAATGTCACCCAAGATTCCAACAGATGCCAAAAGGCTATGCAAAATAGTTTCAGGGCCAACAACTTCAATATTGTTATTTTCAAATTCACCAAGGACTGTGCGCATTATCGCATCATCACCTTTTTTTGCCGACAATAAAATTTTCGGCAATATTTTAAGACCGACGGTATCAAATGCAATTTTACTGAAATCAGGGCGCTTAACATAACCAGCAATGGCAAGTTTTTTAATGTTATTTTCTTTAATAATTTTTATAATTTTGCCAATTTCGCCAATACCAACAATATTGTTTGCAATTTCAATTACATTTTCATCGCTAATGCCATTTAGTGCAATCACGTATAAATTGATATTATTTTCACGTGCATTAATTATGATTTCATGTGCCAATGCGCCAGATCCAGCGATAAAGGCAAAATCATAAATGTTTTTATCCATCTTAATCTCGTGGCAAGCAAAGCGGCCTTGAAGTTTCCACTTTTACAAAATTTATAATTTCCATAGCTTCTGGAATATTTGCAAATCTTTCGATTACGTCATCAATGCGCTCTTGCAATGTGCCTTCTTCGGCAAAAAGCATACGATAGGCAGCACGCAATTCATGAATTTGAGCGCGTGAGAAGCCGCGACGTTTAAGACCAACAATATTCAAACCTGCTAAATGCGCATGAACCCCCACAACTGAGCCATAAGGAATCACATCTGCAACAACCGCCGCAAGGCCACCAACAAAGGCATGACGCCCAACGCGGCAATGTTGATGAACCGCAGAAAGTCCACCCAAAATCACACGCTCACCGATTGTAACGTGACCAGCAAGGGCAACACTATTTGCCATAATGACATTATTACCAACAACGCAATCATGCCCAACATGTGAATTTGCCATGAAATAGCATTCATCACCAATTTTGGTAACGCCTTTACCATTTGGCGTGCCCCTACTCATGGTAACATATTCACGAATGTGGCAGCGATTGCCAACAATTAGCTTTGTTGGCTCATTTTTATAAGATAAATCTTGCGGTGCGCCGCCCAAAACGGCGAACGCATCGACAACACAATCTTCACCTAATTCGGTGTGATTTCTTATAACGCAATTATTTTTTAAAATGGTTCGTGCGCCAATTATTGTATTTGCTTCAACAATACAAAAAGGGCCAATTTCAACATCCGCGCCAATAACAGCGCCCTTATCAACAAATGCAGTAGGATGAATATTTGTCATCATCGCCCCCTAAATATCAACTTTCATTGCAGCCCATTCTGCTTCACATGCAAGCTCACCTTCTACTAGGGCTTGTCCTTTGAATTTGAATATATTCCTTCTTGCAAGTGTAACTTCAACATTCATAGTTAAAACATCGCCAGGGCGAACAGGGCGGCGAAACTTTGCCCCATCAACTGACATGAACATGATGCCTGCTTTGGAAATATCAACATCAAGAGTTTTTGACATTAAAACCGCGCTTGCTTGCGCCATAGCTTCTATGATTAAAACACCCGGCATAATTGGGCGGTTTGGAAAATGGCCTTGGAAAAATGGTTCATTAAAAGTGACATTTTTAATGCCAACAATTGATTTACCTTCAACATAAGAATGGCATTTATCGACCAAAAGAAATGGGTAGCGATGTGGAATACGTTTCGTAATTTCATCGCAATCAAGATATTCTATAATTTCAGTCATATTGCCCCTCAAAATTATTTTTTGCTTTTTTCAATTAATTTAGACAAAGCAATTGTTTCCTTCATCCATCTTATTTTGGGTTTAGCAGGATATCCAGCAAAAGTTTCACCGGCACCAACATCAGACAAAACTGCTGCCCCCGCTGCAAGTTTTGCCCCATCGCCTATTTTAAAATGATCACCAATACCAACGCGACCACCCATCATTACATAATTACCAATTTCAACAGAACCTGAAATGCCGCCAAATGCCGCAATTACAACGCCCTGCCCTAATTTTGAATTATGACCAATATGGCAATGATTATCAATCTTTGAATTTAAACCGATAATTGTGTCATCGAATGCGCCGCGGTCAATTGTACATAATGCGCCAATTGTTACATCATCTTGAATTATTACACGCCCAAATTGTGGAACATCAATTAAGTTACCACTATCAACGGCAACCCCAAAACCAGATTTACCGATAACACTATTGGAACCAATTCGAACATTATCACCAATAAACGCACAATTTATTGTAATTCCATTTTCAATTATGCAGTTTCGCCCAATAGAGACCCCAGGACCAATAATAACATTATGGCCAATTTTTGTATTTTTTCCAATTGATGCACTATTAGCAATTATAGAATTTGCACCAATTTTCACATTATCTTCAATGATTGGATTTCCAAATTCATAATCTAATTCATATAGAGGTGTTACCAAATGCGTGGCAATTTTCGAAAATAGTGCACGCGGTGATTTAACAATTATGACATTGTTTTTTGGCTTATATTTTTCAAAGTCTTTGGCATTAATAAGAATAATGCCCGCTTGGGCTTCAAGCAGGCTATCATTTGCATTTTCGCAAAAACTTAAATCTTTTCTTTTGGCTTCATTAAGTGGGGCGATATTATCAATTATATTATCGCCACCGATAATAGATTCAGATGAAAGACCCAAAAAATCACAAATATAAGAAGCTTTAATATTACTTTTTATTTCATAGAATTTCGGGTCAATCATATTAAATTACCATTATATTATTGCACTTTTTGAGGTGCAGCAGGTTTTTTAGGTGTTGCAGGTGCGCCAGGGTTTCCTTGCGCAGGTGCTTCGCGTGGAACTTTTACACGAGAAACAGGAACAGTTTTAGTTGCAGAATTGAATTTTGCTAATAATTCATCAGAAACATCAACAGAATCAACAAAATAAGCAATACTTTGCGGTGAAGCATTCAGCAAAATATCTGCATTTTTAGAAGCCACTAAAGATTTAATAACTGGGTTTAATGCTTTACCCAATTCACGAATTGATGCCTCATCTGTCGCTTTGATATCTGCTACCGCAAATTGATAAAGTCTTGAGAAGTCGTTTTCTTTCTTTTGGTAAGCATTCAATTGAGTTTGGTAATCACCATATTTTTTCAAGAAATCACCATCTTTTTGTGGAACACCACCTTTATCAGTGATAGCTTTTTCAAGATTTGCAATATCATCTTCGATTTTTGCAATACGGTCTTGCTCTGCTTTTAGCGCATTAGCTTGCGGTTCAACTTCTTTTTGAATAGTAGCGCGAATTTTATCCATTTCTGCCGCACGATATTTGCCTGCATCACTCATAAGTAAAACATAAGTGATGTCTGCAACTAAAACAGGCGTACGTGCACCAACAGTTGCAGCAGGTTTTGGCGGCTGTACACTTGCAATTGGTGCAGGTGCTGTTTGTGCATAAGCACTAGAAGCAATAAGACCAAACATAGTGGCACTTATCAATATTTTTTTTAACATTATAAAACTCCCTTTGTGGGTAAACCCAATAAAATTAGAAACTAGTTGAAGTAGAGAAACGGAAATTCTCAGGGCGATCGTATGATTCTTTTAAGAATGGATACGAGAAGTCAAACCGAACTGGACCAAATGGCGATTCCCAGAACACACTCAAACCAGCAGAGGCGCGTAAAGATAGGCCATCACGCGTAGTTCCATAAATACCAGGGCCAATATCACCTTTGTATTTATCAGCAGGGTCAAGCAAACCTAATGAACCAACGTCCATGAATAATGCCGCGCCAATTTTATAGCTTTCAGGAAGTGGTGAAGGAATAGAAAGCTCAAAAGTGCCGATATAATATGCTTTACCACCCAATGCTTCGCCATTTACATATTTTGGCGCATCAGTACAGCCAGTTTTCGTAGTTGCATTGAAAGTACATTCAGCACGAACAATACGTGGACCAATACCTGCAATTTTGAAACCTCTAAACTCTTGACCCCCTTTGAAGAAACGGTCGCGAATTCGAACTTGGTCACCACCATAGCCCGTGATATAACCAGCAGATAATTTGGCACTTGCGACCCAACCCGGCGCAATACCATGATAAATCGCGCTGTTAAATTCATTACGAATATATTTTACGCCTGTTCCGATACCCGCAAATTGTTGGCTAAATTGCACATCCCAACCGCGTGTCGGACGGATTGGCATATTTCTTCTATCCCAATCAAATGTGTAACCAAGCAATGAAGTCACATAATTACCAGCAGAAGAACAAATCGCATCAGCATTCGGAAGCAATACACCATTCAAATCATAACATGATGAGCGTGGAACTTCGATATTATCTTTACGATAAGTGTAATTTAGGCCAAGGTTCATGTCTTCACTTAATTGGAAACCACTACGTAAGTTTAAGCCTGTGGTATTTGAAATGAAGTTTGCATATTGCAAATAATCAGTCTGCACCGAGAATATATCAATACCAGCAGCGATATTGCGCCCCATAAATCTTGGCTCTGTGAAGCGAATATCAACGTTTTTAGAATAAGCAGAAGATGCAACCCTAAAGCGGAAGAATTGACCACGTCCACGCAAGTTACGTTCAGTGATTGAAACGTCAACCTGATAAGCCTCTTGCGATGAATAACCAAGGGAGAATGCAAGCTCACCAGTTGGTTGTTCTTCAACCTTAACCTCAACAACTGTGCGGTCAGGTAGAGAGCCTTTTTTCTCATCGATATCAACTTCTTTGAAGAAGCCAAGAGCTTTCACGCGATTTTTCGAACTATCAATTAGTACGCGGTTGAACGCATCACCTTCAGATAATCTAAGTTCACGGCGAATTACGTGGTCAAGTGTTGCAGTATTTCCAATAATATCGATACGCTCGATATAAACGCGTGGGCCTTCATCTACATCGAATACAAGGTCAACAGTTCTTTTTTCACGATTAGGCACTTCACGCGGACGCACATCAACAAATGCATAGCCAGCAGCGCCAGCAGCGAATGTAATTGCCTCTACAGATTTCTCAATTTGGTCGCGCTGATAAATTGAACCTGTTTTAATTGGCACAACCGCACGCAAGATTTCAGGCGAAAGGCGCGCTAATTGCGCATTAACTTTAACATCGCCAATCTTATATTTTTCACCCTCTTGCATTGAGAATGTAAGCAAGAAATCTTTTTGATTAGGGCTTAATTCAGCGATTGCAGAATTTATTGCAAAATCATAATAGCCGTTATTAAGATAATATTTATTCAATTCCTCACGATCATATTCCAATTTGTCAGGGTCATAATTGTCGCGACTTGAAAAGAATTTCCACCATTTTGATTCTTGTGTTGCAATAACACCCTTTAATTGGTCATCACTAAATTGATTATTACCAATAAAATTAATTGCACGAATACCAGTTTTCGGGCCTTCTTTGATTTCGAAAACCAAATCAACACGATTTTGCGGCTTTTCAATAATTTTCGGCGTAATTTGCGTAGAGAAATAACCAGATTTACGATAAACCTCGACTAGGCGTTTTTTATCGGCTTGCACACGTCCAACAGTGAACCAAGCACGTGGTTTAATTTGAACCTCTTTTTCAAGTTTTTCAGTTGTAAGATTATGCTGACCTTCAAACAAAACTTGGTTTACAGTTGGGTTTTCTTTTACGTTTAAAACTAAAGTATTGCCAACTTGTTCAAATTGAACATCGGCAAAAAAGCCCGTTGCAAAAAGCGATTTTAATGAAGCATCGGCAAGCTCTGAATTAAATGCCTGACCAACACCAAGCGCAAGATAGGCAAGGATAGTTTCGGTTTCCACCCTTTGATTACCTTTAACCTCAATCGCTCTAATAATCGTTGGGCTTGGTGCGGAGGGTGCAGCAGGCGCTGTTTGTTCTTGTGCAAATGCAGGATTACCAATCATCGCACATGTAAGCGCCATCGCAGCAACGCTATTCAAAACTATAAATCTTACGCTTTTCATTTAATACTCTTAAACTAACACTGTTTTCGAATAGCCAAGATTTTGGCAATTTCATAGTGTTATTAATGGAAAAAGAAGTGATTTGTCATCATTATACAGGTTAATTTTCCGCAACAATACCAATTTAAACAATATTGTAAAACCAATTAGTGCCCAAACATTTTAAATAAGCCAAATCTATCAAGGTCTTGTATGGTTGCAAACACGAATAAAAACATCAAACAAGCAAAGCCAACCTTGTAGCTTGCGGCCTGAATATTGTGCGAAACAGGCTTGCCCCTTAAAGCCTCAATGGCTTGAAACACCAAATGACCGCCATCAAGAATAGGCAATGGCAATAAATTCATAAAACCAATTGCGATTGACAAAATACTTGATAATTCAATAAGGCCAATACCAAGAGATGCAACTTTATCAATAAAGCTTGCATCAGGCCCCGCGCTATTAATACTAGATTTTGCAACTAATTCTGCACTTTGCCCAATTCCAAGTGGCCCACTTAGGTGACCGGGTGACATTGCACCACGTAACAATGCACCAATGAATTTCACCTGCATTGAAATTACTTCATAAACTTTATTAACACTTTTTGTGAAAGCATTAAAAATATTATATTTTTTCTCACTCAAAACACCACGGTCAACCGAGAAATTAATACCAAGAAAACCTTGTTTCTCTTTGTCGCCGAAAGGAGTTTCGCGTTCGGTTACGTTTGGTGTTACAGATATTGGTAGTTCAACACCTGCCCTGCGCACTATTACATTAAGTTTTTCGCCACCTGAAGTAACAATTAAACGTTGGACATCTGATGCATTTTCGACAAAATTATTGCCAATTTTTACAAATTCATCACCAGCCAAAAGACCTGCTTTTTGTGCCGCGCCGCCTTCCATAACTGTTCCAATTACTGGCTTTCTTATAGTTTCACCAAGGCTTGCATATAGGATTGTAAAAACTAGAATTGAAAAAATAAAATTAAACATTGGGCCCGCGATTGTTACCGCCGAACGTACCCAAACAGGCATAAAATGGAAAAGACCTTTTTTATCGGCTATGTTTAAATCTTCTGCATCTTCGTGGATATCATCAGGGAAAGAACTGGCATCTTTATCACCTGTAAATTTCACATATCCACCAAGTGGCAGTATTCCAATTCGCCATCTGACGCCTTGTTTATCATTCCACGCGGCTAATTCTTTACCAAAACCAATTGAGAATGCGTCAATCTTGACACCTAGCCAACGCGCAACTTGAAAATGACCAAATTCATGAACGAAAACCACAATGGACAACACAAAAATAAAGGATGTCGCCCCTAATAGGAAATCTA
>CAZKYS010000078.1:0-11574 GCA_964557085.1 uncultured Caulobacteraceae bacterium
AACCAGAGTAAGAATAATTCTATTGATTACGTTTCTTCTCTCTAATGCCGCGGTAACAATTTATGAAGTTCCATATTCAGCAATGGCAGCGGAAATGACGGGCTCTTATAAAGAAAGAACAACGCTTGCTGGCTATAAAATGCTAGCAGCAAGATTGGGTGGGGTTATTGCCGCTTTTGCAGCGCCAAAAATCTTTGGCTCAACACCTGACCTTGATTATGGCTTTAGAATTCTTGGCATAAGTTGCGGCATATTCATGTGCTTCACAGGACTATGGGCATTCTTTGCAACCAAAGACGCACCCCAAACCACATGCAAAGTTAAGATTTTCTCGCTAAGTGAAGAGATTGCCGCCGTTAAGAATAACCAATCATTTCGCAAACTCTGGAGTGCATTTTTTATACAAAATCTAGCAATAGGCGCGCAGGCAACCGCATTAATTTATTTCATTGTTCAGGTTATACAAATATCACCAAAAGATGCGGGGCAATTCATGTCCTCAGGGGCGATCGCAGCTTTGATTGCAACGCCAATTTGGGTATTAATTGGCAAAAAAATAGGCAAAAAGAATGGTTATTATATTGGAATTATCGGTTCACTAATTTTGGCAATCCCCGCCCTATTCTTAGGACATGGGCAAGCGCAATATCTTTTATTGATATTGATAATTGCAGGTTTCACTGATGCTGCGACCCAATTATTCCCTAATGCAATGGTTCCAGACACTGTTGAAGCTGATGAGCTAAAAACAGGCCTAAGACGCGAAGGGGCAATTTTTGGTGCATGGGGTTTTGCGCGCAAACTTGGCATGACTGGCGGCGCTTTTATTGTATCACAATTACTATCGCTAATACATTTTAAATCGGGCGTTAATCCTAGTTTGCAACCACCAGAAGTCATATTAGGAATAAGAATGATTTATGTAATCTTGCCATCAATATTATGGGCAATCGCGTTTTTTGCACTTATGAAATATGACTTAAACGAAGACAAATTCGAACAAATCAAGCGCGAAATTAATTCACAAAAAGGCGATAATTAATTTCAAAATGATAATTCAATAAAACCATTTTCATTTTTAATCATCTGATATTGCGCATTTTGATTTAAAACAAATTCACAATCCAAAGGATGCCGAATAGAAACATTAATTCTTTCGCCATTTTTTTTCCATGAAACAATTATATCACCGTGAATGGTTGGAATTACCCCTTTTGCCCATAAAAGTTGATTGTGGGATAAATCAAAAGTGAATTTTTTATATCCCGCATCTATTGCTTTTATACCCAAACAATGGCGTGATAATTGATATAAAGGGGTTGCAGAAAACCCATGGCAAAGGCTTGCGATTGGTTCGAACGCCTCCCATAATGTTGTTGTTCCTGTTGCAATCATTGGGCCAAATAATTTTATTATATCATTTATGACCCAATCAATTTTGCCTGCTTTTGCAATTGCATCATAAACAAAATGCGCAAAGAAACTATTGGCGCGGACAATATCTATATTTTCATTAAATTCATCACAATTTGCCATAATTGGCGGTGCATCCGTAAGCTTCAAACGTGAATCATCAATGATATTATTAAGTACATTATCGTGAATATTTTTCGGCGCGACATTATATAAAATAGATAAAGCATTCGCATGTTGTGAAACCCTATCACCCTGTGCATGGCTTTTATCATCAACGCTATCAACATAGATATTCTTACTATGGTTGAAATGTAATTGATTTAGTGAGTAACAAACCAAATTATATTCATCATCTAAAATTTTTGATTTTTTGGTGTTGCCCAAGGCTTTATTCATTATACTTGCCGCATTTAATGCGCCCGCATATAAAGCATTAAAAGCCATTGAATAGCCTTTACGATCAATATTGGCCCATTCAATAAAATGCCATTCAGGCACATCGGCAATAAGCCCATTTTCATCACGATAATTGGCAAACCATTTTAAGCAAAGCTCAATATTTTGCATTGAATCTTCAACGGTTTCTAAATCGCCACTTGCCATCCAGTAATTATAAAGACCAATAATCCAGTGGAAGCTATAATCGGGAATTGTTATTGAATTTAAGCGAATATCACCGGGCGAAACCATACGTGCAAGGCCATCTTGCCTTTGCCCTTCACAGATTTGCTTTAAAAATTCTTTATGCATTGGGAAAATACTTGGCCCAAAGGCAAGGTTTGCCATGTCAAACATAACAATTCCGTCACCAAGCCATTGGCGCGATTCACGCCCTGGGCAATCAATCCAGCCATCTTGGGCGCACATAAGAATTGTATGACGCCCAATTTCCCAAACCTTATTTAAAACTGGCTCACTACACTCAAAGCTTCCGCAAAATTGCGCATCATAATTAGTTGCGATTAATCCAAGTTTTTTTATCTCAATGCCATCTTTGGCATTTCGAATAACAATTTGCATTGCACCAATGCCTGTTGGCGTGAATTTATCAAACCTTTGTACACCTTTTCGTGCCTTATATCGGCAAATATGCGAAACCCATAAGCGCCCTTCATTACGTAATCCATCACCTTTTATTCCGCGCCCATAATCACCCGGAATTGATTCTGAAAGTGCAATTTCAATTATTTCACCACCCTTGGCGTCAATTTCAATGAAAGGGCGACCAACTTGATAAGGTGAAAATGAAAATAAAAGTGCAAGATCATTTTCACCATCTGTTTTTAAAATCGCAGGTGATTTCCCACCAACAAGCCCCATTGCACTTTCAAAAGCTTCTTTATCATCATCAAGCAATTTCTCAGCATAAAGGCGCTCTTTAATCGGAAGCTCTGGCTTTGGCGCTAATTTTTTTGCCCATAATAAATTGTTGGCAAAGGTTTCAACCTGCGTAAGAGGCGGCGTATTGGTTTCAATCAAAAATGGAAATGGCGTAATCTGCCCCCAACCACGTGCCTGTGCGCCTTCATCACCATTTGCAATTTGAATTATTGCATTGGGCCAATTTGCATCATCAAACCCCAAATTCTGCCAATCATTTGGCATTAAATTTGCGTCAAATTCTTCGATAAAATCCTGCCCCCAACCTGCAAGGGGTGTATTTCTATTCCATGCATCTGCCTGAATAATTTTCCAATTTTCATCACAATAAATAACGTTTTTTATGCCTTCATTAAAAGTTTCAATTTCAATATAAAGGCCGCCATCACCAAAAACTGTTTGGCATGATGATTTAACGGTTTCATACCATGCAAGATCTTGCCCTGGGACATGGATTAAAACTGCAATTTGATTTTTGCCTTTTTTTAGATGTTCTTCAACATTATAAACATCTAACCTTTGATGCGTTGGGTTAGAGCGATATGGACCATAACCCATTGATTTACCATTCACCCAAAGGCGATATTTGCCATCACATGTTATTTTTAATTTAGAGTTTTTAAATTCATCAATTTCAACAATGCCGCGCGCCAAAACCCATACATTCTTGCCCTCATCATCACGCCTTAAAGGCGCACCATGAATGGTCATAAATTGTGCATTATGTCTTATTTCTTGGTCTTTTAACCAAATAAAATTTCCCTTACGCTTTGGCATTTGCACCCAATTCTGCTTTTATTACTTCGGCAACATCATTTAGCGCGCTAAGCGCAAGTTTTGATGCTTTATGATATTGTGTAAAGCCATGCATCGCACCTTTATAAATTTTGTGAATATAGGGCGTGCCATTTTCTTCTAATATTTTTGCAAGTTTTGTGCTTTCATCGGATAGGACATCAAGCTCGGCCTCAAGGATGTGGCATTTTGGAATTCCTTGCAAATTTGCATTTAATGGTATCGCATGGTCGTGGGCTTCGTCAGGGCTTATATATGAATTCCAAAAGAAGTTCATTGCCATTTTAGGCAAACCGAAGCGCCCATTGCCATATTTTTTATAGGATTCAAATTCTTCATCCCGTGAAAATGCGCCGTATAATAACGTCATAAGAGTAGGAATAGGATGCCCATTATCACGCAGCCTTAACATTGACCCCATCGCAACATTTGCCCCAGCTGAACCACCACCAAACGCAATTTTATCAGTATTTATACCAAGCTTTTGTGCATTGGCTTTTACCCACAACATAACAGCTTCACCATCTTCAATAGCGGCGGGAAACGGATGCTCTGGCGCCATTCGATAATCAACGGAAAGTAATTTAACACCACTTTGGTTTGCTATAATTCTCAAAGCACTGTCTTCTAAATCCAAATCGCCAATAATCCAGCCGCCACCATGAAAATAAATCAAAAGGCCATTATCTTTCTCATCATTTGGCTCATAAAAGCGAACAGGGATTGAATGATGTGGGGCATCGATTTTAAAATCACTTACACGCCATATTGCTTGGGGGTTTTCATTCCATGGAACAAATTCTGCCGCAGCCCTTTGACGCATCAGAACGGGATCAATCGTGGTAAGTGGTGGCCGTTTTGCATTTCTTATTCTTTGGTCAACCATGATTGGCAAAAGTTCGGAATCCATTAAATGATCGTCTTCACCAGCTTCCATTTTCTTCCCCTATCACAAAATTCAATTTTATTGTTGCGCGAATTTGATTGCATTTGATTACAAATGTCAATAGCATATTGCTATCAATTTCAAGAAAGTTTTAAAATTGCATAACGAACCACTTTTAAATGCGCTTTGTATATTTTGCGAAAAAATTGGCGCCGATAAATCCATCATACAAGGTGCAGGTGGTAATGTTTCAATTAAAATTGATGAAATTATTTGGGTGAAAGCATCGGGTACATGGCTTGCGGATGCGAATTGGAAAAATATTTTCGTTCCACTTAATCTTAAAAAAATTCAAAATGATTTTGCAAATTGTGATTTTGAAAAACTTAAGAATATTGGCGATGAATATATTGTTGAAGAATATAAAGCATTGAATCTAAAGCCATCTATTGAAACTTTGTTTCATGCAATCATGCCGCAAAAAATTGTTGTTCATGCACATTCAATGAATTCAATTATTTTATCATGCTTGGAAAATGGTGGGCAATTGGTTCATAAAACAAATGATTATAATAATCTTATTTTTATTGATTATTTTAAACCCGGCCTGCAATTGGCAAAGGCCATATATGAAAAGATTTATAAAAATGCCAAATCACAAATTGTAATTTTGAATAACCACGGGATTATAATTGGCGCGCAAAATATTAAAACCGCCGATGATTTGCTTTATAATTTTGAAAAAGAAAATGAATTTAAAAATCGATTTATTGAAAATAATATTATGCCAAACTTGCCAATAAATGGCGCGCAATATTATTACCCTATAAACGGAACCAAAGATTTCTCAAATGATTATTTTGCTTGTGAAATTCTTTGCAACAAAATCCTAACCCCTGATTGGGCCGTATTTTTATCAAATGGGATAAAATTTATTTCAAACGATAAATTCAATGATAAGAACTTTATATACCCAACCAATAAAGATGCAATTATTGTTGAAAATATTGGTATTTTTGCCAATAATAATCTTTCAAAAAATGGCCGCGCTATATTGGAAATAATTATAGAAATCGCAATGCGAATACCAAAAAATGCGAAATTAAAATGCCTTAACGCATCCCAAATTCACGAATTGCAAAATTGGGATGCCGAAAAATATCGTAAATCTATTAGTGTTTAAACTATACCTGCACCAAGGCCCACAACTTTGCGTTCTTGTGCTTTACGGGCGCGCCATTGGCTTTGGCGATAAAAATCCAAAGCCTCGATAGCACCGCCTTTTTCATAGCGCGCCATCGCCAAAATTGGTGATACATCAATATTATAAGCACTACGCAAAGTTTGAAACGCAAGCATAGTGTCATTATCATCTTGCGCAGCTTTAAGTTCATCACGATTTATCAAGCTTGATTTTACGAATGCAGCAGTAATTTCTTGCGTTGATGAAATAAGGCTTTCGATTGGGTCGGTCACATTATGTGATTGATCAATCATATAAGCAGGTTTGAATTCACCTTTGGAATTTGCCGCAGCTTCTGCTAATTCATTGAAAATAAGAAATAATTGGTGCGGATTGATTGATCCTGAATCTAAATCATCATCGCCATATTTACTATCATTGAAATGAAAGCCGCCAAGTTTTCCCGCACGGTTTAAACGCGAAACAATTTGTTCAATATTTGTATTTGGCGCATGATGCCCTAAATCAACCAAGCATTTTGCTTTTTCACCTAATTCTTGGGCTGCCATCAAACTGCTGCCCCAGTCGGCAATTATTGTAGAATAAAAGGCAGGTTCAAACATTTTATGCTCAAGAAGCATCAACCAATCTTGCGGCAATGCATTATATATTTTTGATGCCGAATTAACATAATTATCCATTGCGCGATTAAAATCTTGCTGCCCTGGAAAGTTACTGCCATCGCCCACCCAAACTGTAATAGCTTTTGATCCCAAAGTTTTGCCAATTTCGATACATTCCAAATTATGCTCGATTGCTTGGTTTCTTACCGCTTCATCAATTGCGCCAAGACTTCCATTTCTATATGAATGTTTTTGATTTGCTTGGTCTTGAAAAGTGTTTGAATTTACCGCATCAAACCCAAGGCCAAGTGAATTTGCTTCTTCTTTCAATGCATTATAATCACTTGAACTATCCCATGGGAAATGAAGTGAAACACGCGGTGCGGCACAACTTAATTGATTTACGACGGCACAATCTTGAAGTTTTTCATGGATATTTGTTGGCTCTCCTAAAATTGGAAATTTTGCAAACCTTGTGCCACCGCGCCCAGTGGCCCATGAAGGCAAAGCCAAAGAAAAATCTTTGGCATTGTTTTTAATTTTTTCAATATCAATCCCTTTACGCCCTAATGTGCGGCCAAGGGCATCAAAGTCCTCATTTAATGCATCAATATGTTTATGATTATGTTCTGATATTTGCTCTATAGAAAATGGTAAGCCCAACATTTTTATGCCCTTGTTTTAAATTATATGATATTTAAAGTGATTTCCTATTGTAATTTGTTTGCTTTTGCGCGAATTTGATTGATAATAACGTATTTTGAGCGAATATAATGCATAATCATAACAGATGTCAAAAGGAATCCGTGAAATGACGAAAAAAACTAATTTATTTGTAGTTTTGGATGTCGGAAAAACTATTTCAAAGCTTAGTTTATGGGATAAATTTGGCAATCAGATTATAAGCAAAACATACAAAAATGTCATCTCTAAAAATGAGCATTATCAAACCCTTGATACAAAAGGTATCAGTGAATGGCTTCTTATAACTTTAAAAGAATTTGGGAAAATTGGCATAATAGAAGCTATAATACCCGTTGCCCATGGCGCTGCTTGTGCAGTTCTAAAGGATGGGGAAACCTTATTTGATCCATTAGATTATGAATGGCAAATACCATCCGAAATAAAGGTGCAATATGAAAAAGTGCGTGATGAATTTGCCCATAATCTATCACCAGATATGGAAAATGGTCTAAATTTAGGTGCGCAATTATTTTATTTAAAAACCAAATTCAAAGATAGATTTGATGAGGCAACAGATATAATACCTTGGGCACAATATTGGGCGTTTTTATTATCAGGAATCGCCAGATGCGAAATCACAAGCTTTGGCGCGCATAGTGATTTATGGTCACTTATCCATAAATCCCCCTCAAAAATGGCCTATGAATTAGGATTTGCACAAAAATTCGCACCATTCGCCAAAGCAGACGAAGTCCTAGGAATTATAAAACCCGAAATTGCAAAAATTACCGGCCTTAATAATGATGTTAAAATCTACGCTGGATTACATGATTCTAATGCCGCATTATTATTTATGCGAAGGGCAAAAAAACTTCAAAATAAGAGTTTTACAATAATTTCAACCGGCACATGGTTCGTTTGTATGCGCGCATTGTTAAATGATGAAAGCATTGATTTAGAAAAACTAGGAAAAACAAAAGGGGTTTTGTCAAATATTGATATAGAATCACGACCAATTCCCACCGCATTATTCATGGGCGGGCGCGAAATTGAAATACTTAATAAATATAATGGCTTCAGAATTGACCTACAAGAAAATCAAGATGATTTAATTGATATTTTGCCACAAATTATTGAAAATCAATCACTAATCCTCCCCTGCCCATTACAAAATATCGGGCCGTTTGCAGGAAAGAAATTAGAATTATTAAATACAAAAAATAATAAAATATATTTTGCAACAATGATTTCTTTATATATTGCGCTTGTGATTGATTACGCCCTCGACCTAATCGAAAGCCCAAAAACAATAATTATTGAAGGTAGGTTCGCGGCATCAATAATAATCACAAAATTATTAGCAAGCCTTCGCCCCAATTCCCAAATCCTTTGCCCATCAGAGGATAGCAATATTTCATGCGGTGCACTTGGGCTTATGGTTAAAGACCTTAAACAAGATAATAGCTTTAATAAAATTGAAAAATTTGATTTTGATTTGAAAAGTTTAAAAGATATATGGCGCACGCTTGTTGAATAGGTTTCATAAAAAATTACCGCCACAAAAAAACTTTAGTGTTGACTAGCTTATTTCAAAATGCCACTATGTTGAATAACATAAGTGCATTAAAAATGAATATCGTAACAGAAAAAAAGCAAGATTATAAATCATGGCAAACAGGCAAAGAGCTTGGTGTTTCACCATGGTTAGTGCTTGACCAAGTACGGATTAATGCATTTGGTGCTATCACCGATGATTTAGAGCCATTACACACAAATACCGAATGGTGTTTACAAAATAGCCCCTATAAAACCCCGATTTCTTATGGATTTCTTACATTATCATTGCTTACAAAATTCATTAATGAAGTTACAGATAATGCGCTTAAAGGTGACGAAAGTAATTTAAGCTATCCCCTTAATTACGGCTTTGATAAAATACGCTTTCTTGCACCCGTTAAGAGCGGCTCAAAGATTAGATGCAGGTTTGTTTTGCGTGATTTAAAACCAAAGCCAGAAGGCGATTTGATGTTGTTTGATGCAATCGTAGAAATCGAACACGAAGAAAAACCAGCTTTAATCGCGCAATGGCTTTCATTATGGGTCAATCGTACAAACGAAAACTATTGACTTAAACCCTATATAACATTCATATACTTTTAAATAGATTTACAATGGGGTTTAAATTGCAATCGTTTTCAAATGAAAATAGTTTTCGTGATTGGGTTGAGCTAGAACAGAAGAAAGACACTACAAAACGCAAAGGCGAAAGAACGCGTGACCGAATTCGCCTTGTCACAATCGAGCTTTTAAATAGTATTGGATATCGTGAATTAAAAGTATCCGATATTTGTGATGCCGCCAAAATTTCAACACCCGTTTTATATATTTATTACGCATCAAAAGAAATTTTGGTAATGGATATATTAAGTGAGTTTCTTGAACAATTTATGGTAAAAAAAGGTGATGCAACTGGATTTGATCCATATCAATCTATGTTCAATGCCAATTTACGCTGGCTTTCTTTGGCGCGTGCAAACACTGGCCTTATGAAATGCCTATTACAATTTTCCGAAGAAGCCCCAGAATTTGCAAAATTATTCGCAAGCGAAAGCAACAAATGGTATTATAAAACTGCGCAAGCACTTACACATCGCTTCCCTGCCGCAAATGTTGAAGAGGCCCAAATTCACCTTTGCGTTTCAGCTTTGGGCGGAATGATTGATGATTTAACCCGCAAGCTTTTTGCCGAACGCGATGAAAACATTGTTTCTTTGGTGGATAAGGTTGCGCCAGATGATGTTTCATTGGCGCATTTTATAACTTCAATTTGGTATCGCGCATTATATTGCGCCGATCCAAAAGCTGAAAATACAATACGCGCAACAACCCAATTGCCATTAGCGAATACAGAAGATTAATGAAAAAAATCAAAATTGCGCCACAGCCAAATTTGCAAGAAAAACTAAAATTCTCAAGATTGGTTATGGTTGATAATTTTGCTTATATTTCTGGAACCGCACCTTTTGACGAAGACCTTAATGTAGTTTTTCCCAATGATGCATACAAACAGGCATTACATTGTTTAACTATAATGAAAACCTCGCTTGAAGCGATAAAATTTGAAATGAATGATGTTGTTCGCGTGCGTCTTTATATTCGCGATATGAATAATTTAGAACAAATCATTAAAGCGTTTAATGAGTTTTTTTTAAATATTCTTCCTGCCTGCTCTATTATTCAAGTCTTAGGTTTTATTGATGAAAATATGCATATTTATATTGATGCAGATGCGCATAAACCATCAAATGATTAACTTGACACTCATAAAATATTAGTCAATACTAGCTTTTATTTAAGGGAGTGAATAGGTGGAAAAACCAAATCGCCGCGCCATTTTAACAGGCGCATTAATCGCGGGTGCCGTACCTGCCGTTACTGCTGTTGCAACGGGAAAGGCAAATGGCATTTTTGATAATAGGCCAATTCTTGCCATGATTGCCTATCCAGGAATGTTTCCACTTGATTTAGTGGGTCCAGAGGCTGTTTTTAGCGGCATGGGAACCCATAAAGTTGAAATTATTTGGAAAGATAAAGAGCCTGTAAAATCTGATTCTGGCCTTGCAATTATGCCAACAATGACATTTGCAGAAGCGCCAAAAAAAATAGATATTCTATTTGTCCCTGGCGGTGCATTAGGCACAGTAAAATGTATGCAAGACAAAGAAGTAATTGAGTTTCTTCAATCGCGCGCAAAAGATGCTTCGCTGGTTACTTCTGTTTGTACTGGTTCATTAATCCTTGGCGCGGCGGGGCTTTTAAAAGGTTATAAAGCCACAAGCCATTGGGCAGTTCGTGAAAAACTTACCCAATTGGGTGCAATATATACACCAGGTCGCGTGATTGTTGACCGTGATCGTATAACTGCGGGCGGCGTTACGTCGGGTATTGATATGGCGCTTACACTTGCGGCAAAATTAAAAGATGAAACCCGTGCAAAGGCAATAGAGCTTAATATTGAATACGACCCACAACCACCTTTTTCCACTGGCTCACCTGAAAAAGCGGGCCCGGAGCTAACAGAGGCTTTGAGAAAATCTTATGCGCCATTTTATTCGCGCCTTGACGCGGCTTTACCTGAAATCAGGTCTAAAATTGGTTTATAATTAAACCAATTTGCGTAAAGCGATTTTATCAACCTTGCCAATTGGAAGCATTGGCAAGGTTTTTAATATCGTCAATTTTTTCGGAATTTTATAATTCGCAAGCATAGAGCGTGCATATTCAATAACTTCTTTTTCGCTTAAATCATCGTAAAAAGTTGCAATGAAGGCATGCCCAACCTCGCCAAATATTTCATCTGGTATTTCAATTACTGCGGCGGCATTAATTTTTGAATGTTTTTCAAGTGCCATTTCGATTTCACGCGGATAAATATTATACCCACCTGACTTAAACATTTCTTTGCAGCGCCCGACCAATTCCCATTCGCCATTTTGCGCGACTTCAACCAAATCACCGGTTTTAAACCATCCATCATCACTAAAACCAGTTTCGATATTACGATAACCTGAAAAGCCAAATTCATCTTTGAATTGAACCTCCCCGCC
>CAZKYS010000079.1:0-11399 GCA_964557085.1 uncultured Caulobacteraceae bacterium
CGGCTTTAATCATGCAAAGCAATGATTTTGCCAATTCAAGATTTGGGTTTTCAAGGGCGGGAATTGTTCCCGCAACTTTATTGAACATTGCTTGAAGCTCAAATTTTGATTTTGTTTTAAGTTCGCTTTTGGTCATTTTGAACATGATTTCCTCCTTTTTTACCCGCCGCTCAAAATTGAGAAGCGATGGAGGGCGCAGCATTCAAAACCCACCCAAACCGCATTCATGGAATTGCAACGAATGTGGAGAAGGCTTTACGCCTTGCGGTTTTACAGGGTGGTTTTGAATAGTTTGATCATCAGGCTCTCAATTGAGCGCGGAACAAAAGGAATTAGAAATCAGTATAACCAATGCGAACGTCAAAATCTAAATTGACTTCAATGTTCAATTTCGCAGGAATATAAATTCAAACTTAAACCCAAATTGCTTTGGCATTGATATGATTACTTTGAAGAACAAAAACTGCGTGACCATAATTTATGGGCATTTGGGATTTCGGCATCTTCATTTGCCCGTGCGCATTAAAGGCCGTGTTCTTGAAGCGGCTTTATTGCCTAGCTTGGTTTTCAATATCGTAAGTGAAATGGGGGCGTAAAATCGGGTTTTTCTTTGGCTTTAATTTTGAATTCAACCTGATTTGTATTGCCAAGAAATGTGCCAAATCGCCTTAAAATCCATTTGCGGACATACGTTCAAAAAAGCAATTTTATCGCCCATGTCTCCATTGCTGGAGTTACACATTCTGCGACCTGACCATATTGATTCCTTAGTTTCATTCATCGCATATGCCTTCAAGCCCGCTGCCCGCACCACCTTTTGCAAAGCCGTGTTGGGGCATTGAACGCGCGAATGTCTGAAACTTGTTCGTCTCCAACAGGCCGCACGAATGAACGTGTGCCTTACCCAAAAGGAGACTAAAATGGGACTTGATATGTATGCTTTTTCAATTGAACGTGACGAAACTCGCCCTCAGGTGGATTTCAAATTAGGCGATAATGCCACCCAATTTCACTATTGGCGCAAACATCCAAATCTTCATGGTTGGATGCAACAAATATACATAGCCAAAGGCGGTAAAAGCCCCGAGTTTAATTGTGAGACTTTGTTGCTAAACCCTGAAGACCTTGACGCACTTGAAGCCGCAATCAATTGCAATTTGCTTCCCGAAACACGCGGCTCTTTCTTCGGTGTAAGCACAGGCGAAGAAAAAGAAGATGACCTAGAATTCATCCGCAAAGCACGTGAAATTATCAAAGAAGGTTGTGGCATTGCTTATGATTCATCTTGGTAATCAATAAGCTAAATCAACATAATATAACGGCTTGGGTCACCCCAAGCCGTTTACAATTTCCATTCATCATCAATCATACCCGTAATCATGGGGGCAATCATCATGTTTTCTGGTCTAAGAGATGCCTTTTTCTGTTCTTCAAAGTTCATGCCAAGCGATAAGTTAATTATCGCTGCCCTCGCCCTTTTTAATAACTCCAATGTCTTTTTTTCAATTTCTTTTTTAGATATTTGGTACGAAAGATTATCATTGAATGAGTCGAAATAATTTTTCACTGCTTTCGTATCCAAGTTTTCGAACATTTTGACCTTTAGATATTTGTGTTCAAGATAATTTCTTATTGCATTTATTTCAATTGCATCGGGTTCGAGAAATTCTTTGAAATCGTCTTCAAAAAAATCCTTACTCATCCAAAAAAGACCGCGAAAAGCCCAATTTTCAGATTTGTTAAATTCATCTTTAATAGTTTTAGGTTTTTTTCCGAAATTAAACCATATATTCCTAAAACTAATTTTCTGTTCCTCAATGCCAAGCTTCAAATAATAATTTAAGAAAAACGCCATTTTATCAAAGATGGAATATAACATCCGGAATGCAATTTTTATTTTTTCAGTTGCAATACCGTACTGTGGATAATCTAAAGTATTTACAAGCCCAACACCTTGGTCAGAGAAATGGCTTTCTTCAGAACGCATACCTTCGAAAAACAAAAACCTTGCCGAAGCAAATTCTTGTTTAATTTGGTTAAATAGTCCAATTAGGACAGGTGGTTCATCAATATTTGTAACAAAACTTGGTAAGCTCAGAACGTCGTGAGCAATTATAGGTCCAGTCTCAAAGTCGTTTAATGGATTTAGAAAAGCGTTATTTTCAGCCACCCATTTTCGATATTCTATTTCTTCTTGACTGTTTCCCCAAGAAAAGCCTTCAGGGCAATAGAGTTCTTCTATCTTCTTAACATCAAATTTATTTGCGATTTGTCTTTGTGCATTTTCAAAAAAGGGTAGTAAACTAACATCGCCCAAATTGGGGTAATCTTTAATACTTTGAACTGCTAGATTAATATCTTTGTAAGCAAACATCGCGAATATATTTCTATGTCCAAAGTCGTAAAGTTTATCGGCGTAATACATTACCGCGCGACCACGATTGCCACGCGCCATCCAAAAGTTTTCATCAAGTCGAATAGCTTTAGAGTAGTATTCCCTAGCTTCGACAAATCTGCCAACAGTACCATATGCATTTGCCAGATTAGTGAATATTTCACATTTCCTTTGTTTTGGAAGATTTGCAAAACTTCCTGAAACAATTGCTTTTTACAAGTAGATAATCTGATTTTGTAATTCGGATTGTTCCCAATCCCAAGAGCCTTGTGTATTTTGAATTTCTAGTTTGTATCTGATAGCCCATAGATTAGAAACGCAATAATAAAGATTAACTCTTTGCGCATCAGTTAGTTTACGACTTTCTAGTTCGATGAACCAATCTGAAACTAGAACTGTAAGTTCAAGTGAACCAATATCTCCAGCATAATCTATCATAGTTGCGAATATGCTAAGGGCTCTAATGTCTGAGAATTTAGACAAGTTAGATAACTGAGAATATTTATCAAGTTTTGTATTTTGCATTTAAACTAACATTATGTATTGAATTTTTAATGGTCTCACTATCAACATATCATAAAACAAAATTGAGTTTTTAAAAAATTAACCAATTTTTCATTCTAAATCTGTCAAACTTAAATATGTTCTATTTTTGGCGTATGCGTCCAAATATTGAGGAATATTTTGAAACGGAGCTGCGGGCGCTTTTGCTACCAAAACGCGGCCCCGTAAATATCACTCTTGCCAAATTCAAATGGGACGCTTTAGAACTTTCAGCAAAAAGAACCAGCACAACTCTAGTTGCTTTAATATCCGACCTAATGGGCTCTATTAAGCCTAATGCTAACCTTGAAAAGAGCTTAAAAAACCTCGAAGATTCTATAGATTTAATGCTGGCAAAACGCCATATTCGCTATTGCCAACTTGTATTCGAACCCCGAAATCAAAATCAGCCCTCGCGCCATCAAATCTCTAATATTGTTCCAGTCGGTGATGCCGCCATATTGGGGTATAAATATGCCGAAAAGGCTAGAAACTTCATAATAAACGCACTTCCCAATGCCAGTCACGATTATTTAAGCCGATTATGCACCAATTATTCTAAATATTTCCAAGAAAGTGACGAACGGTTTACCGCCAAGGCAAAACCCCCAGAGCCCAAGCCAATTAATTAAGAGCGCAAATCCCTATCTAACTTGATTTAGTAATGGATATTTCAAATTTGAGCTAAATCCGAGATAAAAGTTAGGTGGCTTTAACTTACGCCATTTAAACTTAAAAGCATGAAAGAAGAAATTGCAGGCTCTGGAAATGGCGACTTACTAAAATCATTAGTAAGTATTTCCGATGCAATCAATGAACAGATTTTCAATGCCAATCAAACCATTGATGGCTCATTTATAAATCGTCAGGCAATAATTGCGGATATAGACCCAATTGAAACTCTAAAACTTCAACTTGAAGAGCGCTAACAAGAAGAACAAGACAAAGACGTTGTTCGAACCGCCGATGAAGTTTTAACCCAATTGCGAGAAGAACAAGAACGCGCGCGGGAAGTAGCATGGGATAATTCGGTTCATAATTTTGCTGGCATGGATATGAATGGTGTCGAAATTGATAGCTTGATGGACTTTATGAAGAAGCCATCCAATCGTCAGAAATTAATTGCAAAGAGAATGCAAGCAAACGGCGGTGATATTAACAAAGCAACACAAGAAGTTGATAACGCTATTCTATACGGCGATTTATTTAAGAAAATTGAAAATCATACCGCGACCGCAGAAGAAAAAGCTAAGTTTAATACCCTAGACCAAACGCCAGGCGTGAAAGAAACTATAAAACAAGCTGAAGAATTAAAATCTAATCCTAATACGGAATTAAGCAATGAAGGAAAGGTTTCCGTTTCTTCAAATAATACTTCTACATCAATTGTTGGAAGAGCTGTCGTGCTTTCAGAAAATTTTCCAAATGCCCCCAATTTATTAAGTAATTTTCAAGCCGCAAAAATGGCACAACTACCCTTGGATAACAAAGAAGTGCGAACAGAAAAAGAAATCTCAATGATAATTGCCCCGCAACCAAAAGCTGACGCAGGATTCGCCGTTTAAAATTATTTATTTAGTCCAGCTAAAGTAATATTTTGAGGGTTACTTGCTAATCTTTGAAGAGCAAGGGGAGTGTAATCTAAATTCTGATATTGAACCAACATTTCTAAATTACCACTTGGTTTATAGGCCGATATAGAGCCAAATCTCTCTGAAAGCTTACCCATTACAATTATTGGCAAACCATTTCGGTTTATTGTACCATTGTTGAAAACTGTATCTGAAATTAACATTGGTCTAAACCCTGCCGACGCAGCGTTATTGATAGTTTGTTCGAACCTTCCGCCCAGATATGCTTCTTTAGGAACTTCGTTTGCCCTTGCATCCAATAACTGTATGTTTGTAAGTTTTGCCGCAACACAGACCTGATTTGAAGTTTCCGCTCTCGGTTTATCACCTTCCAATTGATAGCCTAATGAACCGTCTACATTCGAAGTCACTGTGTTTACCCAGCGATTAACAACCAGACCCGTGTTTGATGCTGTCGAATTATTTATAGCAACACGGTCACCAATTATAAGAGTTCTTTGACCATCGGCAATCAAGGCTTGATTCATTTGTGCCATTGGCAAACATTGTCCCACATCCAACGCCATTGCGTCATTCGCGGCGGTTAAGGCTGTCGCGGCAAAAATTGAACCTAAAACTATTCCTGCAATTTTAGAATTCTTAGTCATGTTTCTTATCTCTTCGTTTAAACATTTGAATATAAACAGGTTTACAGTCTCATTTCCTGTCATAATTGAGACTCTTTTTTCTTTTGGAATGGTTTGAATTGTGCTATTCTAAACCCCAATAAAAACGGTGACTTATGTCCCTTCCCGTTTTTTGTTGAGGCTAAAAAGCGGCGTATTTGGCAAAGTCTCACAACCGACAATTTTTGAGACTTTAAGCAGAAAGCCCCAATTCATGCCGCGCAAATCAAATCCAAAACCTTGCAAATCCGCGCCTTTTCCACCCTTTGAAGGGGTAAAAGGCGGAGGCCGACTAATCGGTTATGTTCGGGTTTCAACCGCCGAACAAAACACGGATTTGCAATATGACGCCTTAGTTAAGGCGGGTTGCACGACAATTTATGAAGATAAAATAACGGGCGTATCGCGTGACCGCATGGGGCTTGATGCCGCCATGCAGGACATAAATGCGGGTGATAAATTGGTGGTGTGGCGATTGGATAGATTGGGGCGCTCCATCCCGCACATAATGACCATAGTGGATGAATTGGGGGAGCGGGGCGCAAGCCTCTATTCAATCGGCGAAGGGTTCGACACAGGGAATGAGGCGGGCGAATTATATTCAACCATATTGGCAATGATCGCCCATGTCGAACGCCGCATGATTGTATCACGAACGCGGGCGGGTTTAGCGGCGGCAAAGGAACGCGGGGTCAAAATCGGCGCACCGCGTAAGATGACTGAAGACCAAGTAAAGGCCGCACGCATAATGATGAAACGCGGCATCAAAGCACACACTATTGCCTACGATTTTGGAATAGGTCGTGCGACATTGTTTAGGTATTTATCAGGTAAAAATAACGCTAATGTAACTAGTGTTATTCAGCATTGACTAATTCTTTATTTGTTGCAAATTTTCAAATATAGCATTTATGAGGTTAACATTTGTGTCAAATTGGGGAGAGTTTCAATCATTAATTCAATTAGGTGCAGCGCTTAATTTTGGCTTTGCTGGCTACGAGTACCTAGTTCCACAAGAATTGCGAATTGTAGATGATATGTGGAAGCGAAAAATAGATGAAATGCTAGAATTAAAGCGCGATGGAGCTGAGAAACCACTAATTGATGTTACGGATACTCAAAAATTTAATTCAGCGAGGTTATTCGTTATAAATATTGAAAAATTCAAATCAAAGATTAATGGCATTACTTCTATTGGTTCAGGTGTAATATCAATACTGATTCTTTATTGGTTGTCAGAAAATGCAGGATTTCCTGTCTGCAATCATAATAACTTACTTATTATGATTGCAATATCATATGGATGGTTTTCAATCAGTATTATATTAACTTTCTTTTTGGCGATTTTTGTTAATTTTCATATGAAAAACTTGGTTTCTGGGAAGTAGAATATATAAAATGGCTTATTTTCATGATATGGATATTGGAACTTTACAGACTAATTTCATTAATAATTGCCGACAATGCGAGAGTGATATAAGATTTTTTCTAACACTTTTAGGGATTTCCAGTTCTTTAAAGGAGCAGTGGCTTGAAGAGTATTTATATAGCGCAATTGACCTTGACGATGGACGTCGAAAACATACATACTTACTAAAGTGCGGCGGAGAGTTTAGATTCATCTGGAAAAATGCAGTTGTGACCGACCTCGAATTTTACTGTGAAAGGAGTATTCCGAATGTCTAAAGCTAGAGTAACAAAAGCCGAAGTTTTGCAGTTTGAACTCAAAAATGATGACATCAAGTTCAAAAGCGGACTACCATATTTATCGGTAGGAAAATTTTTAGAATACGGATTGGTGCAGCGCGGCATTTCTCTACAAGAAGCATCACGAAAATCTGGTCTGATGGTTAATGTACTATCGGATCTTATAGAAGATAGAAAGAAATTTGACAGAGATACCGCTAGAAAATTAAAAGCAATTTTTCCAAAGTCATATAAAATGTTTCCAATTCTACAGGCGGAAATAGATAATATGAACCCTGAAAAAATCAAATGGCTAAAGGAAAATGCGCCCAAACCAAATGTTTACTAATAATTTCGAGGCTAAGAACAAAATATCCTGAAAAACACCTGCCAATATGACCTACATAGTATTTGGAAAAATTGAATTTTTTCAAAATCGCTAGAAGTTTTTTCATTAATTCTTTTGGGTTAAACACTCAGCCATTCGTCCTAATGGTCACCACTTTTCCACCCATTTTTATAATAACCTATCGCCTTACGCCGATTGCAAGATGTGTGCGCGACTACAAATTTCATTTATATTCTTACACATCTTGGCAAGGGAGACCGTTGGCACTTCTCCCGTTGCATCCCTCTTGGCAGTTGGCGCATAAAAGGCATTGAGCCTTGTTGCACCAAAAGGGGAAAATTCTTTATCCCCAAACCCCATCGACCAACCCTATGCGGTTTGGATACGCACAAGCTTTTCGCCGCCTGACCACGAACAATGGGCGTGCCTGCCCCTTTGTAAACCCACCCTCTATCCGAGAGACCAACCGTCCGCCGATTGGATACCGCCACTTCATGGAGACCAGAGTTTTCGCACCCTGAACCACGACAAGGAGAGCCTTCAAGCTCCCCTCGACCCCATGACCAAAAGGGGCTTTCACGCCCCTCTGGACACCCTCGAAAGTGTATTTTCTACCGCGATTTTTAACATATTTTTGCTTTCTCTTTATTTCCATTGCCAAAGAAACGCGGTGCAACCCTAAATACTTATAAAAATGAATACTTATCACACCTGACTTATTGCAATAATCCTACAAATCCAACATGATGCCCCAGTTAGGTATAAGAATCATGGCGATAAAAAAATCAGAATTATATAGCTCCCTTTGGTCAAGTTGCGATGAGTTGCGTGGCGGTATGGATGCAAGCCAATACAAGGATTATGTCCTCGCGTTGCTGTTTGTTAAATATGTTAGTGACAAATATGCAGGCAAGCCGTTTCCGCCCATAAAGGTTCCCGCAGGATCAACCTTCGAAGATATGGTTGCCTTAAAAGGAAAGTCCGATATTGGCGACCAAATAAATAAGAAAATTTTGGCGCCCATTGCAAATGAGAACAAGTTAACGGGCATAAAAGAAATCGACTTCAACTCGGAAACGAAACTTGGAAGCGGGAAGGAAATGGTCGAGCGATTGACCAATCTTATTTCAATTTTCCAAAAGCCTGAACTAGATTTTTCAAAAAATCGAGCCGATGGCGATGATATTATGGGCGATGCGTATGAATATCTTATGCGCCATTTCGCCACCGAAAGCGGCAAAAGCAAAGGGCAGTTCTATACCCCTGCTGAAGTTAGTCGGGTCATGGCTCAAATTCTAGAGATTAAAAAGGCGAACACTACACCAGACACAACAATTTATGATCCAACTTGCGGCTCAGGTTCTTTGTTAATTAAAGTTGCCGACGAGGCGAGCACAAAAGTTACTCTTTATGGGCAGGAAAAGGATTCAGCTACAAGTGCCTTAGCGCAAATGAACATGTATTTACATGATAATGCAGGCGCTTTGATTATGTCTGGCAACACCCTTGCCGAACCAAAATTCACAGACGGTGAAGCCTTAAAAACTTTTGATTATGTCGTCGCAAACCCACCATTCAGTGACAAGCGCTGGAGCAACGGTGTCGATACTGACAATGATAAATACCACCGATTTGCATCATTCGGCACACCGCCAAGTAAACAGGGTGACTATGCCTATTTGCTTCATATAATCCGCTCAATGAAAAGCACGGGCAAAGGCGCATGTATCTTGCCGCACGGGGTTTTGTTCCGTGGCAATGCCGAGGCGGATATTCGCCGAAACCTGATCAAAAAAGGTTATATTAAGGGTATTATCGGCCTTCCTGCAAACTTGTTCTATGGCACCGGCATCCCCGCGTGCATTATCGTAATCGACAAGCAAGATGCACAAGCGCGTAAGGGCATTTTTATGATTGATGCTTCTTCGGGCTTTATGAAAGATGGCCCAAAGAACCGACTGCGCGCACAAGACATTCACAAAATCGTTGATGCCTTCACGAACCAAATTGAAATCGCGGGTTTTTCAAAAATTGTTTCATACGAACAGATTGAAAAGAACGAATATAATCTAAATCTTCCGCGCTATATCGACAGTCAAAAACAAGAAGACAAACAAGACATCGAAGGGCATTTGCGCGGCGGAATACCAAAAACTGATATTGAGGGATTGCAAAACTATTGGGATATTTGCCCGAACTTAAAAGCGACCCTATTCAAAGAATGCCGCCCAAATTATTTTGATCTTGCGGTTGATAAATCGGCAATCAAAAAGACGATTTACGAACATTCGGAATTTTCGACATTTATAAATGGGATGAATGCGCATTTCAAAACATGGCGCAATAAAACCGAGCCATTGTTAAAATCATTGACTGCGGGTTGCCAGCCAAAAGAAGAAATCTTCAAATTATCAGAGGATTTGCTTACCCATTACGCAAACAAAGATTTGATAAGCAAATATGACGTTTATCAACACCTAATGGATTATTGGGCGCAGACAATGCAGGATGATTATTATCTTATCTCATCCGATGGTTGGAAAGCCGAAACCTATCGCGTAATTGTAAAAGGTAAAACCGATAAGAATGGCAAAGTCGGCAAAGACAAAGATATTGGTTGGACATGCGACCTTATACCAAAGCTCCTAATCGTTGCGCGCTTTTTTGCTGATGAACAAAAAAAGCTAAATGACTTAAGCGCAAGCCTTGAAACCATAAGCGCGGAACTTGCTGAGCTTGAAGAAGAACATGGCGGTGAAGATGGTTTCTTTGCCGAACTTGAAAAAATTAACAAGGCAAATGTAAAGGCACGATTGAAAGAATTAAAAGCAGATAAAGACGCGCAAGAAGAAATCGCAATTTTGAAAAAATGGGAAAATCTTAATGAGCGCGAAAGTGAATTGAAATCCCAAATCAAAGAATTGGATGCCAAAATTGATGCTCTTGCATTGGCGCAGTATCCAAAATTGACCGAAGCCGAAATCAAAGATTTGGTGGTTAATGATAAATGGCTCAAGACACTAGAAAACGCAATTCATAGTGAAATGGACAGAATAAGCCAAGCCCTAACCCAAAGGGTGCGCACACTTGCCGAACGCTATGAAGCGCCAATGCCAAAACTATTGGAACACGCAAATGATTTAGAGGCAAGGGTCGCCAAGCATTTAGAAAAAATGGGGTATGCATGGAAATAAGAACTACAAAAGGGCAAGGCGTTTCGCTTAAAAGCACTTATGCTATTCCAAATTTGCCTATCCAAAAAGATTTGGAAACCAAGCCAATCCTAATCAAAACCACACAAGCCCGCGCCGCACTCGCGGAGCTAAAGGGCGTTGCCTTAAGTATGCCTAATCAGAATATTCTGATTAGCACATTGTCATTACAAGAAGCAAAAGACAGCTCGGCAATTGAAAACATCATCACTACAAATGATGAACTTTATCAAAGTGATTTTATAGCCCAAAATTTCACGAGTGCCGCCGCCAAAGAAGTGCATCGCTATGCATCCGCGCTTCGCAATGGCTTTGCGCAGGTCAAGAAAGATGGCTTACTTACCAACAACCTTATCAAAGCTATTCAAGCAGAGCTTGAAGCGAATGATGCGGGCTTTCGCTCCCAAAGTGGAACGGCATTAAAAAACCAACAAACGGGTGAGATCGTTTATACCCCACCGCAAGATTTGCCACAAATTGAATTGCATATGCGCAATTTAGAGAATTTTATTCATGATGACGATTTGTGTGATTGGGATGCACTGGTGAAAATGGCAGTCATACACCACCAATTTGAAAGCATTCACCCATTTTTTGATGGCAATGGGCGCACGGGGCGTATTTTAAATATTCTTTATTTGGTTAAGCAAGGCTTGCTTGATACGCCTATTCTTTATTTGTCGCGCTATATTAATCAAAATAAATCGGAATATTATCGTCTATTGCAGGCGGTGCGTGACAATGACGCGTGGGAGGAATGGGTTTTGTTCGTGTTGGAAGGAATAAGAATAACGTCATATCAAACTATTAAATTGATTGAAGATATGAAGCGCCTAATGCTTGCACATAAAAATAAAATTAGAACCCAATTACCGAAAATATATAGTCAAGATTTACTAAATAATTTATTTAGCCACCCCTATACAAAAATTGAATTCCTTGAAAACGAGCTTGGGG